>NZ_JBFAHZ010000033.1:0-18421 GCF_040654415.1 Micromonospora sp. NPDC050695
ACAGCAGGCCACCGACCTGGTCAACCAGCACTGGAACAGCTGACCCGCAGAACAACACCGAAGGCCGGCACCCGCACAGGGTGCCGGCCTTCGGCGTACCCAGACGTGAATCGTGGACAGGTCCCGTCAGCAGGCGACGAAACCCCCACCTGCGCCGAGCCGGGGCCAGGGGAATGAACCGCCGTTGACGGGTGGTGATCAGGTGGCGTCGATCGCGCCGGTCAGCAGGAGGGCGAGGACCAGGGTGCCCAGCGCGACCCGGTACAGGACGAAGACGTACAGGGTGTGGTGGGCGACGTAGCGCAGCAGCCAGGCGATGGCCGCGTACCCGATGCCGAAGGCGATCACCGTCGCCACGATCATCTGGGCCACGGAGGGCACGGATGTGCCGGGGGCCGACGGTTCGAAGACGTCGCCGAGGCTGAATACGCCGGACATGACCACGGCCGGGATGGCCAGCAGGAACGAGTACCGCGCCGCCGCCTCCCGGGTCAGGTTGAGCAGCAGGCCGGCGGTGAGCGTTCCGCCGGAGCGGGACACGCCGGGAACCAGCGCCATGGCCTGGGCGAAGCCCATCACCACGCCGTCCTTCATCCGGAAGTTCTCCAGGGTGCGGGTCTGCCGCCCCCAGTACTCGGCGAACGCCAGCACGAACGCGAACACAATCAGCGTGGTCGCCACGACCCACAGGTTGCGTCCGGCGGTCTTGATCTGGTCCTTGAAGAGGAACCCGAACAGCCCGATCGGGATCGAGCCGACGATGACGTACCAGCCCATCCGGTAGTCGAGGCTGGAGCGCACCGAGCGGTCGCGCAGCCCGACCAGCCAGGTACGGGTGATCCGCCAGATGTCCTTGGCGAAGTAGATCAGCACCGCCGCCTCGGTGCCGAGCTGGGTGACCGCGGTGAACGACGCGCCGGCGTCGCGGTCGAAGAAGATCGCCGAGGTGATCCGCAGATGCCCCGACGAGCTGACCGGAAGGAACTCGGTCAGTCCCTGGACGATGCCCAGGACGATGGCCTCGACCCAGGTCACTCGCCGACTCCCGAGAGCTCGAGAGCCTCGGCGACGGTACGCAGGGTCTGCACGCCGCTGTCCCGGTCGGCCACGAACAGCGTGACCGACAGCGTGGTGACTCCGGCGGCGGCGTACTCCCGCATCCGCTCGGCGATGCGCTCCTTGGGGCCGAGCAGCGAGGTGCGGTCGATGAACTCCATCGGTACGGCGGCGGCGGCATCACGCTGCCGCTTGGCCAGGTACAGGTCCTGCACCTCGCGGGCGGCGTCGCCGTAGCCCATCCGGGTGGCGAGCTGGTTGTAGAAGTTCTGCTGCCGGCTGCCCATCCCGCCCACGTAGAGGGCGGCGTACCAGCGCACCAGTTCGGCGCAGGACGCCACGTCGTCGCCGATCACCACGGGCACGGACGGCACCACGTCGAAGCCGGCCAGTTCCTTGCCGACCTTGGCGCGTCCGGCGGCGACGGAGGCGAGCTGCTCGTCGGCGAACTCCGGGGCGTAGAACACGGCGAGCCAGCCGTCGGCGATCTCGCCGGCCAGTTCCAGGTTCTTCGGGCCGACCGCGGCCAGGTAGATCGGTATGTGTTCGCGGGGTGGGTGGAAGCCCAGGCGCAGGGCCTTGCCGGGGCCGTCCGGCAGCGGCAGCGTGTAGTGCTCGCCGTCGTACGCGACCTCCTTGCGGGCGATGGCGAGCTTGACGATGTCGACGAACTCACGGGTCCGGCCGAGGGGCTTGGCGAAGCGCACCCCGTGCCAGCCCTCGGAGACCTGCGGGCCGGAGACGCCCAGGCCGAGCCGGAACCGGCCGCCGGAGAGCGCGTCGATGGTGGCCGCGGTCATCGCGGTGGCGGCCGGCGTACGGGCGGGGATCTGCATCACCGCGGCGCCGACGTCGATCCGTTCGGTCTGGCCGGCCATCCAGGCGAGCATGCTCGGCGAGTCGGAGCCGTAGGCCTCCGCCGCCCACACCACCGAGTAGCCGAGCCGGTCGGCCTCCTGGGCCAGCGCCAGGTGGTCGGCCGGCGTGCTCCACGCCGTCTGGTATCCGAGGCTGAGCCCGAGTCGCACTGGTCCTCCCCCATCCGTGGCACAGGTCGCATCAGGTTACGCAATGCCGACAACGGACTCGATCACCGGCTCTCCTCCAATGATCCCCCCTCCATCGGGGCAGTCCACGGCGGCGGAACCGGCAGAACCGGCAGAGATACGGGAGCGAGGATATCCGTGGCGGCAGGTTCGAAATAAGGTTCACCCATGCAACAGCGACCGCTCGGCCGAAGCGGGCTGGCGGTTTCCCGGCTCGCACTCGGCACCATGACCTGGGGTCGGGACACCGACGCCGACGACGCGGCCGCCCAGCTGAAGAGTTACCTGGACGCGGGCGGCAACCTGATCGACACCGCCGACGTGTACGGCGACGGTGACGCCGAGTCGGTGATCGGCTCGCTGCTGGGCACCCTCGTCCCCCGCGACGAGTTGTTGATCGCCACCAAGGCGGGGTTGCGCCCGGGCAGCGGCCGGCGCCGGGACGGCTCCCGTGGGCACCTGCTACGGACGCTGGACGCGTCGCTGCGGCGGCTCGGCACGGACCACGTCGACCTGTTCCAGGTGCACGGGTACGACCCGGACACCCCCCTTGAGGAGACGCTGGCCGCTCTGGACCACGCGGTGGCCAGCGGCAAGGTCCGCTATGTGGGGGTGTCGAACTTCTCCGGTTGGCAGACCGCGCGGGCCGCCGCCTGGCAGACGGCCTGGCCGGGTCGGGCACCGGTGGTCGCGTCCCAGGTCGAGTACTCGTTGCTGGAGCGGGGGGTGGAGCGGGAGGTGCTGCCCGCGTGCGACGCGCTCGGCCTGGGCGTGCTGCCCTGGTCGCCGCTGGGCCGGGGGGTGCTCACCGGAAAGTACCGGCACGGCCGTCCGGCGGACTCGCGGGCCGCCTCGCCGCACTTTGAGCGGTTCGTGGCGACGTACCTGGAGCCGCGCTGCTCCAGCATCGTGGAGGCGGTGGCGACCGCGGCCGGCGGGCTGGGCGTGTCGCCGTTGGAGGTGGCGCTGGCGTGGATCCGGGACCGGCCGGGGGTGACGGCGCCGATCCTCGGCGCCCGGACGGTGGGGCAGCTGCTCGGCGCGCTGCAGGTGGAGCGGATCACCCTGCCCGAGGAGATCACCACCGCGTTGGACGACGTCTCCGCGGTGCCGGTCGGCTACCCCGAGCGCGACGGCTGACCCGTCGACCAGGCCGGGGCCACCGACGGGTCACGGCGACGGAGGCCGGGGCCACCGACGGGTCACCGCCGTCGCGCGCTACCTCCTCGACGCCGTCAGCGACCCGCAGGGTGACCCACGGCCGGCTGTCCGACGGCATTCTGGTCGATCCGGTCGGGAGGGACCACGCGGGCGCGCACAGGGAGGCACGAACCGCCACGGCAGCGGCGTTGGTCACCCCGGAGGGGGTGGCGGACGGCCGCTGGGCTGGGCAGCATGGGTGGCATGGACTACGAGTACGCGCCGCTGCGGCTGCCGCCGAACGTCGACCGGTTGACCGCCGCGGCGCAGTTGGCGATCCAGGCGGAGTTCTCCGGATGGGAGTTGGCCCGGGTGCGGCTGTACCGGGACGGTACGCGGCAGGTGGTGCTGCGCCGTCGGCGGGTCAACCAGCCGCAGCCGGGCCTGTCGTACTGAGGGCCGGGCGGAAACGACGCCCGGGGCCCGGTCGGTGACTCGACCGGGCCCCGGGCGTCGTACGGCCTAGTGCTGGTGGCCGGCGTGGTCGTGGTCGTCGTCGAGCTCCAGGAACGGGTGCTCGTCGAGGCGGCCGACCAGCCGGTCGTCGGCCGCCGGTTGGAACGGGCCGACGGAGTCGTCGTCGTCGAACGACTCCAGGTCGACGGGAGTGCCCACCTCGCTGACCATGACCACCCCGTCGAGGGGCTCCAGCTCGGGGACGTCCAGCGCGCCGAGTGAGCCGTCGCCGCTCTGCAGCAGCTCCAGCACCGCCTCGCCGACACCCTCCACGGGTGCCGGCTCGTCGTCCTCCGGGGTGCCCTCGCGGCGGGCCGCCTCGGCGACGCGCAGCAGCGCGGAGACACTCGGCACCCGGTAGTCGCGGCGTTGGCGTACCGAGATCACGCGGGGGTGCGGGTCACTGGCCTCGGAACCCTCGGGGCCGCCGAATCGCTCGTCGGCCTCGTCCGGGTCGATCGAGTCGACGTCCCACGGCGTCACCTCGCCGAAGGCGTCGAGCAGACGCTCGTCGTACGCGTAGGACGCGTTGTTCAACGCGACGTACGCCTGCCAGACGTCGTCGTCGTCGACGCGGCCCTGCGCGGCGCGTACGGCGGCCAGGTGGTGGCGGGCCGCTTCGATCACCCGCTCGAGAGCGGCGTCCAGCTCACCGTGCTGGTCGGTCATGTGGGCAGTCCCTTCACGATGGGGGAAACGGCTAGCAGGTGCGGAGGAACCGGTCGAGAACCCGCACGCCGAACTGTAGTCCGTCGACCGGAACGCGCTCGTCGATGCCATGGAACAACGCGGAGAAGTTCAGATCGGCGGGCAGTTGCAGCGGGGCGAACCCGAAGCAGCGGATGCCGAGCTGGGAGAACGCCTTGGCGTCGGTGCCGCCGGAGAGCATGTACGGTACGGGCCGGGCGCCCGGGTCCTCGGCGCGCAGCGCCGCCGACATGGCCTCGACCAGGTCGCCGTCGAAGGTGGTCTCCAGGGCCGGCTGCCGCTGGACGTACTCGATGGCGATGTCCGGGCCGACCAGCTCGCGCAGCTGCCGTTCCAGCAGCTCGGACTGGCCGGGCAGGCTGCGGCAGTCGATGGTGGCGGTGGCCCGGCCGGGGATGACGTTGTCCTTGTAGCCGGCGCTCAACCGGGTCGGGTTGGCGGTGTTGCGGATGGTCGCGCCGATGATGTTGGCGATGGGGCCGAGCTTGGCGATGGCGGTTTCCGGGTCGTCCGGGTCCAGTTCGATGCCGAGCAGGTCGGAGACCTCGGTCAGGAAGGCCCGCACGGTGTCGGTGACCACGACCGGGAAGCGGTGCCGGCCGATCCGGGCGACGGCCTCGGCGAGCGCCGTGACGGCGTTGTCGTCGTGCATCATCGAGCCGTGCCCGGGGCGGCCCTTGGCGTGCAGCCGCAGCCAGTCGATGCCCTTCTCGGCGGTTTCGATGAGGTAGAGCCGCTGGCTGTCGCTGACCGAGTAGGAGAAGCCGCCGACCTCACCGATCGCCTCGGTGCAGCCGTCGAAGAGGTCCCGGTGGTTGTCCACCAGGAACCGCGCGCCGTAGTCGCTGCCCGCCTCCTCGTCGGCGGTGTACGCGAGCACGATGTCGCGCGGGGGTCGCACGCCGGTGCGCTGCCAGTGCCGCACGACGGCGAGCACCATGGCGTCGAAGTCCTTCATGTCGATGGCGCCCCGGCCCCACAGGTAGCCGTCGCGCAGTTCGCCGGAGAACGGGTGCACCGACCACTCGTCGGCGTCGGCGGGCACCACGTCCAGGTGGCCGTGCACCAGCAGCGCGCCCCGGCTCGGGTCGGTGCCGGGGATGCGGGCCACGACGTTCGCCCGGCCCGGGGCGGATTCGTGCAGGACGGCTTCGACGCCCACCTCGGCGAGCTTCTCCGCCACGTACTCGGCGGCGCGGCGCTCGCCGACGCTGGTGTCGTTGTCCCCCGTGTTGGTGGTGTCGATACGCAGCAGGTCGCGGCAGAGGTCCACGACCTCGGCGGTGGGTTCGCTCGTCATCGCCTCTTCATACCAGCCCGAGGGGGCCGGCCGGGCAGCGCACCGGCCTGCGCGGGCGACGCATCGACGGGCCCGGTTTCACCGCGAGCGGGTCCGGGTATCGCCGCTCACGACCGCACATCCCCTGCCGGAGCTTCCGCCCGCCAGTCGAGGAGGGCACCATGTCCGCCGTTCCCCTGCCGCCGCTGCCGCCCGCGCCCACGCCCGATGAGGGTTTCCGCCCCGGTGGCCGCAGCATCGCCGACATCGTGGACCGGGAGCACCAGCAGTTGCTGGCGCTGCTGGATCAGCTGACCGGCCCGGACACCACTCCGCGGGAGGGCCTGGCGGTGCTCACCGCCGCGCTGTCGCGGCACCTGTCGGCGGAGGAGCAGTACCTGCTGCCGGCGGCGCGGGCCGCGCTGCCGAACGCCGACGAGCGGGTGGACGCCGAGATCAGCGCCGACGCCGCGCTGCTGAACGTCCTGAAGGGGTTGGCGGAGGAGGCGTTGACCGAGGTCGCGGCGCGGGTGCGCCGGCACGTGGAGGGGGTCGGCGCGCTGGTCGCCGAGCTGCGCGCGGTGGCCACCGAGGAGGAGCTGATCCGGCTGGGCAACCGGCTGGAGATCGCTGAGGAGGCGGCGCCGACCCGGCCGCATCCGGGCACCCCGGCGACCCCGCCGTGGAACCGGATCGTCGAGCCGGCGGTGGGTGTGGTGGACAAGGTCCGCGACGCGGTGACGCGGCGGCCGACGTACCTGACGGACCTGCCGGAGCCGCCGCGCGGCTGACCGGCGACGAACCGCTGTGCATTCAATCTCACCAATACCTTCAGGCTCTTCCGCACGCTGCGGCGTGGTCCTACCGTCACCGTATGAACCTGGAGTTGCGTCACCTGCGGGTGGTCTGCGCGATCGCGGAGACGGGGAGCGTGACCAAGGCGGCGTCGGCGCTCGGCCTGGCTCAGCCGGCGCTCACCGCTCAGCTTCAGCGGATCGAACGGACACTGGGCGGACCGCTGTTCGACCGGGACCGGCGCGGCGCACGCCCGACCGCGCTGGGTGAGTTGGTGCTGGCCCGGGCCCGGGTGTTGCTGCCGGCGATGAAGGGGCTGCAGGACGAGGCGGCCCGGCTGGCCGGTTCCGGTGACGCGCCGCCGTGCTTCCGGTTCGGCGGGGTGAACAGCCCGATCCTGGGTCGGCTGGTGCATCGGTTGGCCACCGAACACCCGCCGGCCCAGATCACCACGTACGCCTCGTGGTCGGTGGACGAGTTGGCGCAGTTGGTGGCGGGCGGCCGGCTGGACTTCGTGCTCGCCGGCGTGTGTGGCGACGCCAGCCCGTCGGCCGGGTTCGGGTTGAGCTGGCGGGAGGTGGCCATCGATCCGGTGCTGGTGTTACTGCCGGAGACCCACCCTCTCGCGGGGCGCGCCGAGGTGCGGCTGGCGGACCTGCGCCACGAGCACTGGGTGGCGGCGCCCGGCGACGGCTGTTTCGGCGACTGCTTCGCCGCCGCCTGCGCCCGCGCCGGTTTCACTCCCCGCAAGATGTACGAGACCGACATCCGCGGCTGCGTCGACCTGGTCGACGCCGGCGTGGCGGTGGCGTTGTGCCAGGCGACGTTCCGGCCGGTGGCAGGGCTGGTCACCCGCCGGTTGGCGGGGATTCCGCTGCGCTGGCGGCTGCTGCTGGGCTGGCATCCGGACTCTCCCGCCGCGCGGGGCGCGCAGCTGGTGTTGGAGACGGCCAAGGCGGCGTACACCGACTCGCTGGCGCCGCACCCCACCTACCTGGACTGGCTGCTGCGCAATCCGGGGTTCGGTGTGCGGCAGCCCAGCGGGGTGTGAGCCCACCCGGCCGGGTGATGACCCGCCGGTGGCGGTGCGAACCGGCGTTGGCGGGGTATCAGGCGGACATGACCGACCTCTACCCGCCCGCCGACGACCGGGAACTGCTGCGCCAGGCGGCCGCCGCGCACACCGCCGCCACCCGCGAGGTGGAGGCGTTCCTGCGCCGCCTGCCGGAGGTGCCCGACCCGGCCGACGTCACCGAGTACGCCAACCTGCTCAGCCGCGAGGACCAGACCCGCGGCGACCGGGACGCCGCGGCCGACGCGGCGGGGCTGACCATCGCCAGCATGGAACCCGACCAGGGCCAGTAGCGGGACCGCGACGGTGCCGCCCCGAGCCGGGGCGGCACCGTCGGGTGTGGCACCGTTCAGCGTTCGACGAGCGGGTCGTGGCCCAGGTCGAGCAGCGAGTGCCGCCAGCTGTCGTCGGCGTTGCCGCGCTTCGGTTTGGCGTCCATCAGCTCGCGGATCCGCTCGACCGCCTCCCGCATCACCTCGATGTCCTCGCCGGTGAGGTCGACCTTGCGCTTGTTGAGCACCTTGAGGATCTCCCGGCCCGGTTGGGGCAGGTCGAGGTTCGGGTTGGACCCGAACGAGTCCTCGCCGGACCCCCGGGTGAGCAGCCAGGTGCGCAGCTGCTCCGACGGGACGTTGACCTCGGCGTGGAAGTCCTCCCAGAGCACTTCCACCTCGGGGTCGAGCCGAGCTTCGCGTACCATCAGGTCTCCTCTCGCGGGCGGTGTCCGGACGTCTCCGGGTCGTCCTGGTCGGTCTTCGGGTGCAGGCCCTCGGGTGGCACCCGCGTACGGCGGGGGTTCGCGGTGGGCGACGCCACGATCGGGTCGGGATGGTCGTCCTCGTCCCGGGTCTGCTCGGAGTCCGCGGGTTGGTGCGGCTCCTCGTGCTCGCCTCGCCGCGCCGCCCCGCTCATCGCGGGTGTGTTGTCGTGGCGGCGGTGTACCCCCGCTCGCCCGCGGTGACGTCGAAGGTGAGCTGCCCGTCGCGGGCGTCCACGGTGACCTTCTGTCCGGGTGAGATCGCCGACTCCAGCAGCATCCGGGACAGGTGGTTGTCCACCTCGCGTTGGATCACCCGGCGCAGCGGACGGGCACCGAACTCCGGCTGGTAGCCGTGCTCGGCGAGCCAGTCGACGCCGGCGGTGGTGAACTCCACCTGGATGTCCTGGGCGTGCAGCCGACGGCGGGTCTCCTCCAGCAGCAGCGCGGTGATGTCGCGCAGCTGCTCGGCCTCCAGCCGGCGGAAGATGATCACCTCGTCGATGCGGTTGAGGAACTCCGGGCGGAAGTTCTCCTGCAGGCGACGCATCAGCCGTTCGCGGAGCTCGTCGTTCTCCTGCTCGCTGCCCGGCTCCCCGGTGCCGAACCCGACGGCCCGTTGGGTACCGGTGATCAGCTCGGAGCCGAGGTTGCTCGTCATGATCAGTACGGTGTTCTTGAAGTTCACCGTGCGGCCCTGGCTGTCGGTCAACCGCCCGTCGTCGAGCACCTGGAGCAGGATGTTGAACACGTCCGGGTGGGCCTTCTCGATCTCGTCGAGCAGCACCACCGCGTACGGGCGGCGGCGCACCGCCTCGGTGAGCTGGCCGGCCTCCTCGTAGCCGACGTACCCGGGTGGGGCACCGACCAGCCGGCTGACGGTGTGCCGTTCCTGGAACTCGCTCATGTCGACGCGCACCATCCGGTCGGCCTCGCCGAACAGCGCCTCGGCCAGGGCGCGGGCCAGCTCGGTCTTGCCGACGCCGGTCGGGCCGAGGAACAGGAAGCTGCCCATCGGGCGCTCCGGGTCGGCCAGCCCGGCGCGGGAGCGGCGGACGGCCTCGGCGACCGCGCTGACCGCGTCGTCCTGACCGACGACCTTCTCGTGCAGGTGGCCCTCCAGACGCAGCAGCCGGTCGCGTTCCTCCTCGGTGAGCTGGCTGACCGGGATGCCGGTGGCCCGGGAGACCACCTCGGCGATCTCCTGTGGACCCACCTCGGGCACCTGGGAGCTGGTGCCGTCGTCGCCGTTGGCGCGGCGCATCTCCTCCTCCAGCTCGGAGATCCGGTCGCGCAACGCCGAGGCGCGCTCGTACTGCTCGTCGGTGACGGCCTGTTCCTTGTCCCGGCGTACGTCGTCGAGTTCCTGTTCCAGCTCCCGCACGTCGGACGCCGGGGTACGGGTGCGCAGCCGCACCCGGGCGCCGGCCTGGTCGATGAGGTCGATGGCCTTGTCCGGCAGGAACCGGTCGGTGACGTACCGGTCGGACAGCTCGGCGGCGGCGACCAGCGCCTCGTCGGTGAAGCGCACCTGGTGGTGGGCCTCGTAGCGGTCGCGCAGCCCGCGCAGGATCGCGATGGTGTCGTCGATGCTCGGCTCGGGCACCAGCACCGGCTGGAAGCGCCGGGCCAACGCGGCGTCCTTCTCGATGCTCTTGCGGTACTCGTCGAGCGTGGTCGCGCCGATGACGCGCAGCTCACCGCGGGCGAGGGCCGGTTTGAGCATGTTGGACGCGTCCATCCCGCCCTCGCTGCCGGCGCCGCCCGCCCCGACCAGGGTGTGAATCTCGTCCATGAAGATGATCAGCTCGTCCCGGTGCGCGCGGATCTCGTCGATGACCTTCTTGAGCCGCTCCTCGAAGTCACCCCGGTAGCGGGTGCCGGCGACCAGGCCGGCCAGGTCCAGTTGGACGACCCGCTTGCCGAGCAGGGTCTGCGGCACGTCCCCGTCGCAGATCCGCTCGGCGAGGCCCTCGACGATCGCGGTCTTGCCGACGCCGGCCTCGCCGATCAGCACCGGGTTGTTCTTGGTCCGCCGGGACAGGATCTCCACGGCCTGCTCGATCTCGTCGGCGCGGCCGATCACCGGGTCGATCTGGTCGTTGCGGGCCAGGTCGGTGAGGTCCTGGCCGTACTGGTCGAGCGTGGGGGTGCCGCGGTCGGGCTTCGGCCCGGTCATCGGCCCGCGCTCGGCGTTGGCGGCCTGCAACGACTCGGGTTGGATCCGGCCGGCGGCCAGCATCCGCCCGGCGGGCGACTCCGGGTTGAGCGGCAGCGCCATGAGGATGTGCTCGGGGCCGATGTAGTTGGCGCCCATCGCCCGGGACAGCTGGTGGGCGTCGAGCAGAGCCCGCTTGGCCGCCGGCGTCAGCGACAGGTTGGGCGGCACCTCACCGCGCGGCGCGCCGTCACCCTTGCCGCCCAGCGCGTTGAGCAGGGTGTCCGGGTCGGCGCCGGCACGGCGGACCAGGTCACGCAGGGGTTCGCGTTGCAGCGCCGCCCACAGCAGGTGGTCGGTGTCGAGGTCGCTGCTGTGCCGTTGCGCCGCCCGCCGGGCCGCGTCGGCCAGCATCTCCCGCGCGTCGGCCGTCATCAGGCGGGTGATGTCGACCCGGTGCGGCGGTCGGCGTCCTCCCTCACCCCGGCCGAAGTACCGGGCCAGGAATTCGTCCCACGGGTCGGAGCCGAGGTCACCGGGTCCCATCATGTCTGTCCTCCGCAGTTGGGTGCGGCACGGTCGGCAGGGGCTACCCGGCGCGCGCCCCGACAAACGCCGCACGATTGCCCTCGGGTGGTTCCGGGTGTGGCGTCGGGCCCGCGCCGCCCGGTGGTGGCAGGCTGGTGGCATGGATGAGACCCCGCTGCTGATCGTGGACGGCGCCAACGTGGTGGGCTCCCGCCCGAACGGGTGGTGGCGGGACCGGGCCGGAGCCGCCGCGCGGCTGCGAGACTCCCTCGCCCCGGTGGCGACGATCGGGCTGCCGGCCCGGCTGCCCGCTCCCGTCGAGGTGGTGCTGGTGGTCGAGGGCGCCGCGCGGGACGTGCCCGGCACCGACGGCGTCCGGGTGGTCTCGGCTCCCGGCTCCGGCGACGACAGCGTGGTCGACCTGGTCGCGGGCGCTCCGCAGCGCCGCCGGCTGGTGGTCACGGCCGACCGGGAGTTGCGCGAGCGGGTCACCGCCCTGGGCGCCGAGGTGTACGGGCCTCGCTGGCTCCGCGAGAATTGAGAAGTTCTCGCACTGGGACTCCCACAGAACGGACTCCCGACACTTCCGGGTGCCTTCCGGACAGGCGGGCAGGAACACCGACAGGGCGGATGTTCTTTCGCTGCCGCCGATAAGCTCTAATGGAGATCTCCCCGCCCCCAGGAGGTTCCGCCGTGGCGAGCGTCGCCGAGCTGAAGGCTGCCATCGATGTCGCCCTCCAACAGATCTCCGACGGGCAGACAGCCGTGCAGGCCGCCGGTGAAAAGTTGGCCGAGGCGCAGCAGACCCTGGCCGGCGCGCTGGAGGGCAGCGGACACGAGACCGTCGAGACGGCCCAGGCGTCCCTGACCCAGGCCAGCCAGGAGCTGGAGGAGTGCCTCGCCGCGACACTCGTCGCGGTGGAGCAGGCGCAGCTCTACGTCGCGACCCTGTAGGCCGCCGTGTCCATCATCGAGGATGTCGGTGGGCAGGTCCGCGCCGCCAGCGAGGAGTTCCCGGTGGCGCTGCTCGGGCAGGCGCTGGAAAAGTTCGGCCTGGCCGCGGAGCGGCTGCGCTGGGTGCGCCAGGAGTCGTCCAACCCGATGGGGGTGCCGGAGCTGTCCGCCGCCACGGAGCACGCCGAGAGCGCCGGCTACGCGCTGCGGGTGGCGCAGGAGCAGCTGTCGGCGTACCTGGCCGCGATCGGCCTGGCCGCCGATGGCGCCCCACCACCCCGCCCGGAACAACGCGCTCCCCGGCACGACACGCCGCCGGAGGCCGGGCCGACCACCGTGGCGCCGGAGCCGGCCGAGCAGGTCCGGATGCGCCGCTGGTGGTCGGTGCGGGTGGCCGAGCTGACCGGCGGGCGCGAGGGCGCCGACGACACACCCGACGAGCGCCTGAACGACTCCCAGGAACTGCTGCGCCGGGTGGTGGGTGGCGTCCGCTCCGGTGACCGGGACCGGCTGCGCGCCGAGCTGCGCCGCGCCCCGGCCGACGTGGGGTTGGGGATGGCCGCGCTGGCGCCGCCGCTGCTGCGCGAGCTGGCCGGCGAGCTGCTGGGGCACCCGCCCCGCGCCGCCGACCTCGGCCGGCTGCGCGGCGAGCTGGACGGGCGGGTACGCGACCTGCTGCCCGGGTTGCCGCCGCCGGTGCTGGAGACGCTGCTGACCCGGGTGTGCCGGATGCCTCCACCGCGTGGCTCGGGAGAGCCGCCACACGCCGCCGACTCGGCGGTGACCGCCGGTGTGGCGACCGGGCTGCTGCTCGCCCGCCTCGGCCGGGATCTGCCGGCGGGCGGCGCGGGTCGAGAAGCGGACACGGGCCAGCAAACCGGTACGGACCGGCAAACCGGTACGGGCCAGGCAGCCGGCGCGGTTTCCCGTCCCGGTGCCGCCGCGCGGCGGCCGGGGGACGCCGGCGGGCAACGCTCCGGCGGGCTGCCGCCGCGCTCGGTCAGCCCCTGGCGGGACGCGCCGACGCGTCGGGGCTCCGATGGCTGACCGGCGTGGCCAACTCGCCAGGCGGGTCCGGGAGACCCTCGCCGAGGCGTTGGGCGCCACCCGTACCCGCCTGTCCGCCGCGCAGGCCGAGCTGTCCGCCGGGCGGGAGCGGCTGGCCCGGGTCCAGCGGGCGGCGGCAGCCATGCCGGAGCGGGTGGGCGCCCAGCGGGATCGCCGCATCGCCGAGATCGACGCCCGGTATTCTGCGCGGATCACCGAGCTGGCCCAGCGCGCCGCCGAGGCGGCCCGTGCGGAGGCGCCCGGGTGTGCGGGGGCCGACTGGGCGGGATGGGCGCCGACGCCGACCCGACGGGCGGAGCCACCCGGCGCGCTGCGGGTCGGCACGGTCCGCATCGACGACGTCGACCCGGTGCCCGCGCTGGTGCCGCTCCTCGACGCCGGGCACGTCCACCTCACCGGCGACGATCGGGCCGGCTGCGACGCGGTGGTGTCCGCGTTGCTGCTGCGGGCCGTCGGCCGCGCCGACCCCGGGACGGTACGGCTGGTCGGGTACGACCCGGAGCAGCTCGGCGGTGGCCTGGCCGGGTTCGCGCCCCTGGGCACGGCCGGGCTGCTCACCTTCGTAGGCCCGGGCGGGCTGGGTCCCCTGCTCGACGACCTGGTGGAACAGATCCGCCGGATCAACGAGACGGTGCTCGCCGGCGAGTACGCGTCGCTCCGCGAACTCGCCGCGGCGACCGGCCGGCGACCCGAACCGTGGCGGGTGGCGGTGCTGCTCGGCGGTGACGAGCTGAACCGGCACGAGCGCGGCCAGTTGGACCGGATCGTTCGCGCCGGCCCGGCGTGCGGGGTGCACCTGGTGGTGCACGGTGTGCCGTTGCCGGACGATCCGACGGTGACCCGGGTGGTGGCCGGGGCGTCCGGAGCGCGGATCGGCGGGTCGGCCGGTCTGCCGATCCGGCTGGACCCGCCGCCACCGGCGACGCTTGTCACCGAGACCTGCCGGGAGATCGCCGCCCGGGTGAACGCGGGCCCACCACCGACCCCGTTCGCCGACCTGCTGCCCCCGCCCGAGCTGATGTGGCGGGAGGACTCCGCGGACGGGTTGACCGCGCCGATCGGTGAGGGGCCGCAGGGCCGGCCGGTGCGGCTGACGTTGGGTGACTACCCGCCGCACGCGCTTATCGGCGGGCCGTCCGGCACCGGCAAGACCAACCTGATCTTCGCGTGGATCGGTGCCCTCGCCGCCCGCTACTCCCCCGCCGAGCTGGAGTTCTACCTGCTCGACTTCAAGGAGGGGGTGTCCTTCGCGCGGTTCGCGCAGGGCCGGCGCGACCCGAGCTGGTTGCCGCACATGCGGCTGGTCGGCATCAACGTCAACACCGACCGGGAGTTCGGGTTGGCGCTGCTGCGGTTCCTCGCCGAGGAGCTGCGCCGGCGTGCCGACGCGGCCAAGAAGCACGAGGTGACAAAGCTCGCCGAGCTGCGGGCCGTCGACCCGACCGGGCACTGGCCACGGATCGTCGCGGTGGTCGACGAGTTCCAGATGCTGCTGGCCGGCCGGGACGTGGTCGCCCGGGAGGCGGCCGACCTGCTGGAGGACCTGGCCCGACGCGGCCGGTCGCAGGGCATCCACCTGGTGCTCGCCTCGCAGGACGTCCGGGGCATCGAGGCGCTGTGGGGCCGTCCCGCGCTTGTCGCCCAGTTCACCCTGCGCATCGCCCTGCCCAAGGCGCTGCGGATCCTCGCCGAGCGCAACGACGCGGCGCAGTCGTTGCCCCGCTGGCACGCGGTGGTCAACGCCGAGTCGGGAATGGTGGAGGGCAACGAGGTCGCCCGGATCCCGTCGGCGAGCGACTGGGAGACGTGGAGCGGGTTGCAGCACCGGCTGTGGCGGATGCGCCCACCCGACGCGGCACCGGCTCGGCTCTTCGACGGCGACGCCATCCCCCGGCTGGCGGACGCGCCGGACTTCCGGGCGCTCGCCGTGCCCGCCGACCAGGCCACGCCGCGTAACCCGGTGGCGCTGCTCGGCGAGATCATCGACGTGCAGTCCCGATCGGCGGCGCTGCGGCTTCCCCGCGCCCCCGGGCGCAACCTCGCGGTGCTGGGCACCAGGGTGGACGAGGCGTGCGCGGTGCTGGACGCGGCGGCCCGGTCGCTGGCCCGCCAGCACCCGCCGGGCACCGCCCGGTTCTCCATCGCCTGCCTCGACGCGGACGCCGACCCGATGGCCCGTGCCCTCTACGACGACCTTGCCGACGACGCCGCCTGGTACGACGAGGAGACCGTTGGCGAGCTGATGGCCGAGACCGCCGACGGGCTGACCGGGCCGGGCAGCCCGCACTATCTGCTGCTGTTCGCGGTCGACGCGGCGGCCGGCGCGCTGGCCGCCCGCGCGGGTCGGCGTACCGGCCTGGAGCAGCTCCGCCGGATCCTGCACGACGGGCCGGAACGGCGCACCCACGTGCTGGCCTGGTGGCGGGGCGTGGCCCGGATGCGCGCCGACCTCGGTGGGCCGGCCGCCCGCACCGACCAGATCGGTGCCTGGGTGGCGCTTGACGCACACGGGGGCGAGCTGGGTGCCTCGCTGTACCCGGGCACCGGCGGCCCAGACTGGTATCCGCGCCCCTGGCGGGGGCTCTTCTTCGACCGGGCGGTCCACCGCACCGGACAGGTCATCATCCCGTATGGACCGTCCCGATGAACGAACCAGTGGCCAGCCAGACGTACGCGGCGCAGTTGCGGCGGCTGGCCGACATCACCGCACGCGTGCGGGAGCAGCGGGCCGAGGCGCACACCTGGTACGAGCGGCAGTGCGCCGCCGCCGAGCGGGCCGTCGCGGAGGCCACCGAGCAGGTGCGGCACGCCGAGGAGGAGCTGGTCGAGGCACGCGAGCAGCAGGAACGGGTTGACGCCGAGGTGGCGCACCTGTGGCAGCAGGTGCGGACGCGCCTCGGCGCCCGTCGCCTCGGCGGCCCACCCGCACCCGTCAACGGCGGCGGGGGCACCGACGCGGTGCTGCTGCTGACCCGGGCCCGGGACCTGCTCGACCGGGCCGGGCAGCCGGGTGAGTTGCCGGGTTCGGTCAACCCGCTGCTGGCCCTCTGCGGGGTGGCCGGGGCCGTGGTGGCGTACGCGCTGGGGGCCGGCGCGCGGGCGTTGGGCGTCGGGTACGGCGGCGACCTGGCGGTCGGGCTGCCGGTGCTGGCGCTTGTGGTGACGCTGCTCGGGCCGCTTGTCGGCCTCGTGCCGGCGCGGGTGCTGGCCGACCGCCGGCACGCGGTGCTCGGGCCCCGGCCGATCACGGTGGTGCTCGGCGCGGGCCTGCTGACCACCGCGCTGCTCCTCACGCTCGGCCGCTGACCCGGCACGGCGCGAGGGACTGTCGAAGAACCGACCGTGGGCGCAGCGAATCGCGGTCGGAACTTCGATACCGTACGCGAAATGGTCAGCTTCTTTCTCAGCTACCGCGCGGACGACGGGGGCTTCGTCGCGCGCTCGATCGCCGGTGCGCTGCGTGACCGATTCGGCAAACACCGTGTCACCAGCAATTGCCGCTCCTTTGTCGGCAATCCCGGGCTTTCGGCGGCGATTCGGAAGCGCCTGGCCGGCACGACAGCACTGATCGTCGTGATCGGGCCGCGATGGCGCGACGGCGTGGACGGTCTGCTGGGGCCTCTTTCGACAAGCTTGCGGCTCTCCGAGTGCCGGTGATCGGTTGGAAGGTCAGGGGGAGCGGCAGCCGCTCCCACCAGAAGACCCACGCCATCGACATCACGCTCGTCGCCAAGGATCTCCAGGAGCGGCACGAGCTGCGCCACAGCGCGGTCGAGGCGACCCTGGTGGACGCGATCACCACGATCCGCGCCGTGGTCGCCGCCGGCACCGGGGGCGACGACCCGCTGGTGCTGAAGGCCGGCACTGTGCAACTCGTCTTCGGCGTCACCGACCAGGGCACGATCTCGTTCGGCGCGGAGGGTGAGCTGACCGACGAGATCACGAACACGCTCCGGATCGAGCTGGTCGCGGCCACCGCCGGGTAGCTCAGGCCGGGATCAGGACGGCCTCGCGCAGCAGGCGTCGGGCCAGGGTCACCCGGTCGGCGTCGTCGGGCAGGCCGGGTAGGTCACCGACGCGGGTGACCGCGCCGGTGAGCAGGGCGCGGGCCGCCGCCTCGCAGCTCGCCGGCAGGGTGATGGTGCGGTCGAACAGCCGCAGCGCCACCGTGTCCGCCCCGTGCGGCACGAGCTGCCAGCGCAGACCCGGGCGCAGGGTGAGCCGGGAGTCGGCGTCCAGTGCGGCGAGCGCGTCGGCCTGGGCGAGCGGCCTGATTGGCGCCGGTCGGGCGGCCGGCCAGGCACGCTGGCGCAGCCGCGCGGCGACGGCCGCCGGGTCGGCGCGCAGCAACCAGTCCCGTAGGGCCTCCACCGTCTCGGTCAGCTCCGGTTCGATGGCGTCGGGGTCGGCGACGTCGGTGCCGAACGGCAGGCTGGCCCGCAGCCGCTGATCCTCGGAGGCCAGCGTCAGCAGCTCCTCGACCAGGGCGTACCGGGTGAGCGCGCGGATGCCCACGGTCAGGTGCAGGGAACTGGCGTCCTGCGCCTGCGCGCTGTGCAGCCAACCGCGCGGCAGGTAGAGCGCGTCGCCCGGGGCGAGCACCACGTCCAGTGCGGCGGGGCCCTGCGCGGTGGCGGAGACCTCGTCGGCGCGGCCGCCCCACGGCTGCTTCTCCAGCGGGTCGGGCAGCACCGGCGGGTGGATCCGCCAGTGTTTGCGGCCATCGACCTGCAGCACGAACACGTCGTGGGTGTCGTAGTGGGTGGCAAAGCCCTGACTGCCCGCCGGCGTGAGGTAGGCGTTGATCTGGAGGGGCTGGTTGAGCGCGAGACCCAGGTCGCGGGCGAAGTCGACGAGCGGCGGCCAGATCCGGTGCAGCCCCTGCAGCACCAGCGTGGCGCCGGCCGCGTACTGCTCCAGGACCCGCTCGTCGAGCACCTGGTCGCCGATCTCGGCCCCGGCGCCGCCGCCACCGGTCCAGCGGGCCGCCGGCACGAGCTGGCCGTCCTTGGCGACGCGCAGGAACGGGGTACGCAGGCCGCGCCGGCTGAGCAACTCGTCGGCGTCGGCGGGGCTGAACAGGTCGGTGAAGCCGGACGGGTCGGGCAGTTCGGCGGCGCGCGACAGCAATGGGGTGTGCCCCCAGTGCGCGGCGGCGAACTTGGCCGGCTCGACCGAGACACAGCGGGCCAGCGCCGCGGCGGTGGACGAAACCGCCGGGCGGCCGTGGCCGCCCGGCGGGTCGAGGTACGTCATGACGGGCCGTTACCGGGCACTGCCGTCGGCGCCGCCGTCCTGCTGGCCGGGGGTCGCGCCACCGTCGGCCGGACCCTCCGCGCCACCG
>NZ_JBFAHZ010000033.1:18521-64757 GCF_040654415.1 Micromonospora sp. NPDC050695
TCGGCGCCACCATCCTGGTGACCCGGAGTCGCGCCACCGTCGGCCGGACCCTCCGCGCCACCGTCGGCGCCACCATCCTGGTGACCCGGAGTCGCGCCACCGTCGGCCGGACCCTCCGCGCCACCGTCGGCGCCACCATCCTGGTGACCCGGAGTCGCACCGCCGTCGGCCGGGCCCTCCAGGCCGCCGCCGCCCGTGGTCTGCATGTCATCGTCGTTGAGTGCCATCGGTACTCCCTCGGGTGTGCCGCCCCGCCGTACGCCGGGGTCCGTCGTGCTGCGGGTGGTACCCCACGCGCGATCTTCTCTAACCCTCACCGTAGACGTCGAACCGGGGCGACACGGGCGGTTCACCTGCGGCGGGGGTGCTGCCAGGATGGTGGGGTGATTCTGGTGGGCACGTCCGGCTGGCAGTACCGGGACTGGCGGGGCCGCTTCTACCCGGAGTCGACGCCGCAGCGGCTGTGGTTGGAACATTTCGCGGAACGGTTCGCCACCGTCGAGGTCAACAACGCGTTCTACCGGCTGCCGGAGCGGGACACCTTCGCCGACTGGCGGGCACGGACGCCGCCGGATTTCTGCGTGGCCGTGAAGATGAGCCGCTACCTGACGCACATCAAGCGACTGCGCGACCCGGCCGAACCGGTGGCCCGGTTCCTCGGCCGGGCCACCGCGCTCGGTGACCGGCTCGGCCCGGTGCTGCTGCAGCTCCCACCCAACCTGCGGGCGGACGTCGACGCGCTCGACGCGACGCTGCGGCTGTTTCCGGCCGAGGTGCGGGTCGCGGTGGAGCCCCGGCACCCGTCCTGGTGGACCGGCGCCACCCGGGCGGTGCTGGAACGCCGCCGAGCCGCGCTGGTCTGGGCGGACCGGCTGGGTCGTCCGGTCGCCCCGCGCTGGCGTACCACCGACTTCGGCTACCTGCGGCTGCACGAGGGGCGGGCCCGGCCCTGGCCGCACTACGGGCGTACCGCGCTCGGCTCCTGGGTGGGGCGGCTGGCCGACGCCTTCGGCGCGGACGAGCTGGCGTACGTCTATTTCAACAACGACCCCGGCGGCGCGGCCGTCACCGACGCCGTCACCTTCGCCGCGCTGGCTCGGCGGGCCGGCCGCCCGGTGTCACGGGTGCCGTCCCCCGCCGAGGCTGACACCTCGGACGGCTGAGCCCGCCCGAGGTGTTCCCGGGCGGGCCCACGACGTCACCGCGTCACGGCATGAACGTAGCGAGATCCTTGGGCATGGTGTCCTTCACGTCCTGCCACTCACCCTGGGTGACGTGCTGGCGCAGGGTGTCCAGCACCACCTGCGTCACCCGCTCCGGGCCGCCGTCGACGTCGTACGGGAAGCCCTGGCGGACCTCGTAGAGGAAGTCGTCGCGGTTGAGCTTGATCGGTACGTCCGACGGGTTCCAGCCGTCGAAGTAGATCCCCCGGACCAGCACCGGCAACTGCTGGGCGAACTCCACGCTCTCGTCCACCGGCAACCGGTCGCGCAGCAGGTGCAGCACCGTGCGCAGAGCCGCGTACGACTGGTTGCGCCGATCCTTCGGCCAGCCGTAGGCGGTCTCGATGTCCTTGAGGATCAGGTTGGTCTTGTCCAGCGAGGACTCAAATGCGGAGATCATCGCGTCAGCCATCGGTCGACCTCCGTTCCGTGGTCTCCCACCGTCGGTCGTCGTCGCGTCGCGGCGGCCCCACCGGGCCGCGTCGAGCCCGCACCGGGCTGCGCTGCGGCGCGCCGCGGGCGTCGTCGGCCGCGCCGACCACGTGCAGGACGGCGCCACGCCGTCGATCCGTCACCACTCGAACCGTCATCCCCGTCACCTCCGTGTCGTCTCCGGCGTGGGCCGCCCAGGGGCGACCGCACGCACCGTGTCCACCCTGCCGGCGCGGCGGGTGAGACGGCCCCACCCCGATCAGGTGAGCCGGCGACGGGAGGTCAGTCGACGAGGAGCCCCGCGAGTGTCGTCGCGTTCGTCTGCGCGTAGTCGCGGTAACAATTGTTCATGAGCACGTGGGTCTGCCCCGTGTCGTCGGCCAGTTCGCGCAGCTTCGGCGCCCAGTCGGCCAGCTCCCGCTTGGAGTAGTGGTAGCCGAACTTCTCGTGGATGTCCTTGCTGGTCCACTTGTCGCTGTGGCCGTGGAAGCGCACCACCGCGAGGTCCGCGGTCGCGGCCAGCACCGGCGGCACCGACGAGCGGTGGCCCTGCGGCATGTCCACGCAGACGTACGGCAGCTTGTGCTCGCGCAGGAAGGCCAGCGTCTCGGCGGCGTTGTCGCCGTCGAACCAGGACGCGTGCCGGAACTCGTACACCGGCCGCAGCGGTGCGCAGCGCTTCGCCACCTCCAGCAGGTACTGCTTGTTGGCCCGCTTGATCGTGAACCAGGGCGGGAACTGGAACAGCACCGCGCCCAGCTTGCCCGCCTCGACCAGCGGGTCCAGCGCGGACAGGAAGCGCGTCCACACCTCCTCGTACGACTGCGCGGGCAGGTCGTCGGGGTAGACGTTCTTCTTGTCGGTCTCCGGCCGCAGATCCTTGTAGAGCGCGCTGACCCGGGTGGGATGCCCGGTCAGCAGGCTGAACGCCTTGATGTTGAAGGTGAAGCCGGCCGGGGTGCGCTCGGCCCAGAGCTGCGCCGTCGCCTCGGCGGGCGGGGAGTAGTAGGTGGCGTCCACCTCGACCAGCGGGAACTGCCGGGCGTAGTAGGCCAACCGCTTCTCCGGGGTGTCCGCGGTCTGCGGATACCACCCCGAGTCCAGCAGTGTGCGGTCGGTCCAGGACGCGGTGCCCACCAGAATGTCACCCATGGGTGGAGTCCATCGCGTCGTCGACCGACCGGCAACCGCTGGCCTCGCTCAGGCGGCCCGCCGCTCGCGGGTCTGCTTGCACGTCACACAGGTGGTGGCGGCCGGGAAGATTTCCAACCGCTCCACCGGGATCGCCGCCGAGCAGCCCTCGCACCAGCCGTAGGTGCCCTCCGCGAGCCGGCCGAGTGCGTGCTCGTACTGGGCGCGACGGTCGAGGATGGTGCGTAGGAGAGACTGCGCGGTGTCCCGTTCGGCGGTCTTGGTGCCGCTGTCGGCCTGGTCGTCGCCGGCGGTGTCGCCGACCTCCACCAGCCGCAGCACCTGACTCTGCAGCACCGCCTGCTCGTACTCCGCGGTCAGCTCGTCGTAACGGGCCTGCAGGGAGAGCCGGATCTGGTCGATCTCCGTCTGGGGACGGCTCGTACCGACCGTGTCGTGGACGAGCATCGCTGCCTGCCTTTCCTGGGCCTGTGGCTCAAGGTGAACCGGGTGCCGGCGGCGCGTCGCCCCGGTCACGGTCGCATGCGGTACGCGGGCGGTCACCCACGCTCTGTGAGCCGGGCGAGTACCCGTCCGGTGAGCCGACCAAACCGGCCAGTTTCCGGCGGGTCTCAGGCGTCCTCGTCGGCCTGGACGAGCGCGGGGTGGCGGGGGTCGTCGGCCCGTACGACCACGTCGGCGAAGCTGGCCGGCACGACCTCGTCGGCGTACCGGTCGAAGGCGGGCAGGGTCCAGTCGTCGGCCGGTGCGGTGCGGCGGCGCAGCGCGGCCTGCGACAGCTCCAGGTGGACGGTGACGTCGACGGGCAGGCCACCGCCGAGCAGCAGCGCGCCACTGACGAGGACGACGCCGCCGGGTGGCAGGTCGACGTAGCGGGCGCGGCTGGCCCGGTCGGCGTCGGCGTCCCACAGCGACGGGAGCAGCCGGCCGGTGCCGCCGGGGCCGGCCGGGTCGAGCACCTCCCGGCGCAGCCCCGCCTCGTCCACCCAGCTCTCGTAGTAGGCGTCCGGGTTGGTCCGGCCGAGTTCGAAGCGCAGCGACGCGGGTCGCAGGAAGTCGGTGGCGCGGACGTGCAGCACCGGACGGCCCCGGGCGCGCAACGGGTCGACCAGCGCGGCGGCGAGGTCGTCCGGGCCGGCGGCGGGGGCGCCGTCCACGGCGACCCGCAGCCGGGCGGGCTCGGCGGCGGCCGCGGCGTCGGCGAGGCGGCCGGTCAGCTCGGTGACGAGCAACTCGGGCGTAATGGGGCGGATGCGCACCGGACCATCCTGCCCCGAGGCGGGTGCGGCGGTGGCGGCGGTCAGCCGGTGCGGTCGATGGTGACGCGCGCGTCGTCGGCCAGCCGGTAACCGACGCCGTAGACGGTGGTGACCAGGGGAACGTCCACACCGACCTTGCCGCGCAGCCGGCGTACGTGCACGTCCACGGTACGGACACCGGCGTGCTCGTAACCCCAGACGGCGTTGAGCAGTTGCAGCCGGGTGAACACCCGCCGGGGATGCGCGACCAGGTGCAGCAGCAGGTCGAACTCCAGGCGGGTCAGGGGCAGCGGCTCGTCGTCGCGCAGCACCGAACGGGACGAGGCGAGGATGTGCAGGGCGGGGATGGTCGGGCTGAGCGCTCGGCTCGGCGCCCGGTTGGCCGGCACCGCGTCAGCGCGGCGCTCGACCGGCGCCGAACTGGTGATGACGGCCTCGCCCCGCTCCAACATCTCGCGGGCCGCCTCGAGCAGCCGACGCGCCGGCGGCGTCAGCGTGTCCTCACAGGCCAGGGGGATGGACAGCGTCACGGTGAGCATGGGCGCGGCCGTGTTCGCCGGACGACGCTGGCCGCCCGGGGGTCGACCGGGCACCGAGGGTTGGGACGTATGCCATCCGGCGCGCGACGAGGCGGGGCTGACCGACATGGTCCTCCTTGGGCTTGTCCGGGTATCTCCCCACGGCCCGGGACGCCGCTTCATCGATGCTTCCCGGCGCCCGGGCGAGGGTCAAGAGGCGGCTGCGTTGCATGAATGTGACAATTGACGAACACATCGGAGCCGAGTGCTCGCTCTGCGTACGAAGCCAGATGATTACAGCAGAGCCTCCGAGATGCCCCGTTACGGGGGTCCCCGCCCGGTTCACCGGGGCCTGTCACGCCACCGTCGAGCCGCCGCCCGACCCGAGGTCAGCGGGAGTGGTCCACCCTGATCCGCGCCTCGTCGGCGAGCCGGTAACCGACCCCGTACACCGTGGTGACCACCTCGGCGCCGGCCAGTTTGGCGCGCAGCCGCCGGACGTGCACGTCCACCGTCCGGGCCACCGCGTGCTCGTAGCCCCAGACGCTGGCGAGCAGTTGCAGCCGGGTGAACACCCGCCGGGGTCGCTCCGCCAGGAACAGCAGCAGCTCGTACTCGATGCGGGTCAGCGCGATGACCTCGTCGCCCCGGCGGACCATCCGCGAGCCGGCCAGGATGTGCACGGCATCGGCGCCGGCGGTCGGCTCGGTGACGACGGTGGGGCTCGGGGCCGTGCGCGGCAGCGGAACGGCGTCCTCCACGGCGCGCAGCTGCCCCTCCCCCGACTCGGCCAGCTCGCCGAGGAGCTGCACGAGCCGGGCCAACCGGGGACTCAGCGGCCCGGCCGCGAGGTCGAGGGTGATGGTCAGCGTCGGGCCGGTGCGGGTGCGGGCGGCGCGGACCGCCGGGTGGTGGGGGCGCGTGGGGATGGCGACGACGGACATGGTGCCTCCTGAGATGGCGGTACGACCGCCACGCCCGGTGCGGCGTGGCGGTCAGCGGCGCGCCGACCCGGCGGTGACCGGGGACGCGAGGGGTGATGCGCGGTGCAGCGGGGTCGGGCCGAGGGCCGGCAGGCCGGCGATCCGCCAGGCGGCGAACCCGCCGACCACGTCGGTGGCCCGGTGCAGGCCGATGTCCTGCAACGCGGCGGCGGCCAGTGACGAGGTGTAGCCCTCCTGGCAGAGGATCACCACCGGCACGTCGTAGTCGACCGCCTCCGGCAGGCGGGCCGGGCAGCGCGGGTCGAAGCGCCACTCCAGCACGTTGCGCTCGATGGTGAGCGAGCCCGGCACCATGCCGTGCGCGGCCCGCTGGGCGGCCGGCCGGATGTCGACCAGCAGCGCGCCGGTCCGGTACGCCAGGTGCGCCCGCTCCGGGTCCAGCCGGTCGAGTCGGGCGCGCGCGGCGGCCAGGATCTCGTCGATGCCCCGGGAGCCCGGCGGCGGCACGGGGGCCGGACAGTGCTCGGCGGTCATCTGCATGATCGGTTCCTTCCGGTGCGGGGGATGGTTCGTGGCTGGGCGGCGCTCACCAGGAGCGTCCGGCCTCGGCGACCTCGGCGACGCGCAGCCGCCCGTCGAGGAGGTGGTAGCGGGTCATCCGGCGCAGCGCCGGCCGGTAGACGTGCACGCTGACCGCTGGCGTCGTACCCCGGTTGGTGACCTGGTGGACGTGGCGGGCGCCGAAGCGGCGACCGGCGCCGGCGGGCAGTAGGCGGGGGCGCAGCCGGCCGCCGGCGACCGTCTCCTCGGTGAGGGCACCGGCGACGACCCGGAACGCCCCGGCGGAGCCGCCGTGGTCGTGCAGGTCGGTGCCCTGACCGGGCAGCCAGCTCAGCGCCCACACCTCGTGGTCGTCGGTGGCGGCGAGTCGGGCGTACCAGCGCTCGGCGACGTCGAAGCGCAGCGGCACCGGCCAGGCCGTCGGGTCGGCCCACCGGGCGGCGACGGTGAGCAGGTCACGCTCCGGGCTGTGGTGGATCATGAGCAGTCCTCGCGAGGTCGTCCGGTGGGGTGCCTCCGTACTCTAGCCGCCAAACCCTATAGGTTTAGTAGGTAATTCCATTCAGTGGGACGGGCGCAGCACCGGCGGGTCCGCCCGGTAGCCGGGCACCGACGGCCACCGCACGGTCAGCACCACCGACGAGCACTCCGCGTACCACGAGTGGTCCACCCCACGAGCCCACACCACGTAGTCACCCGGCTCGGCCAACCGCACCGTCCGGTCCGGCAGCTCCACCCGGAAACACCCCTCGACGAGTACGAGCAGGGTGGTACGCCGCTCCCCCGTCGCCCACCGCGAGCGGGCCTGCCCCGGCGGGTGCACGCCCCACTTCACCTCCACGTCGGTGCTGTGCCGGACCTCCCCCGCCGGCGCGAAGTGCCCGAGCAGCCAGCCGGCGTTGGTGGCACCGTCGACACCCGCGTTGCCCACGTACACCGTCTCACCCATCGGACCCCTCTCCCCGCGCGTCGGCCGAGCAACGTATCAGGACCGCAGGGCCTAATCTGGAGCGGTGACCGAGGATCTCGACGCGGCGACGCTGGCGTTCGCACACCGGATGTTCGACCTGGCCCGCTCCGGCTCCACCGACGAACTCGCCGCGCAGCTCGACGCCGGCCTACCGGTCAACCTGACCAACGACAAGGGCGACACACTGCTGATCCTGGCCGCGTACCACGCCCACCCGGACACGGTGGCCGCCCTGCTCGACCGCGGGGCCGATCACACCCGGGTCAACGACCGCGGCCAGACGGCACTGGCCGCCGCCGTCTTCCGCAGCAGCACCGACGCGGTCCGCGCACTGCTCGCCGCCGGGGCCGACCCGGCGCACGGCACCCCCTCCGCGGTGGAGACCGCCCAGTTCTTCGACCTGCCGGAGATGGCGCAGCTGCTGCGCGCCGGCTGACGCCGGCCCCGACCGACCGGTATACAGAGTCGGTGGAAGATCCCCTGCCCGAGCAGATGCGCACCGCCGGCACCGCGCTGCTGGCCGCGCTCGACCCGGCGGCCCGCGACCAGGCCGTGCGCCCGTTCGACGACGAGCCCGCCCGACGCTGGCTGGAGTACCGGCCCCGGCCCCGACCCGGCGTCTGCCTCGCCGAGTTGGACGTCGCCGGACGCAAGGCCGCACACCGACTGCTCGCCACCGCGCTGAGCCCCTCCGCGTACGCGCAGGCGATGGCGATCATCGCGCTGGAGGAGATCCTGGACCGCGCCGAGGGCTGGCATCGCGGGCGGCACAGCGGCGACTACTGGATCGCCGTGTTCGGCGACCCGGCACGCGACGACCGCTGGTCGTGGCGACTGGAGGGACACCACCTGTCGGTGACCATGACCGTGGTCGACGACCAGGTCTCCCCCGCGCCGATCTTCTTCGGCGCCAACCCGGCGGCGGTCCGGTACGCGGGCCGCCCGGTCTCCCGGCCACTCGGCGTCGAGGAGGACCTCGCCCGCGCCCTGCTCGACGCGCTGGGCCCGGCCGGGCGAGCCGCCGCGATCATCGCCGACGAGGCGCCGGCGGACATCATCAGTGCCACCCGCGCACGCGTCGACGCTCCACTGGAACCGCTCGGCGTGCCGGCGGACCGGCTGGGGCCGACCGGACGGGCACTGCTCGACCAGGTCGTCGCGCTCTACCTGGACCGGCTACCGCCGGAGCTGGCCGCCCGCGAGGCACGCCGCCTCGACGGCGGCGAGCTGCACTTCGCCTGGGCCGGCCCGACCCGTCCCGGGCAGCGCCACTACTACCGGGTCCAGGGCGACAACCTGCTGATCGAGTACGACAACACCACCGACGACGGCAACCACGCCCACACCGTCCTACGCCGCCCCAGCAGCGACTTCGGCGCCGACGTCCTGGCCAACCACCACCAGTCCCACCCCCACTGACCCCCACCCCAGCCCCGCCCCACTGCCCCACTGCCCGGCTGCCCGGCTGCCGCCCGCCCTACGCGCCCCGCGCCCGCCTCGCCCGCCTCGCCCGCCCCCGCCCGCCCGCCCCCGCTCGCCCGCTCGCCCGCTCGCCCGCCCGCCCCGGACGATCATGGAGTTGTGGTGGGCGATTGATGGTGGTGTTCGGCTTATGTGAGGCACCACAACTCCGTGATCGACGCTCGCGGTGAGCGGCGGGGAGGCGGGGAGGCGGGGCGCGGGGAGGCGGGGCGCAGGGAGGCGGGGCGCAGGGAGGCGGGGCGCAGGGAGGCGGGGCGCAGGGAGGCGGGGCGCAGGGAGGCGGGGCGCAGGGAGATGGGTAGGCGGGGAGACAGGGGGCGGGGAGGGAGGGGTGCGGGGAGGGAGGGGTGCGGGGAGGGAAGGGTGCGGGGGCGTTAGGGGTTGTTGCGGGTGGCTTCGATGAGGAAGCGGGTGGATCGGGCCTGGAAGGGGCCTGTCGTGGTGATGCGCTCGTGCAGGGCGTGCAGTTGGGAGCGGTAGCGGTCCACGGTGAAGTCGGGCACCGTCCAGATCACCTTGCGCAGAAACCAGACCACGGCGCCGACGTCGGAGAAGACCGCCCGCAGCGTGGCGCGGCGTAGACCGACCACCCGCAGCCCGGCGGTCTCGGCGGCGGCCACCGCGTCCCCGGGATGCCGCTGCGTCGGCGGCGGCAGCGGGCCGAGGATGGCCTCGCTCAACTCCCGCATCGTGCCCGGCCCGATCTGCTGGGACAGGAACCGGCCGCCCGGGCGCAGCACCCGTGCGGTCTCGGCCCAGTCGGTGCGCACCGGATGCCGGCTGACGACCAGGTCGAAGGACGCGTCGCGGAACGGCAGGGGCGCGTCGGGCGCGACCGCCACCACGGTGGCGCCGACCCGCCGCAGGGTACGGCGCGCAACCTCCACGTTGGGCGGCCAGCCCTCGGTGGCCGTCAACAGTTTCGGCGGCCGGGGGACCTCGGCGAGCACCTCGCCACCGCCGGTGTCGACGTCCAGTGCCGTGTCGGCCAGCGCCATCCGGTCGGCGACCAGCCGGGCGTACCCCCAGGGTGGACGGTCCTCGGTGGCCCGGCCGGCCAGCCAGTCGAAGCCCCAGCCGTCGACCGGCGCGGCGGCCGCCTCCGCGATCAACTCGTCCGCGTCCCGCTCGGTGTTCATGGCGGTCAGCGTCACCGGTCGGCGGGGCTGCCGGCAAGCCATTTGCCGGCGTGCGCGCCCGGTCAGGGGCGGGGGCGGGCGACCTCGACGGTGGCGCCCGCGCGCCCGGTCAGGGGCGGGGGCGGGCGACCTCGACGGTGGCGCCCGCGCGCCCGGTCAGGGGCGGGGGCGGGCGACCTCGACGGTGGCGCCGGCCAGCGCGTCCAGGCTGCCGGCGTCGGTGCGGCCGTTGTCGAACTGGCGCATGAGCCGGGCGCCCAGGTGGACACCGACGCCGCCGGCGGCCAGCGCGACGATCTCGGTGAGCAGGATCGCGACGGTCGCGCCGCGCTGCGGTGAGTGGGCGCGCACCAGACAGGTGACCAGGAACAGACCGGCCATGGCCGCGTTCACCAGGTTGAAGGCGATGGCGGTGCGGCGGGTGCGGTCCACCGGCACGTCCCACAGGTCGACCATGCCGGCGACCGCGGTCATCGCGGCGGCGAACAGGGCGGCGACGCCGGTCCAGTAGCCGACCTCGCCGAGGAACGTCGGCCCGCCGATGACGTCGGTGAGGTCGAAGACGGTGGCGCTGACGAAGAGCCCGAGCGGGAACGTCACCAACATCGGTTGGATGGGGTGCCCCTGCACCCGCAGCCGGCTCTGCATCGTTCCTCCCCAGGGTCGGCGCAGCTCACCAATGCCAGAGTGCTACCCGAGCCCGGCTCCGGCGAAACGATGCCGCCCGACTCGCCGCCGAGTGGGAGAACGGGCACCCGGGCGGGTCAGCTCTCGCGTTGGCGGGAGACCGTCCGAACCAGACGCTCAGCCACTTCGCGCAGCGGGATGTCCAGCGAGGACGCGGCGGTGCGCAGCACGTCGAGGGCCTCGGCGGGTGGGCAGCCCCGCTGCGTCATGATCACGCCGACGGCCTGGCCGATCACACCGTCGATCAGTAGTTCGGCGTCCCGCTCGCCGGCCATGTCGGCCTGCCGGCCCCGGTCCCGGACGGCGGCCAGCAGCAGGCCGGCGTGTTCGGCGAGCAGCATCGCGGTGAGCTGGTGCTGTGGGGTGAGCAGGTTCGGTGCGGAGGCGTACAGGTTGATGGCCCCGATCACCTGGTCGTCGATGTCCACCGGCGCGGAGATCACCCCGCGGACGCCGAGGTCGCGGGCGCGCGCCGTCCAGGCCGGCCAGCGTGGCTCACCGGCCAGGTCCACGGCGAGGATCATCTCGCGGCGCCGGATCGCGCTCATCGCCGGCGAGTCCGGCCCGTGCCGCAGGTCGTCCAGGCCGGCCAGGCGCTCGTCGGAGGCGGCCACGCCGGCCGGCTCGCCGGCGCGCAGCGCCGTGAACCCGCACCAGCGCACGCCGGCCACCGCGTCCCGGGTGATCCGGACCAGCGCCAGCAGCGCCTCATCGAAATCGGTCAGCGTGATCAGCCCGGCGGTCAACTCCCGCAACAGGGCCGCGGTCTCCAGGACGCCGAGGTTGTGCACCACGGGTTCCCGCGTGTCCAGATTCACTGGTCCGCAGCTCCCGTACGCCCCCGTGCCTGCCCAGCCGGCATCGTCACCTGTGTCATCGTCTGCTCTCTCCCGACTTGACCGACCCGCCCTACTACCCTGCGAAACCCAGGTCGAAACGGCGTAAATCGGGGCTCCTGCCGCACCGAGGGCGCGATCAGGAGCCCCGCGGGAGCGTCAGCGCGGCGCGCCGCTGAGCCGCCGGCCGATCGAGGCGATCAGGCGGTCGAGCTCGGAGCCGAACGGGTTGTCGTGCACCAGGTAGGTCCAGGTGGCGGTCGGCCGTACCAGGGTGCCGTCCTCGGGCTCCCAGGTCTCGTCGAATTCGGTCTCGGTGAACGTGGCGATCGTGCGGGCCTCGATCTCCGGGACCAGGTTGTTGAACGCCGGCACGGCAGCCCGGTGGAACTCGTCGAGCGGGTCGAGGCGGCCCAACGCGCGCAGGTGCACGCCCTCGCGGACCTCGGACAGCTCGGACAGGTGCTCGGCCCAGAGCCGGTCCAGGTGGTAGAGGGCGATCGACCGGGCCACCCGGGCGAGCAGGTCCTCGTCCATCTCGCCGGCCTTGTCGGGCTCCTTGTCCAGCAGCATCAGCGCGGCCACGTCGCTGGTCAGCAGCCGCTCCCGGCGCTGGGCGAGGGCCTTGCGCTGCTGCTCGATCACCACGCTGTAGCGCCAGGTGTTGCGGTGGATCTCGTGGTTGACGCCCTCGGCGACCCGCTGGGCGTGCTCCACCGCGTAGTCGACCTGCTCGTCGGTGACCAGGCCGTCGGCGTTCATCCGCGGCGACGCGGGCACCGAGTCGGCGGCGTGCCGGACGACCAGGTCGTCCTCCAGACTGACGAAGAAGACCGACCCACCCGGGTCACCCTGCCGGCCGGCGCGGCCGCGCAGCTGGTCGTCGACGCGACGGCTGTCGTGCCGACCGCTGCCGATCACGTAGAGCCCGCCCAGCTCACTCACCCGGGCCTGGTCGGACTGGTCGCTGCCACCGAGGCGGATGTCCACACCGCGGCCGGCCATCTGGGTGGAGACGGTCACCGCGCCGTACGCGCCCGCCTCGGCGATGATCGCCGCTTCCTCGTCGTCGTTCTTGGCGTTGAGGACCACGCAGGGCACCCCGGCCGCGTTCAGCCCGGCGGCCAGCCCCTCGGACTCCTTGACGTCGAGCGTGCCGACCAGCACCGGCCGCCCCTTGGCGTGCCACCGCTGGATCTCCTCGATCAGCGCCTCGTCCTTCTCCGCCCGGGTGGCGTAGATCCGGTCCGGTTCGTCCTCCCGGACGCACGGCGTGTTCGGCGGGATGACCGCCACCTCGAGGCCGAAGAACTCCCGCAGCTGGTCGCCGACCAGCACCGCGGTGGCGGTCATCCCGCACACCTTCGGGTAGAGGGCGATGAACGCCTGCACGGCGATGGTGCCCAGCACCTCGCCCTCGGCGGTGGCGTCCAGGCCCTCCTTGGCCTCGACCGCCGCCTGGAGGCCGTCGGGCCAGCGGCGGCGCTGGGCCACCCGGCCGCGCATCTCGTCGATCAGCTCGACCGAGCCGTCCCGGACGATGTAGTCCACGTCACGGTGCAGCAGGGCCTGCGCGTGCAGCGCCACGTTGACGGCGGAGAGCTGCTCGACGTGCTCCTCGTCGTACAGGTCGATGCCCAGCTTGGCCTCGACGGCGGCCAGGCCGGCGGAGGTGAACGCCACGCTACGGCCGTCCTCGGCGACGGTGAAGTGCCGGTCCTTGCGCAGGCCGCGCACCAGCGCGGCGGCGGCGTGCACCGGGTCCTGCTCGCCCGGCACCGCGCCGGCGAGGACCATCGGCACCCGCGCCTCGTCGATCATGATCGAGTCGGCCTCGTCGACGATCGCGGTGGTCAACGGCGGCTGCACCCGGTCGGCCACGTCGGTGACCAGCTGGTCGCGCAGGTAGTCGAAGCCCGCCTCGCTGACCGAGACGTAGGTGACGTCGCAGGCGTACGCGTCGCGCCGCTCCTGCGGGCTGGACGCCTCGTTGACCCAGCCGACGGTCAGGCCGAGCAGGGTGTAGACCGGCTCCATCCACTGGGCGTCGCGGCGGGCCAGGTAGTCGTTGACGGTGAGCACGTGCACCGGCCCGTTGCCGAGCCGGACGTGCCCGTACGCGGCGATCGCGGCGGTCAGGGTCTTGCCCTCACCGGTGGCCATCTCGGCGACCTTGCCGGAGAGCAGGGCCATCGCGCCGAGCAGCTGCACGTCGTACGGCCGCTGGTCGAGGCCGCGGCGGGCGGCCTCGCGGCCGATCGCGCAGATCTCCTCGTAGCCGGCGGCGGCACCGGCGGCCTCGGTCAGCTCGGCGTCGTCGAGCGCGGCGAGGTCGTCCTCGCGCGCCGCGATCGCCGGCAGCAGCTTCTCCAGCGGAGCAAGATCCACGGTCGAGCCCGGACGCTGGAGGAACCGCCGGAACTTGCTCTTGAACCGTTGCGACACACCCATGAGCGGCAACGGTACGCGATCCGGGCCGGCCCGCGGGGCCCGGCCGCCGGCATGTCGGCCCCGGGCGAGGGGGTCAGGCGACCAGGAGCTGGTGGGCGGCCAGCTCACGGTACAGCGGGTCGGTGGCGCTCAGCTCGGCGTGCGTGCCCACGGCCACCACCCGGCCGCCGTCGAGGACGACGATCTGGTCGGCGTCGACCACGGTGGCGAGCCGGTGCGCCACGATCAACAACGTCCGGCGGACGGCCACCGCGTCGATGGCGCGGCGCAGCGCGGCCTCGTTGCGCGAGTCGAGGTTGCTGGTCGGTTCGTCGAGCAGCAGCACCGGCGGGCCGGCCAGCAACGCGCGGGCGATTGCCAGGCGCTGCCGTTCACCCCCGGAGAGCAGCACGCCGCCCTCCCCCACCTGGACGTCCAGGCCCTGCGGGGTGCGCTGCGCCAGGTGGCCGAGGTTGACCTCGTCGAGGACCTCGTGCAGCCGGTCGTCGGTGGCGCCCGGCGTGGTGATCAGCAGGTTCTCGCGCAGCGTGCCGGCGAGCACGGGCGCCTCCTGCTCGACGTAGCCGAGCCGGGCCCGCAGCACGTCGCGGGGCAGGTCCCGCACGTCGGTGCCGTCGAGGCGGACCGCGCCGTCGCTCACCTCGTAGAAGCGTTCGACCAGCGCGAGCAGTGTCGACTTGCCGGCGCCGGAGGGGCCGACCAGGGCGGTACGCGTGCCCGCCGGCACCGCGAAACTGACCTCGCGCAGCACCGGCTCACCACCGGGGTAGCCGAACCCCACCCCGTCGAACTCGATCATCGGCGCGGGTCGGTGCGGGGTCACCGCGGAGGCGGGGGCCGGTCGGTCCGTCGCGCCCTCCGCCGGCACGGTCAGGATCTCCTCGATGCGGTGCAGCGCGCCCAGGCCGGACTGCAACTGGGTGTACGCGTTCAGCACCTGGGCCAGCGGCAGGGCCAGGAAGAACAGGTACATGACGAAGGCGACCAGGTCGCCGACGCTGATCGCACCGGCGGCCACCCGGGCGCCGCCGATGCCGAGCACCAGCAGGAACGCGCCCTGCACGGTGACCGAGCCGACGGGTCCGACCACCGCCTGCACGCGGGCGACCCGCAGCCCCGCGTCGTACGCGTCGCGGGCGCTGCCGGTGACGGTCTCGGTCTCCCGGGCCTCGGCGCGGCTGGCCCGGATGGTCCGGGCGGCGGAGATGGCCCGCTCCACCGCCGAGGTCATCTCGCCGATGCGTTCCTGGGCGACACGGGACAGCGCCCGGACCCGCCGGGCGAACGTGAGGGCGAAGCCCAGGCCCAGGCCCACCCCGAGCAGGGTGACGCCGAACAGCAGCGGGTCGAGCAGCACCATGGCGGTGCCGGCGCCGAGCACCATGACCGCACCGGTGACCGTCTCGAACAGCCCGGAGGTGACCACCGCACGCAACAGGGTGGTGTCCGAGCCCACCCGGGAGAGCAGGTCACCGGTGCGCCGGCGGTCGTACTCGGCGATCGGCAGCCGCAGCAGGTGCCCGGCCAGCCGCCGCCGGGTGCCGAGCACCAACCCTTCGGCGGTGCGTTGCAGCAGATAGGTGCGCAACCCGCCGATCGCCGCGCCGAGCACCACGAGGGCCACCAGCGCCGTCACGAGGTCGGACACCCCGACACCGCTGCCGACCCGGTCGAGCACCGACCGGGTCAGCAGCGGTTGGGCCAGTGACGCCGCCGCGCCGGCCAGCGACAGCGCGCCCACCACGGCCAGGGTGCCGCGGTGCTCACGCAGGTACGGCAGCAGCGCGGCCAGGCCGGGCGGCCGGCTCACCGGAGCGGTCATGCCAGGAACGGTAGTCGGCCCGGTCACGCGCCGACGCCAGGTCAGCCGGCCAGCACCACCTGAAGCTCCTGGCGGCGCCGCTGCGCCAGGTCGGTGAGCAGGGTGGGGGCCTCGTCGAACGGCACCACCGCCGAGACCACATGCTTGCGGATCACGTCCCCGTACGTGCGCAGCAGCTCGACGGTCTCGGCGGAGAGCCGCTCCCGGTCCCAGGTCGGGGCGAGCCCGCGCGGCACCCGGCCGATCTGCGCGCAGCGCAGCGCCAGCCCGTTGTGGTGGAACTCCTCGCCGAGGCGCACCGCGTCCGCGCCGCCCTGATAGAAGGCGAGGTCGATGACCGTGCCCTGCGGTCGCAGCAGCCGCAGCGCGAGCTGCAACGCCCACGCCTGCCCCCGGCACTGGAACACCACGTCGGCGCCCCGGTCACCGGCGGTGTGCGCCCACCGGGTCTTCAGCACGGCCGCCGGGTCGTCCCCCTCGGGGTCGAGGGTCTCCAGGCCGAGCGCCTCGGCGACCTGGCGGCGCTGCCCGGTGGGGTCGAGCACCACCACCGAGGCGGCACCGTGCCGCCGGGCGAACAGGGCGGTCAGCAGCGCCACCACGCCGGCGCCAACCACGGCGACCCGCCGGCCGCGTACGCCGTCGCCGAGCGAGCGGACGTCGGTGCCGTGCAGGTCGGCGGCGGCGTGCAGCAGACCGTTGGCGCAGATCGGGCCCATGTGCGCGACGTAGACGCCGAGCAGCGGGTCGAGGTCGTCGGGCAGTGGCACGAACCGCTCGGCGACCGGGTCGGCCAGCCAGCCGGTGCGGTGCCCGTAGGTCATGGCGCCGACCGCGCCCACCGCGACCGCCGGGGTGGCGCTCTCCACCACCCGCCCGACCTGCATGTACCCCAGCCGGGTCACCGGGTACGGGGTGCTCGCCGCGCCCGGCTGGAACAACCCGAGGTCGGCGTTCCAGGTGACGTTCAGGTAGGGATTCGTGCCCTTGACGTAGCTCAGCTCGGTGCCGGCGGAGACGCCGCTGAACAGCGTCTCCACCCGGAAGGTGCCGGGGCGCAGCGGCGCGGCGTCCTGGTCGACCAACTCGACGCGGCCCGGCCCGGTGACCACCACCACCTTGTCACGCATCGACGGTCACCCCGGTGCTGAGCAGCGCCGGGTCGGTCGCCGTGGCGAGCCGCACGGTCTCGCCGGTGCGGGCCGAGTCGGCCACCGCGAGGGCCAGCCGGTGGGTACCCAGCGCCTCGGCATACGGCACACGCACGTCGTCACCGACGCCACGCACCGCGTCGACGAAGGCGCGGTCCACGGCCACCCGGGCGGCCTCCGGGTCGGCCGGGACGTGCCGTTCACCGTCGGCGTCGCGGACGGTCAGGCCCTCCTCGGTGAGCGACAGCGCCAGCCCGTCGGCGAGGATCTCCAGCCCGGCGCGGTGCTTCCAGCCGAGCACACAGGCCGCGCCGAGGGTGCCCACCGCGCCGTCGGCGAAGCGCAGCACGGCGGTGGTCACCGAGTCGATGTCCGCCCCGTCCACCGGGGGCGGCGTGCCGTTGCCGTACGCGGTGACCTCGGCCACCTCCCCGACCAACGCCCGGATCAGGTCCAGCACGTGGGCGGCCTGCTCGACGACCGGGCCACCGGAGCGGTCCCGCCGCGCCCACCACGCCACCGGCGGCACCTTGTCCAGCCAGGCGCCGCTGACCATCCGCACCGGACGGTCGGCCAGCAGCTCGCGGGCCTCGTCGAGCACGCTGAGGTAACGCCAGTGGTGGCCCACGGCGGTCCGCAGCCCACGGCGGGTCACCTCGTCGGCGATCCGTTCGGCGGTGGCCAGGTCGACGGCGACGGGCTTCTCCACGAACATCGGCAGCCCGGCGTCGATCACCGCCTGCTCGGCCGGACCGTGCGCGAACGGCGGCACGCACACGTACACCGCGTCCGGCCCGGCGGCCAGCAGTTCGGCCACGTCGACGTACGCGCGCGCCCCGTGCTGCCCGGCCAGCGCGGCGGCCGCGTCGGGCACCACGTCGGTCACCCCGATCAGTTCGACGTCATCGAACCCGGCCAGCACCCGGGCATGGCGCTGTGCCACTCCCCCGGCACCGACCAGACCCACCCGGCATCTACGCATCCGACAACCCCTTCGAGGACGTTTCATGACCGATGGGAGCAGTCCCCTGAGCTGTGCGCAATCAAACGTTCATCCCCCGGGAACGCAGTGTCGTCACCTCCGTGATCAAGCTGTTGCCCTGGAGGCGGTTAGCGCGCGGTGAAGAGTGGGAACAACAGAACTCGGTTTTCTCCGCCCACGATTCTTAAGGGGTGCCAGTGCGGGATACGACATCGAGCGTGTCACCGGTGGTGGAGGCGTGGGCCACGTACCGGACCACTTCGGCGGCGGACTGGCCGGCACGCCGGCTGCTGCGCGCCAAGGGAGACAGCCGGGTCAGCGTGGTGCTGCCGGCGCGTAACGAGGAGGCCACCGTCGGCGCGATCGTGTCGACCATCCGGGAGCACCTGATGGACCGGATCGCCCTGGTCGATGAGCTGATCGTGGTGGATTCACGGTCGACCGACCGCACCGCGCAGGTGGCCCGGGCGGCCGGCGCGGAGGTGGTCAGCCAGGACGCGATGACCCGGGGCCTGCCCCGGCTCACCGGCAAGGGCGACGCGCTCTGGGCCGGCCTGGCCGCGGCCGAGGGCGACGTGGTGGCGTTCATCGACGCCGACCTGCGGGAGTTTCGGCCGCACTTCGTCAGCGGGCTGCTCGGCCCGCTGCTGACCGACCCGTCGGTCGACTTCGTGAAGGGCTTCTACCATCGGCCGTTGGTGGGTACCGCCAGCGTCGAACAGGACGGTGGCGGGCGGGTGACCGAGCTGATGGCCCGGCCGCTGCTCAACCTGTTCTGGCCGGAGCTGGCCGGCTTCGTGCAGCCGCTCGCCGGTGAGTACGCCGCCCGGCGCGACGTGCTCGCCCAGGTGCCGTTCGTCTCCGGGTACGGGGTCGAGACGGCGATGCTGATCGACCTGCTGGACCTGGTCGGTCTGGATGCCCTGGCGCAGGTCGACCTCGGTGAGCGCAAGCACCGCCACCAGGACACGGCGGCGTTGGGCCGGATGTCCGCGCAGATCATGTTGACCGCGTGGTCCCGGTTGCAGCGGCGTGGCTGGGCGAGCGCGGGGCTGTCGCCGGAGGCGCTGCTGACCCAGTTCCGGCGGGGTGGCTCGGACACGCTGCCGAACCTCGACCGCGAGATCGTGGTCAGCGATGTATCCATCGAGGAGCGTCCGCCGCTGGCTGAGCTGCGCCACCGGGTGCCCCGCCGACGGGTGGCCGCGGCGTGAGTGTCCGGGAGGGTGGCGTCCGATGAGCCTCACCGTGTTGATGAACGCCGGTCCGTGGCTGTCCGTGCCACCGCCCGGCTACGGCGGGATCGAGAACGTGATCGCCACGCTGGTGCCGGAGCTGCGGCGACTCGGCGTACGGGTGGTGCTCGCCTCGGTGGGCAGCAGCACCCTGCCGGTGGACGACCGGATGTCGGTCTTCGCCGACGGGCAGTTCGCCGCGTTGCAGCGTCCGTACAACCAGGTCTGCGGGATCGCCCAGGCGCACCTGGCCGGGGTGGTCCGCGAGCTGCACTCCCGCGACGACATCGACCTGGTGCACGACCACGTGGAGGCGGTCGGGTTGGCCACCCTCGCCGCGATGGGGCCGGCCGGGCCGCCGACCCTGCACACCCTGCACTGGGACCTGGCCAAGCACCCGGCGCTCTACGGCGGCCTGGACGGCGGCGACCGGGTCCGGGTCAACGGCGTCTCCGCGGCGCAGCTGGCCCGGGCGCCGCTGGCGCTGCGGGAGCACTCGGTGGGCCACGTGCACCTGTCCACCCCGCTGGCCGTGGACGCCGATCGTCGGCCTGGGCCGGAGAAGGGCGAGCACCTGCTGATCCTCGGCCGGATCAACCCGGGCAAGGGGCAGGACGTGGGCGCCAGACTCGCGCACCGGGTCGGGATCCCGCTGGTGCTGGCCGGTCCCGTCGGTCCGTACCATTCACCGGCCGCCCTGGCCTCGGCGGGCGACGAGGCCCGGCAGAACCCGGACGTCCGGTTCTTCCTCGACGAGGTGGCCCCGCACGTCGACGGCGACCTGGTCCGCTGGATCGGGACGGTGGCCGGTCAGGAGCGCGACGACCTGCTGGCCAGCGCCCGCGCCTCGCTGTTCCCGCTGCGCTGGGAGGAGCCCGGGGGTACGGCGGTGGTCGAGTCGCTGGCCCTGGGCACGCCGGTGGTGGCCACCGCCCGGGGTTGCCTTCCGGAGCTGATCGAGCACGGCCGCACCGGGCTGCTCACCACCGACGAGGAGGAGCTGGGTGACCTCGTGCTGGCCGCCGAGCTGCTCGACCCCGACGAGTGCCGGCGGGTGGCCGCGCGGCGGTTCACCCCGGCGGTGATGGCGCAGCGCTACGTCGAGCTGTACCAGCGCGTCCGCGAACTGGCCGGCGCACCGCGCCTGCAACCTGTCTGACCTGCCCTGGTGCCGCCGGCGGTTTGCCGTCGGCGGCAACGGGTAGCCGGCAGCGCGCACACCCGCCGCGCAGCGAGGAGCCGGTGATGGTCGGACCGATGGCGCACTCAAGGGCCCGGGCCAACCCGGCCGACGGCAGACCGCCGGTACGGCGCGCGGCCGCGACGGTGGCCGTGCTGTTCCTGCTGATCGGCGCGCTCGGTTTCGTGCCAGGCATCACCAGCGGTACGGGCAACCTGCGGTTCGCCGGCCACGGCTCGGGTGCCTTCCTGTTCGGCACCTTCCAGGTGTCGGTGCTGCACAACCTCGTCCACCTGCTCTTCGGGGTGGCCGGCCTGCTGCTGGCGCGGACGATCAGCGGTGCCCGCACGTTCCTGATCGGCGGCGGCGCCGTCTACCTGGTGCTCTGGCTCTACGGGCTGGCCGTGGACCACGACACCGGCGCGAACGTCCTGCCGGTCAACGACGCCGACGGCTGGCTGCACCTCGGCCTCGGCGTCGGCATGATCGCGCTGGGCCTGCTGACCGGTCGGCCACGGCGGTGACCTGCGTCCCGCCCACCGGTCGGTCCGGTTTGGCGCTGCGAGGCCTCGGGTAGTTGGCAGGTCCCGACCCACCAGCGAATCGAGGGACCTCCGATGCCCAGCCGGATCACCTGCGAGGTGCGCGACACGGCACCGGTGGCGGTCGTCCGGCTCACCGGCGCCCTGGACCTGGCCACCATGCGCTCGGTGCACCAGTCCCTGCAGGGGGCGCTGGCCACCCAGCCGGACGCCCTGGTGGTCGACCTCGCCGACGTCACCGTGCGGGACCGGCTGGCGCTGTCGGTCTTCGCCGCCACGGCCCGGCGGGCCGAGGAGTGGCCGGCCGTGCCGGTGGTGCTGTGCGCTCCCCCGCCCGACGCCGCGCGCTGGCTGGCCGAGTCGACGACATGCCGGGTGGTCCCCGTCTCGCGGGACTGCGCGGAGGCGACCCGGATCGCCGGTGCCTCCAGCGCACCTCGGCTGCGGGCCCGCCTCGATCCGGTCGCCGGAGCCTGCCGGCGGGCCCGGGAGTTGGTCGGTGACGCGTGTGCCCGGTGGAACCTGCCGGACGCCGCCGGCCCGGCCGCGCTGGTGCTCAGCGAACTGGTCGGCAACGTGGTCCGGCACGCGGGGACGCCGATGCAGGTGACGGTGACCCTGCGCCGGCCGTACCTGCACCTGGCCGTGGTGGACGGCAGCCGGGCGGCGGCCGAGCCGGCCGGGATGGACCTGCGTGCCGAGGGTGGGCGCGGGCTGCTGCTGGTCCGCGAGCTGGCCCAGCGGTGGGGCAGCGTGCCGGCCGGTCACGGCAAGGCCGTCTGGGCCATGCTGCCGGCGACCTGAGCGTTCGAGGCGGTTGCGCCGGTACCGGCGATCTGACCGAAATTACCGCTCTGGCCTGGTTACATGGTCAGAGGGCCGGGTAGGCACGCCCGTCCTTTCTGTCGTCACGACGGGGTGAGCAGCCATGCCCAAGCGGGTAACCACGGAACCCAGTCGCGATCGGGGCCCGGCGATCCTGGCACCGGCACGCTTCGGGGGCTTCCCCGGAGCGGTACGGGCGCCGATTCCCGGCAACTCGTTGATCAAGCTCCTCGCCACCACCGACCACAAGCAGATCGGCCTGCTGTACCTGCTGACCTCCTTCGGGTTCTTCCTGCTGGCCGGGCTACAGGCGATGCTCATGCGCGCCGAGCTGGCCCGTCCGGGGATGCAGTTCCTCTCCTCCGAGCAGTACAACCAGCTCTTCACCTCGCACGGCGCGGTGATGCTGCTGCTGTTCGCGACGCCCGCGGCCTTCGGCTTCGGCAACTTCATCGTGCCGATCCAGATCGGCGCGCCGGACGTGTCGTTCCCCCGCCTCAACGCGCTGGCCTACTGGCTGTACCTGTTCGGCGGGCTCATGGTGGTCGGCGGATTCCTCGCACCGGGCGGTTCGGCGGACTTCGGCTGGACGGCGTACACCCCGCTGAGCAGCGTGGAGAACAGCCCCGGCGTGGGCGCGAACATGTGGGTGGTCGGCCTGGTCGTCTCCGGGTTGGGCACGATCCTCGGCGCGGTCAACCTGATCACCACGATCCTGACCCTGCGCGCACCCGGGATGACCATGTTCCGGATGCCGATCTTCACCTGGAACATGCTGTTCACCAGCGTCCTGGTGATCCTGGTGTTCCCGCTGCTGGCCGCCGCGCTGCTGGCGCTGTCGGCCGACCGGCTGCTCAACGCGCACGTGTTCGACGCGGCGACCGGTGGCCCGATGCTCTGGCAGCACCTGTTCTGGTTCTTCGGCCACCCCGAGGTGTACATCATCGCGTTGCCGTTCTTCGGCATCATCACCGAGATCATCCCGGTGTTCTCCCGCAAGCCGCTGTTCGGATACACCGGCATCGTGCTGGCCACCATCGCGATCACCGTGCTGTCCATGACGGTCTGGGCGCACCACATGTTCGCCACCGGTCAGGTGCTGCTGCCGTTCTTCAGCATCCTCAGCTACCTGATCGCGGTGCCCACCGGTGTGAAGTTCTTCAACTGGATCGGCACCATGTGGAAGGGGCAGATCACCTTCGAGACGCCGATGCTGTTCGCCATCGGCTTCCTGGTGACGTTCCTGCTCGGCGGCCTCACCGGGGTGCTGCTGGCCAGCCCGCCGGTCGACTGGCACACCCACGACAGCTACTTCGTGGTGGCGCACTTCCACTACGTGGTGTTCGGCACCGTCGTCTTCGCGCTGTTCGGCGGCTACTACTTCTGGTGGCCGAAGATGACCGGGCGGCTGCTCGACGAACGCCTCGGCAAGGCGCACTTCTGGACCATGTTCATCGGCTTCCACGGGACCTTCCTGGTGCACCACTGGCTGGGCAACGAGGGCATGCCCCGCCGGTACGCCGACTACCTGCCCAGCGACGGTTTCACCACGTTGAACACTGTCTCCAGCGTGTTCGCCTTCATCCTGGGCCTGTCCACCCTGTTCTTCATCTACAACGCCTGGAAGTCCTGGCGGTACGGGGCGATGGTGACGGTCGACGACCCGTGGGGCTTCGGCAACTCCCTCGAGTGGGCCACCAGCTGCCCACCGCCGCTGCGCAACTTCGACCGGATGCCCCGGATCCGCTCGGAACGGCCGGCGTTCGACCTCAAGTACGGCCCGCTCGTCGCCGACCTCGGCCGGGACCTGCCGCAACGCACCACCAAGCCACCACAGCACTTCGCCGAGGAGCTGCGCATGGAGCACCACGCTCCCGAGTCGCCCGCCGCCGAGGGCGCGCACGGCGCCCGCGACGCCGTCGACTACCAGCCGGCGCCGCGCTCCGGCGCCCGGCCGGTGGACGTGCCGGAGCCCGAGGGCGTACGCCGGCCGAGCTTCGAGCAGAGCGACGCGCCCAAGGACAGCGAGGACGCGCCCAAGCCGCACGAGCGGTGGCGGCACCCGCACAGCGACGGCAACCCCGAGGACCGCTGATCGGCGTAGGCCGGAAGAGGGCCGACACCTCGCGGGTGTCGGCCCTCGTCGCGTGCGATGGGCGGGTCAGTCCCGCGCGGGCGCCAGTCCGGCGGCGGTGAGCGAGCGGCGTACCGCGGGCTGCACCCGGGTCAGCCGCAGCGGCACCCCGGTCCGGGCGGCCGCGTCCCGGCCGGCCATCAACGCGGCGATTCCGCCCGCGTCGAAACCGCCCGCGCCGACCAGGTCGACGACGACCTCGCTGGGTTGACCGGTGACCGCCTCCAGCATGGCCCGGCGCAGCTGGTCCGCGCCGTCGCGGTCGACCTCGCCGCCGACCTCCACCACCACCCGGTCGCCGTTCTGCTTCACCGAGATCCGGGTCTTGCCCGGGTCCGGTTCGGCGGCGCCGTTCTGCCAGGGCGGCGGCGCGTCGGCGAGCATCGCCTGACGCAACCAGGTCAACGCCCGCGACAGCAGCCGGGACACGTGCATCTGCGAGATGCCGAACCGGGCGGCGATCTCCGCCTGGGTCTGGTTGCCGTAGAACCGCATGGCCAGGATGCGCCGCTCCCGCCAGGGCAGTCGGTGCAGCAGACCGCTGACCGTGACCCGGTCGTCGACCGATTCCAGCGCGTTGTCCGACTCGCCGACCAGGTCACCGAACTCGGCGGAGCTCTCGCCGCCGACCGGCGCGTTGAGCGAGGCCGGGCTGTAGCCGGCCGCCGACTCCAGCGCGGCGAGGATCTCCTCCTCCGGCGTCTCCAGCCGGGCCGACAGCTCGGCCACCGACGGCGCCCGGGACAGCTCGCTGGTCAGCGCGGCGGTGGCCTGCCCCACCTCGAGGATCAGGTCGCGCAGCCGGCGGGGCACGTGCACGCCCCAGGTGCGGTCTCGGAAGTGCCGTTTGATCTCGCCGACGATGGTGATCGCGGCGTACGCGGTGAAGGAGCCCCGTTCCGGGTCATAGCGGTCGACGGCGTTGACCAGCCCCAGGCGGGCCACCTGCTCAAGATCCTCCAGTGGCTCTCCGCGCCCCCGGTAGCGGCGGGCGAGCCGGCCGGCGAACGGCAGTGCGAAGCGGACCAGGTCGTCGCGTGCCTCTCCACGCCGCTCGGGCGGCAGCCCGGCGATCCGGGCCGCGTACGCCAGCGCCGCCGCGTCGAGGTCCTCCAGACCTCGCTCGGTGGGTGGTGGTGTGGTCGTGGTCGTGCTCGTCTGTCCGAACATCCGCGCCTCCCTCAGGAAGGTCCCCCGCCCGGATCGGGAAACCGGTCGTGCGCGTGGTCGAGCCACGCACCGGGCCGGAAAAGGTGGGTCAGTGACTGGGATGCCAGCGGGTGACAACGCCTGCACGCGACGCGATCAGGGCGTCGCAGCCAGCGATGTTCCCGCTCCGTAGGTACTCAATCACGGGACCCCGGGTTCGCGAGGATGTTTCGGCGTCCTCGCCTCAGGAGACCAACAACCCCTGGTGGCGGCCACTCTCGCCGAGGATGGAGAGGGCCTCTGCGGCCCCCAGGGAGGGCGGTGTGGGCAGGTCGTACGGCTGGGCGCGCAGCACCTCCGTGGCCCGGCGGGTCGGTACCGAGGTCACCGGGTAGCCGCGGGCCGCGGTGCGGTCCAATGCCCGACGACGCCGACCGAACCCGGCGACGGCCAGCCACTGCGGCAGGCCCGCCAGCGCGGGCGAGCGCATCCCGGGCGGTTCGGGCAGCACGTCCACGGAGGTGAACGCCTCGCTGCCGGCCAGCCACCACTCGGCCTCGTCGACGCTGCGCCGGGTGGCGTTCTCACACCAGTACGGCACCAGCCCCGCCCGCACCACCTGCCACGGATCGAGCAGCCGGCCGCACTCCACCACCAACCGGTCACCGGTCTTGCCGGCGGCGCGCAGCCAGCGCCGGTACAGGTCGGCGACCCCCGCGCTGAGCGCCGCCGGGCGAGGCACGAGCACCCGGTGCAGCGGGTGTTCGCGGCGGGCCGCCCAGTCCCGCGCGGACAACTCGAAGCCCGAGTCGACGCCGTGCTCGGCGTAACCGGACGGCGCGGACATCTGCGGTGGTTCCCACCGGGTGGCGTCACCGCCGACGGAACGCAGCACCTGCCGCAGCGCGTGGCTGTCCGGGTGGAAGTCCACCGGGTCCAGCCCGCTGGCCGGGCAGCCGACCTGGAAGCTGTGCCCCGCGCTGTGCTCCAGCACGGGCCAGGTCCGCGCGTCACGGACCAGCACGACCGGGGCGCCCGGGGCCAGCCGGTCGGCCAGGAACTGCCCGTACGCGGCCGGCAGGGCCTGCCAGGCGGCGGCCAGCGACACGGTCACCCCGGTCAGCGGTCCCCGGCTGGCCGGGCAGTGCACCTGGCGCAGGTGCAGGTCGGCGTTGCCGGCGAGCAGCCGGGTGGCCAGTGCCGCGCCGTGTTGCAGCGCGTCCGCCGGGCGGTCCACCGCGCCGTCGGTCCAGTGCACGGTCATCTCGAACCCGGCCGGGAGCCACGGAACGCCGAGGGCCACCGCGAGGTGCGCCGCCGCGCCGTGCGGCGACCCGATCAGCACCCCGGGGTAGCGCTGGCGCGGGTACTGGTCGACGAACCAGCGGGCCACGCGGGCGGCGTCCACCTCGTCGACCTGGGCGGCGGTGAGCGCGACCCGACCGGCGGCCCGGCTGACGGCGGCGCGGCGCACCGGCTCGGGCGCGCCGGGGAACCGGGACATCGGCCCGGCGTGCCCCAGGTCGGCGCAGTCCGTGCCGCGCAGCGCGCGGGCGGTGGCGGCGACCAGCACCCGGGCGGCGCTGCCCACGGCCACGACCCGGTCGCCGGCCAGACCGGCACCGTCGGCCATGAGCCCCTTGCGCACCTTGTGCACCGGCCCCACCTTGCCTCGTTCGCTCACCACGCGGCCCGGCTTCCCGTCCCGATGGGGTTCAAACGGGGCATCACCCTCCCGGCGGCACAATCCGCTGGTCGGCGGGGTGCGCCGGTCATCATCGGCGTTCGGTCGCTCGGGTTTCGGCGGAGCCAGGGTGGGCACTTCCGGGGCCATGCGCACCGACGACGCCAGCGAGCCCGCTGCCGCCACGATCACCCCGTACGAGGACGGACCGCTCCTGGTCCGCGGCGACTTCGCGCTGGTCACCCCCGACGGGGAGCGGATCGACGCCCGCCGGGGCACGGTGGCGTTGTGCCGCTGCGGCAAGTCGGCGCTCAAGCCGTTCTGCGACGGCACCCACAAGCTGGTCAACTTCCGCGCGGGCACGGCCCGCGAGGGCTGAGCCGCCGCTCCCCGCCCGTCGCCGTCCCGCGAACGCGCCGCCGCTGCGCCGGTCAGGCGACGGTGGGCTGCGCCGGCGGCACCATGGCGGTGGACGCCGTCGCGGTGAGCGAGACGGTGGGCGGCAGGGGCGGCGGTGCGACGGGTGAGACGGTGGGGACGGCGGAGCGCAACGAGCTGCGGCCGGCGGCCCAGCTGTCCAGCAGGTGCGCGGCGAACAGCCGGTCCACCGCGAGCCCGGCCGCCGCGCCGAAGAGCACGTCGGGGGCGAGGGCCGGCTCGGCGCGGACCAGGCCACCGCACAGGTCGTGCGCGGCGATCTGCTCGTGCACCGCGTCGGCCTCGACGTGCTCGTCGTAGAAGCGGGTGGCGACCTCGTCGAAGCCGAGCCGGCGCAGCCCGTTGCCGTAGCGGCGGTTGGGCAGCGAGGACGTCATCTCGAACGCGGCCAGGTGCCCGAGCAGCGCTCCCCGCAGGCGTCGGTGCAGCCCGAACAGCGACATCAGGTTGTTGGTCGCCAACGTCACGGCGGGCGCCGCGTCCAGGTGGGCGCCGTAGCCGGTGTCCAGGCCCAGACGGTCGAGGGTGCGCCGGAACAGCTCCGCGTGCATCCGGTCCAGCCGGCCATTGCCGTACTCGTCGGTCTGGATCTCCACGAGGGCGGCCTTGGCCTCCCCGTCGATGCGGGGCAGCGCCCAGCTGTGCGGGTCCGCCTCGCGCAGGTGGTAGACGGAACGGTGCACGACGAACTCGCGGAACTGGGCGAGGTCGGCCCGCCGCTGCAGGGTCGCGGCCAGCGCCGGCCCGTCGTCGGCCGCGACCAGCTCGGCCAGCCCGGCCGCCACCCCGGCGGCGGGCACCCGTGGGGCGCCGACCAGCCGGCGCAGCGCCGCCTCGAAGGGCCGCTCGGCGCGGGCGCGCAGGCCCAACAGCGTCGGCTGCCACTCCCAGTCCTCGTCGACGCCCCGCCAGCCGCGGTAGTGCAGCTCGTAGCAGAGGAACAGGGTCAGTTGCAGGTCCTCGTCGGTGAGCGGGTCCGCCGGGTCGAGGTCGGCGCCGAGGCTCGCCGGCAGGTCGTGCGGAGCACGCCGCAGGGCGTCGGTCACCGCCGCGGACAGCGCACCGCGCGGCTGCGGCAGGGGCGCGGGACCGTAGCGGCGGTCGGTGGGCTCCGGCATGTGTCCTCCAGCGTCGTCGGCCGGTACTGATGCCCCTGAGCAGGACGCCTAAACGAGATCCTGCGCGGCCACCGTACGTTCGGTCTGCTCCCGCACCTTCCGGGCGGCCGCCCCGTCGGCGTACAGGCCGCGCAGGTCGGCGAACGCCGGCTCCGGCGGCGCCAGCGGCACCGCCGGGTCGACGACGGCCTCCAGTACGCAGGGACGGTCCGCGGCGAGGGCCTCGTCCCAGGCCGCGCCGATCAGTTCCGGGCGGTCCACCCGGACGCCGTGCAGCCCGAGCAGCCGGGCCCAGCCGGCGTACGGCACGTCGGGTCGGCGCTGGGTGGGGTCGCCGGACGGCTGCCGCCCGCCGCCCATGCCGTTCTGGTCCCGGTTGTTGAGCACCAGCACCACCAGTCGCGGGTCGCGCCACGACTGCCAGTGGTGCGACACGGTGATCAGCTCGGCGAGTCCGTTGAGCTGCATGGCGCCGTCGCCGACCAGGGCGACCACGGGTTGGTCGGGTACGGCCAGCTTGGCGGCCACCGCGTACGGCAGGGCACAGCCCATCGAGCCGAGGGTGCCGCAGAGCTGCGCGTTCACCCCGGGCGGCAGGGCGAGGTGCCGGGCGTACCAGTAGAGGACCGAGCCGACGTCGACCGCGACCGAGCCGACGCCCGGCAGCCGGCTGGACAGCTCCTGGAGTACGAGCTGCGGGTTGATCGGTTCGGCCGGCGCTGCGGCCCGGTCGGCGGCCTCGGCCCGCCAGCGGTCCACCGAGTTCTCCACGGTGGCCCGCCACTGCGGGTTGGGTCGGTCGGGCACCCGGGCCAGCAGTGCCCGCAGCGTCTCGGCGGCGTCGCCGACCAGCGGCACGTCGGCCGGGTAACGGGTGCCGATGCGCCGGCCGTCGATGTCGATCTGCACCGTGCGGGTCTGCCCCGGCATCGGGAAGTAGTCCGTCCACGGGTCGTTGGTGCCGACCAGCAGCAGCGTGTCGCAGCCGCCCATCAGCTCCGCCGCGGCCGGGGTGCCGACCTCGCCCAGCACCCCGGCGTGGAACGGCAGCCGCTCGTCGAGGACCGGCTTGCCCAGCAGCGAGGTGGCCACCCCGGCACCGAGCCGGTCGGCCAGCTCGACGATCTCCGCGGCGGCGCCCCGCCCGCCCTGGCCCACCAGGATCGCGGTGCGCTGACCGCTGCCGAGCAGCTGCGCCGCGGCTTCCAGGTCCACCTCGTGCGGCAGGACGCGGGCCAGCGGCTCACCGGGCGTCGCCGAGATCACCCCGACCGCGTTGGTCTGCAGGTCGGGCACCAGGGCCTCCTGCAGATGCCGGGGCAGCACCACGCAGGTCGGGCTGCGGGTCGCCGCCGCCGTACGGAACGCCTGGTCCAGCAGCCCCGGTACGTCCTGCGGACTGCGGCCGTAGCGGACGAACTGGTTGCACACGTCGGCGAAGAGCCGGCTCAACCCGATCTCCTGGTGTGCGCCGCCGAGCGGCCCGGAGATGTCCTCGCCGACGATCGCCACGACCGGTTTGCTGTCCAGTTTGGCGTCGTACAGGCCGTTGAGCAGTTGGACCGCGCTGGGTCCCTGGGTGGCCAGGCACACGCCGATGCCGCCGGTGAACTTGGCGTGCCCGGTGGCCATGAACGAGGCCGTCTCCTCGTGTCGGGCCGGGATGAACGCCGGGTCGCCGCCGGTACGCTCCAACGCCTCGATGATCGGCGCGATCGCCTCGCCCGGGTATCCGAACACGCGGGGTACCCGCCAGGCCAGCAGCCGCTGCACGACGAGGTCGGCCACGTACCGCTCAGCCATTGCCGCGCCCCGGAGTGCTGGGGTCGACGTAGCGCAGCACCGCGCCGACGCCGTCGGCGAGTTCGGGTGCCTCGTCCGGGCCCAGCACGGTCAGCGCCGCGTCGGTGCCGACGAGGGCCCGGATCAGCGCCGCGTCGGCGCGGACCCGCTGCGGGTCGGCCACCGACATGGCGGCCAGTTGCCCCGCGTCGACGGCGATCTCGGTGGGTTCCGGGCCGATCCACAGCTCACCGTTGGCCGACGGGTCGTCGACGATGATCATGGTGTCCACCTGGTTGCGTTGCAGCGCGGAGACGACCGCGTCGAGACCGGCGCCGACGTCCTCCTGCACACCGAACTTGTCCAGCGCGGCGGCGATCCGCTGGTCGGCGACCTCCGCGATGGTCTGCACGGTGAGGTCGTCGAGCAGGCTCTGGTCCGCGCCGCCAGCCCGGGAGCCGGCGTCGGTGCGGACCACCAGGTCCTGCCAGCGCTCGGGCATCTGGGCGGCGATCATGCCGGTGGCCCGTACGTCGCCAGCGACCACCACCACGTCCGCGCCGACCTTGTCGGCCAGTTCCACGGTCGCCGCGGTGACGTCGCCGGCGTTCTGGTGCCACGCCTCCATGGCGGCGCGCTGGTACCGCGACTGGGACCAGCCGCCGGGCTGCACGCGACGCAGCGGGAAGCTCGCCCGGCCGGCGACGTGCGCCCGTCGGGGCACCCCGCCGGCGCTGACGGCCATCGCGTCGGCGCCGACGCGGTCGGCCACCACCCGCACCCAGGCCACCTGTTCGCCGCGCTGGGCGAGCAGCGGCATCACGTGCGGGAGCGGCCCGCACGTGGCCAGGTCGCGCAGTGGCGGCGCGGACAGGTACTCGGAGAGCACCACCCGGCCGTGACTGGCGAAGACCGCGAGGCCGTAGTCCCCGACCATCGGGTCGTGTCCACGGATCACGCGGTCCAGCGCGGCGATGCTCGCCTCGTCCGCCCCCTGCTCACTGAGGCGACTCTGCAGGGCACGCCAGCGCAGGTCCAGCGCGGGATGGGCGTCCTCCGTGTCGGCGGAGGCATCCAGGTACACCGAGCACCACGGCCCGGGATGGTCGTAGAGCGGGCGCAGGAAGGACAGCTGCATGCTCGACCCCTTTCCAGCTCGGCCCCCCGCTTACCCTGCTCGCCCGGGATGTCACCTCACGGCCGTGAGCCCGTGACCAGGTTTCATTCACGTCGTTCAACCGGCGAGATCGATACGATCAGTGAACGGAAGCGGACTCTCGGTGGTGGAAATGGACAGCGGACTCGATACCCGACGCATCGTGCACCCGACGGAGCGGATCGTCACCGGACGGTTGATCCGCCTGCTCGACGGCTACACCCGCGAGGTACGCATCGGTCAACCGGTGCTGGTGGCCGTGCTCTCCGCAGCGGCTGTCGCCCGGCTCCCCGCGCTGCTGCTGCGCTCGCTGTTCTCGTTCGGCGGTGGAGGCACCCGGCGGCGCTGGAAGCAGTTGAAGCAGGGTCCGGAATACCTGGTGACGCCGGTCCGGCTGCGCAACACCGCCGGTCAGCTCTGCGAGGTGGAGTTGCACGGCCACCTGCCGCAGAGCGCGCTGCACCCGGCGGACCATCTCCAGCTCACCCTGCGCCCGCAACGTGACCCGGAGCTGCCGCCCCGCATCGAGCGGATCGTCAACCTCACCACCGGGCAGTTGCTCACCCCGCGTACCGCGACGCTCTGGTCGCATCTCGGCCCGCCGCTGCTGTTGCAGGCGATGCTGGGGGCGATGCTGCTCATCGGCGTCGTGGCCTGTTCGGCGCTGACCTGACCGCTGGGGCCGGGAACCCGGCCCGAGTGCGGGAAGGGTCAGCCGACCGGGGCGGGCTCGCGGGCCGGTTCGCGGTCGACGCCGAGCATCCCCCGGCGGCGGGCCCAGCGCTCGTAGGCCAGGGTGGCGAACGGCGGCACCGCGCTGGCCAGCGCCACGACCGTCGCGAGCAGGCTCCACCGGTGCAGCCGGGCGACCGCCAGCACCAGCAGGACGTACGCGACGAACAGGCCGCCGTGGATCGGGCCGAAGATCTTGACGCCCAGCTCGTTGCCGGGCGGACCGTACTTGACGGCCATCCCGATGAGCAGGGCCAGCCAGGAGCACGCCTCGGCGATCGCCGCCGCGACGAACAGTCGGGTCACCTTCTCGCGCATCCCCACGCCACCACCTTCCGGGGCGCAATGCTAGCTGGGCGCCTCAGCTGGGTAGGAAAGAACCATCGGGTCTTCCCCCGCCCGCCGATCACGTGCGAGGTTAGGGGGACCAGCGGTGACAGGGTGGTGACCATGGGCGAGGACGTCGGCGTGCGAACCTTCAGTCGGGAGGATCGGGCCCGCTATCGCGAGAAGGTCCGCCGCTGCCTGGATGTCTTCGCCGAGATGTTGCGCGAGTCGCGGTTCGACGTCGACCGGCCGATGACCGGCCTGGAGATCGAGCTGAACCTGGTCGACGAGGCGTCCAATCCGGCGATGCGCAACGCCGACGTGCTGGCGGCCATCTCCGACCCGAGCTTCCAGACGGAGCTGGGCCAGTTCAACGTCGAGATCAACGTGCCTCCGCGTCGACTGACCGGCACCGGCACCGCGGACTTCGAGGAGACCGTGCGGGCCAGCCTCAACGCCGCCGAGGTGAAGGCCCGGACGATCGGCGCGCACATGGTCATGATCGGGATCCTGCCGACGTTGCGCCCCGAGCACCTGACCGCCGAGACGCTCTCGGCCAATCCCCGCTACAAGCTGCTCAACGAGCAGATCTTCGCGGCCCGCGGTGAGGATCTGCCGATCGCCATCAGCGGCGTGGAACGGTTGGCGGTCACCGCCGACACGATCACCCCGGAGGCCGCCTGCACCAGCACGCAGTTCCACCTGCAGGTCAGCCCCGCCCAGTTCGCCGACTACTGGAACGCCGCCCAGGCGGTGGCCGGCATCCAGGTGGCGGTGGGCGCGAACTCACCGCTGTTCTTCGGCCGGGAGTTGTGGCGCGAGACCCGGATCCCGCTGTTCCAGCAGGCCACCGACACCCGGTCGGAAGAGATCAAAGCCCAGGGGGTACGCCCCAGAGTCTGGTTCGGCGAGCGGTGGATCACCAGCGTGTTCGACCTGTTCGAGGAGAACGTGCGCTATTTCCCGGCACTGCTGCCGGTGTGCGACCCGGAGGACCCGACGCAGGCCCTCGCGGCCGGTGAGGTGCCCAATCTCGCCGAGTTGCGCCTGCACAACGGCACCATCTACCGGTGGAACCGCCCGGTGTACGACGTGTCGCGCGGCCGACCGCACCTGCGGGTGGAGAACCGGGTGCTACCGGCCGGCCCCACCGTGCTGGACACCATCGCCAACGGGGCCTTCTACTTCGGACTGGTCCGCGCCCTCGCCGAATCGGACCGGCCACTGTGGTCGCAGATGTCGTTCAGCGCCGCCGAGGAGAACTTCACCAGCTGCGCCCGGCACGGCATCGACGCGCAGGTGTTCTGGCCCGGTCTCGGCTACCTGCCCGTCACCGAGCTGGTGCTGCGCCGGTTGCTGCCGATGGCGCATCACGGCCTGGACCGGTGGGGGCTCGACCCGGCCGAACGCGACCGACTGCTCGGCATCATCGAGCAGCGCTGCCTGACCGGCCGCAACGGGGCGAGCTGGCAGGTGGAGACGCTGCACCGGTTGGAGTCGGCCGACCACCTGGACCGGCCGGCGGCGCTGCGCGAGGTGGTCCGCCACTACGTGGATCTCATGCACAGCAACCGCCCGGTGCACGAGTGGCCGATCCCCTGAGGAGGGCCTACTCCCGCGGGCGGACCCACGGGGACGGGTCGTCGCGCAGCCGGCTGTAGAGGTAGCCGTCCTGCCACCGGCCCGCCCGAAACTCGCAGGCACGCACCACACCGTCGAGCTGGAAGCCGGCCTTCTGCAGTGACCGCTGCTCGGCGACGTTCTCCGGGTGGGTGCCGGCCTGGATGCGGTGCGCCGGGGTGTGCGCGAACAGGTAGTCGCAGAGCAGCGCCTGCGCCCGCCAGCCGACGCCCCTGCCCCGCCACTCGGGGAGCAGCACGATCCCGACCTCCCAGTACGAGGCCCTGCCGCCGTAGCGGCCGGACAGGTAGCTGACGAAACCGGCGGCGTGGCCCTGCTCGACCTCGACGATGAGGCGCCCGTCGTCGACACCCAGCCAGCCGTCGACGGCGAAGCGCCGCACGGGCGCGCCCGGGTCGCGGAAGCCGGCCCAGTCGAGCCCGATCAGGCCGGGCTCGACGCAGAACCGCCGGAACATCGCCAGGTCGGCCTCGCCCACCGGCCGCAGCCGAACGGCGAGCCCGTCCCTCGTGGATGCTGCCGGGTCCGCACTCTCCATTCACGACACGCTAGCCGCCCCGACGCGCGGGCGTGGGCCCCGCAGGGCCATCGATCCGGCCGACCAGGACCCTCGACGCCGGCCCGGTGGTGCTGACCTGCTCCGCGTCGGCGGCGATCAACCGCGCGGCGTGGGCACCCCGAAGAGATCGATGATGCCGCCGGGCAGCTGGGCGAGCAGGTCGTGCCGATCGTCGTCGTCGAGCGCCTCGGCGACGGTGCGCAACACCGCCTGAGCGTGTTGACGCACCTGGTCCGCGTCCGCGACCTGCTCCCGGTCGCCGACGTGCTTGAGGAACTCGCCGATGTCCCACTTCCGGCCCTGCGGATTACGGGTGACGGACGTGTCCAGCCGATCCGGTAGCTGCGCCGCCAGGTTGTCGGCCTCCCGTCCGGCGAGCCGTTCACCGAGCACCGACAAGACGGCCTGCACCGACCGCACGGCCTCGTTCTCCCCGAGGCCCGCGCGCTGCCGTACCGTGGCGATCATCTGCTCGTAGTCCATGACCCGCTCCTTCGGTTTCCCTCGGTGTTGAGGCCTGCCGTTGGACGAACGGGGCGAGTTCCCCGGCTCGCTGACCACAAACGGGTGCGCACGCCGAGCCGGACGTCGCGGCAGCCGGCGGGCAGGGCCTCAGATCTCGCCGCGAACCAGGCGCAGCAGGCGGTCGAGGACATGGCGTCCGCTCACCCGCAGGCCGTCGTGCTCGTACTCGTTGGTGACCCAGGGGCGCAGGCCGCGCACCGCTCGCGCCGTGACCAGCGAATCGTCCGTGTCGACGTACATGTCGTCGTGGTAGATCGCGGCGGCGACCGGCACCTCGTTGCGGGCCAGCTGCTCCGGGTCGTACAGGTCCGGCCAGTCCGTCCGCTGCGCCAGCAGCTCCGCCACCGCGCCGAGCGGGGCCAGCGCGGGATCGGTGTCGACCATCCACGGGTAGATCATCTCGCCGGTCAGCAGCACCGGCCGGTCCCCCGCCAACGCCCGGTCGACGTCGAACCGCGGGAACTCGGCCCGTACCCGCTGGGCCGCCCACCCGGTGGCGTGCGGCGTCACCGCACGCTGGCCGTAGGTCGCCTCCTGCAACAGCGCGTAGAGCGGGCGGCCCGCGTACGACAGTTGGCGCTGCACCTCGGCAAGGAACGTGTCGGAAAGCTGCTGGTCGGGCATCCCGGGCAGGAAGGCGTCTTCGAGCAGATAGTGCAGGGCGTGCGAGCCGTCGCCGGCGCGCCTCGGCCAGGACCATTTCCAGCAGGGCCGCGCCGATCCCGCTGTCACGCAGTTCCGGCACCACGTACACCGCCTGCACGTCCCCGGTCCGGCGGTGCCGGTGCGTGGGTGCCGGTGCGTGGGTGCCGGTGCGTGGGTGCCGGTGCGTGGGTGCCGGTGCGTGGGTGCCGGCACCCGGTCAGCGACCATCAGCCAGGCTCCACAGGCACCGCACCCCCGGGGGGTCGGGCATCGCCACAGCGACCCACGCCCGCTCAGACCGTGAGGAGCACCTTCGTACAGTCGTCCTGCTTCTTCTGGAAGATCTTGTAGCCCTTGGGTGCGTCGCGCAGCGGCATCCGGTGGCTGACGATGAAGCTCGGATCGATGTCGCCGCGCCGGATGCGGTCCAACAGCGGTCGGGTGTAACGCTGCACGTGGCACTGACCGGTCCGCATGATCAGTGACCGGTTCATGAACGCGCCCATCGGGAACTTGTCGACGAAACCCCCGTACGCGCCGACGACCGCGACCACCCCGCCGGAGCGGCAGGCCAGGATCGCCTCCCGCAGCGCGAACGGCCGTTCCGTCTCGGTGCGGGTGGCCTGCTTGGCCCGGTCGTACGCGTACATGGCGGCGTTGCCGTGGTGGCCCTCCAGGCCGACGGCGTCGATGCAGGCGTCCGGCCCCCGCCCGGCGGTCATCTCGTTGAGCGTGTCGAGCACGTCGGCCTCGTCGTAGTTGATCGTCTCGGCGCCGGCGTGCTCCTCGGCCAGCCGCAGCCGGTACGGGAACCGGTCGATGACGATCACCCGTTCCGCGCCGAGCATCCGGGCGCTGGCGGCGGCGAGCAGCCCGACCGGCCCGGCACCCCACACGGCGATCACCTGCCCGGGCTTGATGTCGCACATCTCGGCGCCCATGTAGGCGGTGGGGAACACGTCGGCGAGCAGGACCGCCTGGTCGTCGGGGACGTCCTCGGGCACCTTGAGCGGGCCGACGTCGGCGAACGGCACCCGCGCGTACTCGGCCTGGCCGCCGGCGTACCCACCGAGCAGGTGCGAGTAGCCGAAGATGCCGGCCGGCGAGTGGCCCATGACCTTCTCGGCGATACCGGCGTTGGGGTTGGAGTTCTCGCACACCGAGTAGAGGCCACGCTGGCAGGAGGAGCAGTGCCCGCAGGCGATCGGGAAGGGCACGACCACGCGGTCGCCGGGCTTGAGATTGCGGACCTGCGGACCCACCTCGACCACCTCGCCCATGAACTCGTGGCCGAGGATGTCGCCCTTGCGCATGGCGGGGATGTAGCCGTGGTAGAGGTGCAGGTCCGAGCCGCAGATCGCGGTGGTGCTGATCCGGACGATCGCGTCCCGCGCGTTCATGATCGTCGGGTCGGGTACGTCGATCACCCGGACGCTGTCGGTGCCCATCCAGACGTTGGCCTTCATTCTCGGTCCCTTCGACGTTCGGGCGGTCAGCGGCGGGACGCCGGCAGCGGCTGCGCGGGACGCTGCATGGCCTGCTGGCGTACGGAGATGCCGTTGGGGCTGCCCTCGGAGCGGACCACCTCGCCGGTCTCCAGCACCTGCTTGAACCGGCGCAGGTCATCGCGGACCTGCTGCTCGGGCTCCTCGCCGAACAGCTTCGCCACCACCCGACCGAGCGCGCCGGCGGGCGGGGCGTAGCGCAGTCGCACCCGCACCTCCGTGCCCCGGTCGCCGGGGGCGGGCACGAAGGCGACCCGCCCGGCATTCGGCACACGGGTGCCCGGTAGCGACCGCCAGGTGATCGACCTGTTCGGTTGGTCGTCGACGATCTCGGCGCGCCACTCGACGCGGTGACCGGCCGGGCCACGGGCGATCCAGTGCGAGCGGCGCAGGTCGTCGACGTGCACCGACTCCAGGTGTGCCATGAACCGGGGCAGGTTCTCCATGTCCCGCCAGAACCGGTACGCCTCGGCGGGCGACCGGTTCACCGTCACCGCGACCTCCATCCGGATCACGCGGGCGCGGGCGCGACGGGCACGGCCGGCGCCGATCGCGGCGGCCACGTCCAGGGCGGCGATGCCGGCGATCGCGGCGGTGGTCAACGCCAGCCTGCGGCGTCGTTCGCCGCGTCGGTCGGCCATCGCCCGGCCGAGCAGGGTCAGGTCCAGCGCGTCGCCGGCCACCCTCGTCCACGCCCAGGCGGCGGGTCGACGACCGCTGAGCAGGCCGACGGCGTGCACCACCTCGCGCGCGCCGACGGCCGGGATCGCGGCCTGCGCGGCTGGCGAGTCGTCCACGCCGGTCAGCCGGGCGAGGGGGCGGGGCGCGACCAGGGCACCCACGCCCAGGGCCAGGCTCAGCAGGCCCAGCGTCCTCGGCAGTGCCGTCGGCACGGGCCCGTCCAGCTCCGGCAGGAGCATGGTGTCGACACGGTCCATCTCCGATTCCTTCCCGGTCGGCGTGACCGCCGGCGGACGGCGGATCGGCGGTGAGGTCCGCCCCCGTGACGCTATGCGGTACGTCCGCCCCATGAGCCCGGTTCGAGGTAGAACGTCCGATGTCACGACGGGAGCGTCCGGCTACCAGCGGCGCGACCGACGAGGGTGACCGCAACGCCGCGTTAGCAACGACCGACATCGGGTAGGCGATGTGCGCTTCCAACGGTGGCCGGGAGGTCGGATGACCGCGACCAGTGCCTTTTTCGAGCGGCTGGCCGTGGCCTGCCAGGATCCGCGCTTCAGCAAGGTGTGTGGGAGCGTCCGCTTCGACATCGGGGGCGGGGACCACCTGGAGCAGTGGCTGCTGATCATCGATCACGGCCACATGCGGGTGACGAGGAGCCCCGACCCCGCCACGACTGTCATCAGGGTGTCCGCGCAGGTCGCGGATGCGATGGCGCGCGGTGAGGTGAACGGTCTGGCGGCGATCACCCGGGGCGAGATCATGGTCGACGGTGACCTCGGTCTGGCGTTGCGGATCGGGCGGCTGTTTCCCCGGACACCCGATCCGCCCGCGCCGAACGGTTCGGAGACGGGACGGAGCTGATGAGGGACATCCCGGGCACGGTGGCGTGTATCGACGGGAACACGTTCATGGTGTCCGACGCCAGTGGCGACGTGGAGTCGTCGCCCGCCACCCCGGTCGGACTGTTCGCCGCCGACACACGCTTTCTGTCCCGCTGGGTGCTCACCGTCAACGGTGAGCGCCTGACCGCGCTGTCGGTGGACGACAGCCAGTACTACGAGGCGAGCAGGACGTCGAACTCGACGTACGGCTGGAGGTGGCGGGCGACTTCGCCGACATCTTCGAGATCAAGTTCGACATCGGCGACAAGGCCGGCAGTCACTACACCGAGGTTCGTCCGCACGAGTTGTGCCTGGGTTACCGGCGCGACACCTACCGGCGTGAGGTTGTCGTGTCGGCGAGTGAGCCGGTCGAGGTCGACCCGCACGGCCTTCGATTCGCCGTCCGGATACGCCCCGGCGAGCAGTGGTCGACGCGGCTGCAGGCCGCCCTGCGGGCGCTGCGGCCGGACGGCGTCGACCTGCGCTCCGCACTCCGGGTGCAACGGCCGGACGACTCCACCCTGCCGGCGAGCGTGCAGGCGTGGGTCGCGGCGGCACCGACACTGGACACCGAGAGCGTCGCCCTCCAGCAGGTGTACAACCGCAGCCTGGTGGACCTGGCGGCGCTGCGCTTCGCCCCGCTCTCGCTCGGCGGGGCGACCGTGCCGGCGGCCGGGCTGCCCTGGTTCATGACCCTGTTCGGCCGGGACAGTCTGCTGACCTGCCTGCAGACCCTGCCCGTCACACCGTCGTTGCCGACGCTGCGGATCCTCGGCTCGCTGCAGGGCGCCCGGACCGACGACGTGCTGGAGGAGGACCCCGGCCGCATCCTGCACGAGTTGCGCTACGGGGAGTCGGCCGCGTTCGAGGAGCAGCCACACTCCCCCTACTACGGCACGATGGACGCCTCGCCACTGTTCGTGGTGCTGCTCGACGAGTACGAGCGGTGGAGCGGCGACACGGCCCTGGTGATAGAGCTGGAGCAGGAAGCTCGCGCGGCTCTGGCGTGGATCGACCAGTACGCGGACCTGACCTCCACCGGCTACATCTGGTACGAGCGACGCAACCGCGCCACCGGCCTGGACAATCAGTGCTGGAAGGACTCGTGGGACAGCATCTCCTACGCCGACGGACGACTGCCCGGTTTCCCGAGGGCCACGTGCGAGACCCAGGGGTACGCCTACGACGCGAAGCTCCGCGGGGCGCGGCTGGGGCGTACGGTCTGGGATGACCCCGACTTCGCCGACCGGCTGGAGCGTGAGGCGGCGGCGCTGTACGACCGCTTCAACCGGGATTTCTGGCTGGAGGACCGCGGCTACTACGCGCTCGCGCTCGATCACGACGGCACTCCGGTGGACAGCCTGTCCTCCAACATCGGGCATCTGCTGTGGAGCGGGATCGTGCCACCGGATCGGGCCGCGCGGGTCGTGGAGCACCTGATGGGTCCGGCGCTGTTCTCCGGCTGGGGGGTGCGCACGTTCGCCGAGGGGCAACGGCGGTACAACCCTCTCGGCTACCACAACGGCACGGTCTGGCCGTTCGACAACTCCTTCATCGCGTGGGGTCTGCGCCGTTACGGGTTCTACGGTGAGGCGGCCCGCATCGCGGAGGGCATCCTCTCCGCCGCCACCTACTTCCAGGGTCGGCTGCCTGAGGCGTTCGGCGGCTTCGACCGTGAGACCACCCGCTACCCGGTCCGGTACCCGACCGCCGGCAGCCCGCAGGCGTGGTCCAGCGGGGCGTGCATGCTGCTCATCCGCACCATGCTCGGCATCAATCCTCACGAGGACCACCTGGTCGTGGCCCCGGCGCTCCCGTCCACCTTCGGGCGGGTGGCGCTCCTGGACATCCCCGGCCGCTGGGGCAAGGCGGACGCGTTCGCCCGTTACCGTACCGATCAGTCAGAGGAGCAGCTCGCCGCGAACTCCGGAAAATCGGAGCAGAATTCATTCTTGGAAGGTGTAATAATCGAGACGGGTTTCGTCGGTGAGCCGCTGACCAGGCAAGGAAGCTCCTCCGCACACTTAGGACAAAGTTAAGGCTGGACGGGCAATAAAGTGTTATCCGGGGCCGGCAACGCGGCGACCAGGAGACATTCGGACCACCCTCCTTAATTCTTTTTCCGCAGATTGATGCACGCTCCGGAACTGCTCATACTTCCTGTCGACAAGAGCTTTATCGTCGACTCGAAGGAAACCACTGGTAATGCGGACTCCCCCCGCGCATGTCGCACCGCCGGACCGGGCGCGCAAGCGTCGTCGCCTCACCCGCATCACGCTCGCCTCCGCGGTCGTTGCCGCGCTGGGCGGCAGCGGCATCTACATTGCCGGCGCCCAGGCCGAGGAGGTCGCCGTTCCCGGCCGGGTCCAGGCGGAGGCCTTCGCGGCGCAGTCCGGGGCGCAGACCGAGGGCACCGGCGACGCCGACGGTGGCCGCAACGTCGGCTGGCTGGCCAGCGGCGACTGGCTGCGCTACGACGGCGTCGCGATCACCGGCACCGACCTGACGGCCCGGGTCGCCTCGCACAACGCCACCGGCGGCACGGTCGAGCTGCACCTCGGCTCGCAGACCGGCCAGCTGCTGGCCAGCTTCCCGATCACGCAGACCGGCGGCTGGCAGAAGTGGACGACCGTCACCGCGAAGGCGTCCGGTGTGCCGGCCGGACCGCAGACCGTCTTCGCCGTCATGACGAGCACCTCGACATCGGACTTCGTGAACCTGAACTGGTTCACGTTCGGCCCCGCGACGGGCACGTCGCCGAGCACGTCGGCCGTCCCGAGCGCCTCACCCACGCCGAGTTCCACCCCCTCGACGTCCCCGTCGACGTCCGCGCCGGCCGGCGGCTGGGTGCCGGTCGACCAGGCCAAGTGGAGTAAGGAACTGGCCGCCTTCAACGCCATCAGGCCGAAGGCCGTGCCGCCGGGCACCACCCGGGTTCCCGAGTTCCACACCGACTGCGGCGTCGCGAACTCGGCCCCCGACGACCCGATCGTCCTGCCCGGCCTGTCGGGCGCCTCGCACATGCACACCTTCTTCGGCCCGAAGATCGACGCCTTCACCACGACGGACAAGCTGTTCTCGGCGGCGAACACCTGCAACGCCCCGGGAGACAAGAGCGCCTACTGGACCCCGGAGCTGCGCAAGGACGGCAAGCCCGTCCCGATCAAGAGCATGCGCATCTACTACGGCTCGCGGGTCAAGGACCCGTCGACCGTCAAGCCGTTCCCGCCGGGCCTGGTGGTGGTCGAGGGCGACGCCAAACGGCAGGTGGACACCCCGAAGAACGCCGGCAGCAACCAGTTCTGGTGCGCGGGCAGCGCCGAGATCGGCCGCAGCGCCGACGGCAACTGGCCGCGGTGCGCCCCGGGCGGCAACCTGATCTTCCAGCTCGTGTTCAAGGACTGCTGGGACGGCAAGAACATCGACTCGCCCGATCACAAGCCGCACATGGGCGACCCGGTGAACGGTGTCTGCACCGGCAAGTACCCGGTGGCGGTGCCGGACCTGTCCTTCATGGTGAACTACCAGTCGCTGGGCGGTGACGGCCTCAGCCTCTCCTCCGGCAAGCCGTCGTCCATGCACGGTGACTTCATGAACGCCTGGGAACCGGATCGCCTCGGTGACCTGGTGAAGTCCTGCCTCAACCAGAACGCCAAGTGCGGCATCGACACGACGTTCGCCGGCGGCTGACCACCGCCCCCGCAGCACCATCGTCGGACGGCCCCCACGCCTCAGCGTGGGGGCCGTCCGACGCGAGTCGCGCTGTCCCCGCACCGCACCGTCGAGCCCGTCACGGGTCTCGCGGGACAACCGGATACGAACGGCGACCTGACCGGTTCCTGACATGCCTGCGCCAGGGTGTACCGCGTCAACTACGCAACCCAGGAACGAGGCAATCATGGTGAGGTACCGCAGGCTGTCACTGGGAGTCGCCGCGGCCGTCGTGGTGCTGACCACCGGATGCTCCTCCGACGGCGCGACGCCCGGTGCCCCCGACGTCGCCACGCTGGAGACATCGTCCGCCGCCGCGCCGGCTCCGAGTGCGTCGCCGACCGGGGAGGCCCCGAGGTTTCGACTCGACGACACCGAGTCGGACAGGGCCGCCAAGATGAAGCCGTACACCACCTGCATGAAGAGCCACGGCGTCGATGTGATGGCCATCCGGCAGAAGAAGGTCCCGGCCCCCGGCGACACCGTCACGCAGGCCGCCAACAAGGCGTGCGATCCCCTGTACCCTCGCCAGCCGTGGGAGAAGGACCCCACCAACCCGAAGGCGCGGGATTTCGTGTACGCCGTCGTAAAATGTCTGAAGGCCAAAAACGTCGACGTTGAGCCGTCGGCCGACGGGTTGAGCTACGGCTTCGCCGGATCCGCCGATGACCCGGGTGCGGCCGGCGCCGGTCTTGATCTTGCCATCGCCTGCGAGCGGGACGTGGCGCAACACGCCACCTACTAGGGGGCTCGTGTGCCGCCACGCCCTCCAAACCGGGGCGGGCACCATTGTGGAGGGTGAGCTGATAGGAAGAAGGTTCTCATCCCCACCCTCTGGGAGATCATCGTGGCGCCTTCCCCCCTGTCTCGCCGTTCACTGCTGGTCGCCGGTGGCGCCGTCGTCGCGCTCGGCGCGGCGGGGGCGAGCCCGTCCGCTGCCGCGCCCACCACGGCCGACGACCCGATCGGTACGCCGGCCGAGGCGCTGCGCAACCTGCTCGCCGGCAACCGGCGGTTCACCTCCGGGCACGGCCGGCACCCGCACCAGGGCCTGGCGGACCTGCACCGGCTCGCCGCCGGCCAGCACCCGTTCGCCATCACCGTCGGCTGCGCGGACTCCCGGGTGGCGCCGGAGGTGCTCTTCGACCAGGGGCTGGGTGACCTGTTCGACAACCGGGTCGCCGGCAACATCGTCGACGACCTGCTGCTGGGCAGCGTCGAGTTCGCCGTGGAGGAGTTCGGCAGCCTGCTGATCGTCGTCCTCGGGCATGAGCGCTGCGGCGCGATCACCGCCACCATCGACGCCATCCGCACCGGCGGCGAGGCACCCGGACACATCGGCACCATCGTGGACAGCCTGCGCCCGGTGGTCCAATCGGTGCTGGACCAGCCCGGTGACCCGGTGGAGAACGCGGTCCGGGCCAACATCGCGGCCCAGGTGCGGGCCCTCTCGGCGCGCAGCTCCATCATCGCCGAGAAGGTGCACCAGGGCGCTCTGCGGGTGGTGGGCGCCCGCTACGACCTGGACAACGGGCGCGTGTCGCTGGTCGCCTGACGAGTCTCTACGGACCGGGTCGGTCGGGTTGGGGCGGTCGGGTCACTCCACCGTCCAGGCGATGGCGGGAGGGTGCACCCGGGCGCACAGCGGTCCGCCGCTGGCGTCGGTCAACCCGACCCGGCCGACCAGAGTCCCTGCGCCCTCGTGAGCGGCGCGCAGCAGTTCGGTCGGGACGTCGGTGAACATCAGCTTCGCCCTTCTGAACATCGCGAAGTCGCCGTCGGTCACGGCGCCCCAGCTCAGGTAGAGAAACCGTGCGCCGGGGCGGCCGTGCACCCACGGGCCGCCGACGTCCAGTGCCCCGTCGATCTCCCGGCTGGACACCTCGATGTGCCAGGTCGCCGTCGCCGCGTCGGCGGGCACCCGATCGACGACCTCGGCCCTGCGTTGGACGCCGACGTGCACGTTGCCGAGCCGCAGCGCGTCGGCCTCGGCGCCGGCGCGTCGCCCGGGCAGGTCGCTGGCGTCGATCCGGATGCGCATACCGCCGACTCTAGTTACCTGACCACGGGCCCTTCGCGGTGCCGGTCGACACCGGTCACGAGGGCAGCTTGCCGGCGGCTGCCCGGTACGTGCGCTCCTGTTCCCGGTGCCGCTCCTGCCACGGACCGATGGCCGTACCGGCGACGTACGTACCGACCGCCCAGCAGCCGAGGGCTATCAGCACCAGCACCACGAACGCCACCGTCTGCTCGAAGGAGGGCAGGGCTCCGGCCATGCCGAGGGACCGCTCCAGCAGCCGGTCGTGGCGGGCGTCGAGGTAGTCGGCCGCGCACGCCCCGCCGACGCCGATGAGGGCCAGCGCGGCACCGCCGCAGAGCACCATGACCCGGGGCGACCCGAACCAGGCGGCGGGCGACCGGGGCGCCGGTGCGTACGCCGCACCGAGCCGGTACGCGGCCGGCGCGAGCCCGAACGTGGCACCCGACGCGCCCACCAGGATCTGGGCGCTCAGGATGCCCGCCACCGACGGGTCGTACCAGGCCCACGCCAGCCAGGCGAACAGCACGAGGAGCCCCGTCCAACCGGCGACGAACACCAGCACCCGCAGCACCGCCCCCGCTCGGGCCGCCGGGGTGGTCCGCGCCGCCTCGGCGGCACGCCACTGGTCGACCCGCAGCTGCGCGGCGCGGCGTCCGTCGGCGGCGCGTTGCCGCTCGACCTTCCGCCGGGCGTCCGCCGCCTCCAACTGGGCCCGCTCCGCCTCGTCGATGATTCGCGGCAGGCGGTCGGGACGGCGTGCCTCCCGTAGCGGGTGACGCGGTGGCAGGTCGGCGGGGACCCGCAGACCGCTGCCGGTGTCGAGCACCACCCGCATCCCGCCGACCAGATGGTCCGGCAACAGCGGCGCGATACCGGACGCGTTCCGCCGGTCGTCCAGCCCGTCGACGACCAGCACCAGCCGCTCACCACGCCGTGCGCACGCCTCGGCCGCCTCCGTGTAGCGGCCCAACAGGTGCGCCTTCCGGGTCGACCTGGTCAGATGGCCCGGCATCGACCCGTCGGTCAGCTCGGCCAACTGCTCCAGCACCACGTCGAGGAACGCGTCGTGGTTCTCCTGCTCGGTGCGGCCCTCGGGGACGAAGTACGACACCACCCGCACCCCCGGCGGTGGGTGCAGCACGAACCAGGCAAGTAGGGCCGTCATTCCGGCCTTGGGAAAGGCTTGCCACCGCAGGTAGGAGTCCGGTCCGTCGCCGGTGCAGAAGGCCACGAGGCGCGCCAGTTCGGCCTCCCGGTGCAGCAGTTGGGCCGGGGCGATCCGGCGGACCTCCGCCAGGTACGCCGACCGCACCACCGGACCGAAGATGTTGTACTGACGGTTGTTGTCGCCGACCTGCACGCCCTGGGCGTTCCGGGCGTCGACACCCCGCGAACGGTCGTCTCTCGGCTGGCCGCTGCGGCCCATCTGCCCGACCCGCCTCAGCGGAACGTGTTGTGCTGGGTGTTGGAGCTGCCGAGCTGGACGCCCTGCGCGCCGCGCAGGTCGGCATGCCCGATCTCGGTCCGCCCGCCGGCCGCCTCGGCCCGCGCCACCAGGTCCCGTGCGAGGCGGAGGATCTGCTCGTCCCGGTCGACGCCGGCGCGGACAAGATCCTCGATGAGGCGTACCTGCCCGACGCCCGAGATCGTCCCGTCCACCTCCAGCACCTGCAGCGCCTCCTGACCGCGGCCGGTCAACCTGCTTCGCACCAGACTCCGAAAACTGGCGGCGGTGTCCCGGATCACGGCGCTGGTCGCGTCGGTGACCACCGCCGTGGCGCCCGCCGTCAAGGCGGCGAGAACCAGTTCGACACCGTCCACGCGTTCCTCCGTCAGCGATTCGTCACCACGATGGCCCTATTGCACCATCCGCGTAACCCCTTGGGATGCCCGCGCCGGACGACGCGTCGGGTGGCCGGCCGGCGACGGCGGCCCGGCCGCTGCCGTTCGGGCAGGTGCAAGGGGGTGCGGGTGGCCGAGCACCCGTCGCCGGTGTCCGGATTGCGACATGACGAGAATCGCCGGGTGCACCTCGTCGCTAGTGCAGCAGGTCGCAAGTCCTGTTCGGGTTGAGTGTCCTGTGTTTGGTTACGCTTCGTAGTCGGCGAGGTGGACGAGGGCGGCCGTGTCGAA
>NZ_JBFAHZ010000034.1:0-63527 GCF_040654415.1 Micromonospora sp. NPDC050695
CTGAACGCCTTCCAGATCGCCTTCGAGGGCCGGCTCACCCCGGCCAACGACTGACCACCTCAACAACCAAGATCAGCCGTTAACTTGACACTCCCTTGCCCCGCGCCGGGTTGGTGCTCACCCGGCGAGGATGATGTTGTGGAGGTTGGCGATGCCGGAAGCGGCGTCGGCCAATGTGTGGGCGGCGCGGCGGTAGTCGCGCAGGATCTTGAAGCATTTCATCCTGGCCAGGGCGAGTTCGACCCCGGCGCGGACGGTGCGGTGCTCGACGTTGAGGGCTTGCTTCCAGGCGGGCAGTTCGCTGCCGTCAGACGGTTTGCGGTACGGCATGATCACCTCGGGGTTGCCGCGGTAGCCGCCGTCGGCCATCACCGGCCGCCCGTCCAGCGTCTCGGCGATGCCGGAGGTGCGGTAGACGATGGTGTCGTTGCGGTTGCCGGGCTGCGGGTCACCGACGGCGGTGACCAGGCGGGTGCTGGCGTCGATAGCGACCTGCAGGTTCGTCGAGTACCGGTAGTTCTTGCTCCGGGCGGCCAGGCGATGATCGCGGGTCGGGACCAGAGTCCCGTCAACGATCGCGATCTGCTCGACCGGCCGTTTGCGCACCGGCGCCAAGGCCAGCAGCGGCGCGAGGGTGTCGATGACCCGATGCGCCGCGGAGTGCGACACCCCGAACAACGGGCCGATCTGCCGCATCGTCAAGTTCGTACGCCAGTACGCGGCCACCAGCAACACCCGATCCGGCAGGTCGAGGGCCCACTGCCGGCCCGGCCGGCCGTCGGCGATGCCGTCACCGCCGCGCTCGGCGACCAGCCGGACCAGCTTGCGGAACTGGGCGGGCTGCAACCCGGTGAACGGGAAGATCCACTCCGGGCGGGCTGCGGTGATCACCTGCACACCGGGCATCCTGCCCGATCGTCCTCAACGGACAAACGCCAGGGTTACGAGACGTCCCTTAGTGACACGCCATGTCACCGGTCCAACCGGCGTTTGCCCAGCCCACAACCCAGATTCGCGGACTATATCGACGCGAAGCTGTGGAACGCAGGTTGGGAAACCACCGTGAAGAGTCCGGCCCGTTCGGGCCGGTACGGGACCGTTCCGGACACGCCGCGGAGGACGCCGAACAGAGCAGACGGGGCCGGAGCGTGTGCGCTCCGGCCCCGCCGTCGTACGTGCTGTCGTTACTGCTTGAGCATGTTGTCCAGCAGCAGGGCGCAGCGGATCAGCCCGAGGTGGCTGTACGCCTGCGGGTGGTTGCCCAACCCGCGCTCGGCGAGCGGGTCGTACTGCTCGGGGAGCAGCCCGGTCGGGCCGGCCGTGAGCACCATCTGCGCGAACAGCTCCTCGGCGTCGGTGCGGCGGCCGGTGCGCAGGTACGCCTCGATCAGCCACGCCGTGCAGATGTGGAAGCCGCCCTCGCGGCCGGGCAGGCCGTCGTCCCAGTGGTAGCGGTAGACGACCGGGCCGCTGCGCAGGTCCGCCTCGATCCTCAGAACGGTGGACAGGAAGCGCGGGTCGTCGCCGGCGAGCAGCCCGGAGAGGCCGATCCAGAGCGACGACGCGTCCATGTCCTCATCGCCGTACGCGACGCTGTACGCCTCGACCGCCTCGTGCCAGCCGTGCTCCAGCACGTTGGCGCCGATCCGGTCGCGCAGATCCTTCCACTCCGAGCGGTCCTCGCCGCCGTGCTGGCGCATCACGTGCAGCGCCCGGTCGACGGTCATCCAGCACATCACCTTGGAGAACACGTGGTGCCGTGGTGGCAGCCGGGCCTCCCAGATGCCGTGGTCGGGCTCGTGCCAGCGGCGGCGGACCGCCTCGACCATGTTCTCCAGCACCCGCCACTCGTCGTCGCGGACCGAGCCGCGGGCGTCGGCGACGGCCGCGATCAGGTCGGCGATCGGGCCGAAGACGTCCAGCTGAAGCTGGTGGTTCGCCAGGTTGCCGACCCGTACCGGCCGGGAGCCGGCGTACCCGGGCAGCGTGTCGATGACCGCCTCGGCGCCCAGCTCGTAGCCGTCGATGGTGTACAGCGGATGCAGCCGCTCCGGGTGGCCGCCGGTGCGCTCGATGCAGCCGTCCACCCAGCGCAGGAACGCCTCGGCCTCCTCGATGGAGCCGAGGTCGACCAGCGCGCGGGCGGTCAGCGCGGCGTCGCGCAGCCAGCAGTAGCGGTAGTCCCAGTTGCGGACGCCGCCCAGCTCCTCGGGGAGCGAGGTGGTGGCCGCCGCCAGGATCGAACCGGTGGCCTCGTGGCAGAGACCGCGCAGGGTGAGCGCGCTGCGGGCGACCAGCTCGCGGGAGGTGGAGGGCAGCCGCAGCGAGGCCACCCAGTCCTTCCACGGCTGCTCGGCCGCCGCCTGCCGCTCGTGGATCGGCACCCGGTGGTGCTCCAGGCTGTGCGTGCCGAAGCGCAGCTCCAGCACGACCTGCCCACCGGCGGCGGAGAGGTCGACGATGGCCTTGGCCGTCTCGTACCCGCCGTCGTTGTCGACCTGCCACTGCACGCCGGGGGAGTAGAGGGCCACCGGCTCGTTGGAGCCGAGCACCAGCAGGCCGTCGCCGAGCGGCTGCAGCTGCACGGCGACCTGGCCGAACTCGGGGCGGGGCGCGAACTCCACCCGGACCCGCCCGCTGCCGGTGAGCACCCGGACCAGTGTCGAGTCGCCGGTGATGACCGCCGGGCTGTCGTCCGGAGTGGTCTCGTGGGCCGGCTTGTCCAGCCAGTCGGTGACGGTGAGCCCGGACCACCGGGTCTCCACGGTCATCGTGCCCGAGCGGTAGCGCTGACCCAGCGGGATGCCACCGCGTTCCGGGGTGACGCTGAAGTGACCGGCCGGGCTCCCACCGACCAGGTCGGCGAAGATCGCCGCGGAGTCGGCCTTGGGGTGGCAGAGCCAGCTGACCTTGGCCTCGGGGGTGAGCAGAGCGACGGTACGGCCGTTGGCCAGCATGGAGTGCCGCTCGATGGGCACCGCCCGCTCGCCGAACAGCCAGTGTCGGCGGGTCTCCAGCAGCAGCCCGAGTGCGCGGGCCGCCTCGATCGGCTCGGCCACCCGGTAGCTGGCCTGGGTGTCGCCGGGGCCGATCTTGATGCCGAGGTCCGGGCCGTGCAGGTTGCCGAACGCGTTCTCGTCGGTGACGTCGTCACCGATGAAGAGCACCGCGCTGGCCGAGAGTTGGGTGCGCAGCTGGTCGACGGCGGTGCCCTTGTGGGTGGCCACCACGGAGAGTTCGATGACCTCTTTGCCCTGGGTGACCGTGACACCGTCGAAGGCGGCCGGGCCGTTGCGCACCGCCTCGATGGCGGCGGCGGCGACCTGCGGGTCGACGCCCCGGGTGTGCACGGCGACACTGGCCGGCTTACGTTCCAGCCGGATGCCGGGGTGTTCGGCGGCGATCTCGCGCAGCGCGTTGCGCACCTGGGTGCGCACCGCCACCAGTTCGGGGGAGAGCCGCTCGACGAAGCCGATGTCGAACTCGGAGCCGTGGCTGCCGACGAGGTGCACCTCGCTGGGCAGCCGGGAGAGCGCGGCCAGGTCGCGCAGCGCCCGGCCGGAGACGACCGCCACGCTGGTCTGCGGCAGCGCGGCGAGGGCGCGGATCGCGGCCACCGACTCGGGCAGTGGTACGGCTGTGCTCGGATCTTCCACGATCGGCGCCAGCGTGCCGTCGTAGTCGCAGGCGATCAGGAGCTGGGGGACCCGGGCGATCCGGCCGATGGCGGATCGCAGCTCGGGGTCCATCACCCCGGTGGCGGTCGCCGCTCCGTCGTTGACGGACGTGTTCACGCGGCCTCCGCCTCGGAGACTCCCAGTTCGGAGAGGAACGACTTGGCCCAGTGGCCCACGTCGTGGGTACGCAGGTGACGTTGCATTGTCCGCATCCGGCGGCGTGCCTCGGTTTTCTCCACGTGCACGGCCCGGAGCAGGGCGTCCTTGACCGCGTCCGGGTCGTGCGGGTTACACAGGAAAGCTTGACGCAGCTCGGTGGCGGCGCCAGCGAATTCACTGAGCACGAGCGCACCGCCCTGGTCGGCACGTGATGCTACGTACTCCTTGGCTACCAGGTTCATTCCGTCTCGCAGCGGGGTCACCATCATCACGTCGGCAGCAACGTACATCGCGGCCAGTTCACTGCGACTGTACGACTGATGCAGATAATGCACCGCCGGCACGCCGACCCTGCCGAATTCGCCATTGATCCGACCAACCTCGCGCTCCACCTTGACCCGTAGTGCCTGGTAGTGCTCGACGCGCTCGCGGCTCGGCGTGGCGACCTGCACCATAACCGCGTCCGGGACTGTCAACTTTCCGTCAGCGAGCAGTTCGCGGAAGGCCTTGAGCCGCAACTCGATGCCCTTGGTGTAATCCAGCCGGTCCACACCCAGGATGATCGTCTTCGGGTCGCCCAGCTCGGCGCGGATCTGCTTGGCGCGGGCCTGGACCGCCGAATCGGCAGCCATCCGCTCCATCTCCTGCGTGTCGATCGAGATGGGGAAGGCGCCCGCCTTCACCTGCCGCCCGTCGACCTGGATCATCTGCCCCTCGTAGCGCAGCCCGAGCAGGTGCCGGGCCAGCCGGACGAAGTTCTGCGCGGCCAGCCGCTGCTGGAAGCCGACCAGGTCGGCGCCGAGCAGGCCGCGCAGGATCTCGGTGCGGAACGGCATCTGCATGAACAGCTCGATCGGCGGGAACGGGATGTGCAGGAAGAAGCCGATGCGTAGGTCGGGTCGGAGCTCCCGCAGCATCGCCGGGACCAGCTGGAGCTGGTAGTCCTGCACCCAGACCGTCGCGCCTTCGGCCGCCACGTCCGCCGCGGCCTCCGCGAACCGCGCGTTGACCAGGCGGTACGCCTCCCGCCAGCGCCGCTTGTAGGCCGGCGTCTCCACGGCGTCGTGGTACAGCGGCCAGATCGTCGCGTTGGACTGGCCCTCGTAGTAGCGCTCCAGCTCTTCGGCGCTCAACGGGACCGGGTGCAGGCGGATCCCCTCCAGGTCGAACGGCTCGGGCGCGGCACCGGTGCCGCCAGCCCAGCCGACCCAGGTGCCCTGATGTTCGGCGAGCACGGGATGCAGCGCGGTGACCAGCCCTCCGGGGCTGCGTCGCCACTGTCGTCCCTCGGGTGTGCTCACCTCGTCGACCGGCAGACGGTTCGCCACTACGACAAAGGAGCTACGGACGGTCACGATCGGCCACCTCCGGGTACTGACGGGTCCACCGCGATGAGCGTACTGAGCGTAGCTGCGGCGTCTTGTGCCTCGTGCCGGAGTCTCCTACCCGCCCCGCACGTGCCGAAATCCGTCGGTGATCTTGTCGACAGCGCGTGGGTCAGAGGTCGATGATCGGCCATTCCTTCGGCAGTACCTCACCGAGCAGCTCCCGCCGGTCCGTCATGATCGGCACGACCGCTCGGGCTGCTGCTTCGATCGCAACCTGGGCGAGATCGATGCTGCCCAGTAGGCGGGACCAGCCGCCCAGGATGGGGCACATGTTGTGATCTACCGGCGTGACGAGTACAGCTTCGAGATCGGCGATGCTGTCCAGCAGTGGCCAGCCGTCGTTGGACACCCGGCGATACGCCGCTGTGAGGCACATGGCCGGAATGATCACCGACTCCCGGCGGTAGGCGACTTTGGCGATCTGGATGCCAACGGCCGGCACTCCTTCGGAGTAGGCCAGCAATGCGGTCGTGTCGAGCACGAGTCCTGCGTCAGTCACAGACCTGCATCCGTCCTCGGGACGCCTCGTTGAGCAGCGCTGCGGCCTTGGCGCGCAACTCGGGAGTTATCGCCTGGCGTGCCTGATCCAACGTGCGCCCGGCCTCCTCAAGGCCCTCGTCAGTGATCTTGAAGCCGAGCTGCTCCAGGGTCCGTCGTGTTCGTTCACCGACCATGCGTTGGCGGATGCTCTCCGTCACGAATGCGGACACGTTGGGCTCGGTGGCCAGCCGCTCCGCCACGTCATCCGGCACGCTGATAGCGATTTTCTTGGTCATACCAAGGACGCTAGTGGGTGATACCACGGCCGGCAACGCGGCGCGCCCGCGTACTCCTGGGGCGGGGTGATGTGGGCGAAGCGCGCCGTACCTGTCAGGATTGACGATGGCGTGCGCGCGGCCGGCTCCCGGCCGGCGGCAGCGGGCGGTCCTCGCAGCCCGCGCCCGCGCCCCGATCAGGCGACAGCAATCCGACGGAGGTAGCCCGCACCGTGGCCCAGTACATCTACGTCCTGGAAAAGGCGCGCAAGGCGCACGGCGACAAGGTCGTGCTCGACAACGTGACGCTGAGCTTCCTGCCGGGGGCCAAGATCGGTGTGGTCGGTCCGAACGGCGCCGGTAAGTCCAGCCTCCTCAAGATCATGGCAGGGCTGGACAAGCCGAGCAACGGCGAGGCCCGGCTGATGCCCGGCTACACCGTCGGCATGCTCGCCCAGGAGCCCCCGCTCAACGACGCCAAGACGGTGCTCGGCAACGTCGAGGAGGCGGTCGCCGAGACCAAGGCCAAGCTGGAGCGGTTCAACAAGATCGCCGAGCAGATGGCGACCGACTACTCCGACGAGCTGATGGAGGAGATGGGCAAGCTCCAGGAGGAGCTGGACCACGCCGACGCGTGGGACATCGACTCCAAGCTCGAGCTGGCCATGGACGCGCTGCGCTGCCCGCCGCCGGACGCCGACGTGACCCAGCTCTCCGGTGGTGAGCGCCGCCGCGTCGCGCTCTGCAAGCTGCTGCTGGAGGCGCCCGACCTGCTGCTGCTCGACGAGCCCACCAACCACCTGGACGCGGAGAGCGTCTCCTGGCTGGAGCAGCACCTGGCCAAGTACGCCGGCACCGTCATGGCGATCACCCACGACCGGTACTTCCTGGACAAGGTCGCCGGCTGGATCCTGGAGCTGGACCGCGGCCGGGCCATCGGCTACGAGGGCAACTACTCCACCTACCTGGAGAAGAAGGCCGCCCGGCTGGCCGTCGAGGGCCGCCGCGACGCGAAGATGAAGAAGCGCCTCACCGAGGAGCTGGAGTGGGTCCGCTCCAACGCCAAGGCCCGGCAGACCAAGTCCAAGGCCCGTCTGGACCGGTACGACGAGATGGCCACCGAGGCGGAGAAGACCCGCAAGCTGGACTTCGAGGAGATCCAGATCCCGCCGGGCCCGCGCCTGGGCAGCACCGTCATCGAGGCGAACGGTCTCAGCAAGGGCTTCGGTGACCGGTTGCTGATCGACAACCTGTCGTTCTCGCTGCCGCGTAACGGCATCGTCGGCATCATCGGCCCCAACGGCGTCGGCAAGACCACGCTGTTCAAGACCATCGTCGGGCTGGAGGAGCCGACCGGCGGCGAGGTCCGGGTCGGCCCGACGGTCTCGCTGTCGTACGTCGACCAGAACCGGCAGGGCCTCGACGGTGACAAGACCGTCTGGGAGGTCGTCTCCGACGGGCTGGACTACCTGATGGTGGGCAAGGTCGAGATGCCGTCGCGGGCGTACATCGCCGCGTTCGGCTTCAAGGGCCCGGACCAGCAGAAGCCGACCAAGGTGCTCTCCGGCGGCGAGCGCAACCGGCTCAACCTGGCGCTGACCCTGAAGATCGGCGGCAACGTCATCCTGCTCGACGAGCCGACGAACGACCTGGACGTGGAGACCCTCTCCAGCCTGGAGAACGCGCTGCTGGAGTTCCCCGGCTGCGCCGTGGTCATCTCCCACGACCGGATGTTCCTGGACCGGGTCGCCACGCACATCCTGGCCTGGGAGGGCGACGACCAGGACCCGGCCAGGTGGTTCTGGTTCGAGGGCAACTTCGAGGCGTACGAGAAGAACAAGATCGACCGCCTCGGCGCGGAGGCCGCCCGGCCGCACCGGGTGACCTACCGCAAGCTGACCCGCGACTGACCGGCCGACACGGTGTCTGACCGGTTCGTCTACCACTGCACACTGCGCTGGTCCGACCTGGACGCGTACGGCCACATCAACAACTCGCGCTTCCTCACCCTGTACGAGGAGGCGCGGGTGGCGTTGATGTTCGCCGGTGGCCGCGCCTGGGGGGTCGGCTCGTTCGCCGACGGGGTGGTGATCCGCCGGCACGAGGTCGACTATCTCCGGCCGGTGGACTACGCGCTGGGTCGGGCCACCGCCCAGGCCGCGCCCACGGTCCGGATCGAGCTGTGGGTGGAGGAGATCAGGGCCTCCCGGTTCACCGTCGCCTACGAGCTGTACGACGGTGACGTGCTCGCCAGTCGGGCCCGTTCGGTGCTGGTCCCGTTCGACCTGACCCGTCAGGTGCCCCGGCGGATCACCGCCGAGGAGCGGGAGTTCCTGCTGACCTACGCCCCGCAGGGCGGCGTGGCGTGACCCGGCCCGGTGCGACCGGAGCGGGTGGGGTGACAGCGTCGACGCACGACCTCGCCGGGTCGGCCGACGCGGGGGCGTTCCTGGCCCGCCTGGTCCGGCTGGAGCCGGGTGCGCCGGTCCGGCTGCGGCCGGCCGGCGCGCCCGGCCGCGTCGCTCTCTGGGCGCGGCTGCCGTGGCAGGTGCTGGTGGTGCGCACGGTGGCCGGTGGGCCGGTCGACGGCACCCCCGACGACGTCACGGTGGCCGCCGCGGAGCTGCTCGCCGAGCTGGAGCGTGGCGGCACGACGTTACCGACCCGTCGGGACGCGCAGTGGCGGTGGCCGCTGCCGCCGGCGCGCAGCCGACCGGTGGAGGTGCTGCCCGCCGCCGAGCTACGTCGGATCGCGGACGCCGCCGCCGGCACCCTCCGCACCGCGAGCCAGGAGGGTGTGGCCGGCCGGGCGGTCGGTCAGCGTGCCCTGCGGGACGCGCTGCTCGATCACGTGGCGGTGGTGGTCACGCCCGACGGATCGCCGGCAGCGCCGGTGGAGGTGCCGCAGCGGCTGGTGCAGGGGCTGGTTCGGATGGGTTTCCTCGGTGCCGCCGCCGGCCCGGTCGCCGGCGCGGACGAGCCGACCGTGCAGGTACGGGTGGCCGGCCGATGGGTTGGCCTGGTGGGACCATACGGAGCGGCCTGGTTGCAGAAGGCCACCGACCTCGCCTTAACACCCCTCGGGACTCATCCGAACGGATGACCCATGGTCATTCTTCTGGGCTGGGGCGGTCGTTGGGGGGATGCTTCAACCCGGCTGTCCGGGTACCGTCCATCCTCGGATCCAACGCACCGTAGGCGACTGGATCCGCTGGGGAGTGAGGTGCGCGAGCGATGCCGTGGTGGTCATGGCGCCCCGGTCCCGCCGACGGCGGCGATCCGGAAACCCGAAGCGGGATCACAGTGGAGAGCGCGGTCCGGGTCGGACCGCCCAGCCCCCGCCAGCCGGGGGACGACTGCCCGTCCAACGATCGACCCGTCCTGACGGAGATGCCCGCAACCGTCGAGCCGGTCAGTCTGCGCAGAGTCTGTGACGCGCTCGACCTGCTCGACGTGCGTTACCTGGCCGACGGCGACGGCAACCTGCTGGCCATGTGGGAGCGGCACGCCGTGCTGGTCGCCCTCGAAGGGCCGGAGGACGAGATTCTGGTGATGCGGGCACGCCCGCACGCCACCGTCCCGCCGGACTGGGCCGACCGGGCCTACCGGGTGGTCAACGAGTGGAACCACACCCGCCGGTTCTGCAAGGCGTACATCGGCGATCCGACGGAGCGCGGGCAGCTGCCGATCTACGCCGAGCTGCAGGTGCCGCTCGGCGCCGGCACGCACGACGCGCTGCTGGTCGAGATGCTCGACTGCGGCGCGGCGGTGGCCACCAGCTTCGTGGACTGGCTGCACGACGAGGGCGCGCTGCTCTGAGGCCGCCCCGGGTCGGGCGGGTCAGACGCCGTGGGCCGGATCTTCCTCGACGTTGACCATGAAGTACGCGGCACGCTCCAGGTAGTCCCAGAGCGTGCCGGCGATCTCCGGCTCGAGGTCGAGGCGGTCCACGGCGCGGCGCATGTTGCGCAGCCAGGCGTCCCGCTCGGCCGCGCCGATCCGGAAGGGCGCGTGCCGCATCCGCAGCCGTGGGTGCCCGCGCTGGGCGGAGTACGTGTTCGGCCCACCCCAGTACTGCATCAGGAACAGGGTCATCCGGTCCGCGGCCGGGCCCAGGTCCTCCTCCGGGTACATGGGCCGCAGCAGGGGATCGGTGGCGACGCCGGCGTAGAACTCGTCGACCAGCTTGCGGAAGGTGGGCTCGCCGCCGACCGCCTCGAAGAGGGTCGACGCGCCGGGACGGTCGGATTCACCTGCGGGGTTCACCGTTCCATCCTGCCAGGTGCGTCCCGAGCCGGCCCGACCCGTACACCGTGGGTCGGGTCACGCCCGAGCCGCGGACGGGACGTCGGGTCAGGTCACCGCGTGCCGGCGGTGGCCCTTGCCGGCCTGGGGTTCGTCCACCGGCTTGCCGCCGGTAAGTCGGCCACCCGGGGTGGCCGTCTGCGCCGCGCTGGCCGCCTGCGCGGCGTTGGCCGTGACGGCCGCCGCGATGGCGTTGTCCACCGTCTGCTGGTCCGGCCAGCGCAGCGCGGCCACCAGCATCAGCAGCACCCCGGCCGCGCTCCACACCCCCACCACCACCGGGATCGAGAACCGGTCGGCGAGCAGCCCGGTGGCCAGCACCGCCACCCCCTGGATGACCTGGACCCCGGTGGCCATCACACCGAACGCGCGGGCCCGGAACTCGGCGCGCAGGGCCTGGACGAACAGGCCGTTGGCCATCGGCAGCATGCCGGCGACCGCGAACCCGCAGAGCGCGGCGAGTAGCGCCACCACCGGTGGGGCGGGGTTGAACAGTGCCGGCACCAGCGCCAGCGGCGCGAGCACGGCCAGGGGCCGCATCAGGGCCAGTCGGCGGGACGGAGCGAACAGTCGGCTCACGAGCAGCCCGCCGAGGATGAATCCCAGCGGATTCGCCACCATGATCAACGCTTGCGCCAGGCCCGCGTCCATCCTGCCGCCGTCCCGGTTGGCCCAGCCCGCGGCCAGCCCCTCCGGGACGATCGAGAAGAGCATCGCGCTGAACACCAGCACCGCGATGGCCCGCAGCACCGGCGTCCGGAACACGATCTGGAAACCCTGGGTGGTCTCCCGGAGCAGGTGGCTGCGGTGGGCGCTGGTCATCACCGGGAGCCGATCCTGGACGCCGAAACGCACCAGTAGCGCCGAGACGGCGAACGTCGCCGCGTTGATCAGCAGCGCGGCGGCCGGGTTGATCGCGGCGACGGCGGTGCCGAGCAGGTAGCCGACGACCTGCGCGGCCTGCCCGACGCTGCTGTTCAACGACAGGCCGACCACCAGCCGGTCGCCGGCGAGGATCTGCGGCAGCAGGGCGGACTTCGCCGCCTGGCTCGGCGGGTTGGCCAGCGTGGCCGCGAAGATGAGCACCAGCACCGCCTGGACCGGCAGGTTCGGGATGGCGATGAGCAGCATCAGCGCCATCCGGATCACGTCACACGTGACCATCACCCGCCGGTACGGGTATCGCTCCGCCAGCGCGGCGAGCAGTGGGCCACCGAGCAGCCAGGGCAGGAAGCTGACGGCGAACGCGGCGGCGGAGAGCGCGACGGACCTGGTCTGCTGGTAGACGAGGAGGGTGACGGCGGCCTTCGCCAGGTAGTCACCGACCCACGAGAGGGCCCCGGCCGTGAAGACAGCACGGAACTCGCGCTGGGCGAACACTTCGCGAAAAGTGGCCGGGCCTTCCGCGGAAGGTCGCTCGTCGGGCACCGTCGCCTCCATCGGCTCCCGGGGCACCGCTCGTGGCAGCCCGGCCGGGAACACTCGTCAGATCTACGGATCAGCGAGGATGTGACCACGCTCCGGCGGGAACGCGTGCACCGGATTCTGCCCGATAGTCTGACAACTAGCTAGGGCGAACGGCTCGTTCGTCGCATCCCCGACTGAACGAACGGACGATACCTGAGGGGCCGGCCGGCCCGCGACCCCTGGATCGCCGGACAGGTTGCCCGGGTCAGGTGGCACCACCCTGACCGGTCTCCCCCTCGCGCAACGGGCGGCTCGACGCGCCCGGATAGATGCGGGCCGCGGCGATCTGGGCGGTGATCCCCGAGTTCTCCAGCGCCTCCGCGAGCCGTCGACGCAGCTCACGGCCCACCGCGAACTGCCCGTCGGCGGTCGTCTTCACCACCGTCCGGATCACCGCGCCGTCCACCGTCATCTGCTCGACGCCCAACACCTCCGGCGCCTCCACGATCTCCGGCGACAACTCCGGGTCCATCGCGATCGAGGCGGCCGCGGTCCGCAGGACGGCGGTCGCCTCCTCGGTGCTGCTGAACCCGATCGGCAGGTCGACCACCACCAGGGCCCAACCCTGGCTCTTGTTGCCCACCCGGATGATCTCGCCGTTGCGGATGTACCAGAGCACCCCGCGACCGTCACGCACGGTGGTGACCCGCAGGCCGACCGACTCCACCACGCCCGTCGCCTCGCCCAGGTCGACGTTGTCGCCCACCCCGTACTGGTCCTCGATGAGCATGAACAGGCCGGCGATCAGGTCCTTGACCAGACTCTGCGCACCGAAGCCCAGCGCGACGCCGGCGATACCGGCGCTGGCCAGCAGCGGCGCCAGATCGAAGCTGAACTCCCGCAGGATCATCAGCAGCGCGATTCCGAAGACGAACGCGGTGGTCAGGCTGCGCAGTACCGAACCGATCGCCTCGGCGCGCTGCCGTCGTCGTTCCGGCACGAACTCGGCCGGGTCGACCGCGGCGGTGGGCACCCGCTCGCGCAACGGCCGGAGCATCGTCGGCACCGCGCCGTCGGTGGTGGTCCGGACCAGCCGGTTGATCGTGCGGTGCAGCGCCCAGCGGGCCACCATCGCCAACGCCACGATCAGCAGCACCCGCAGCGGTTTGAGCAGGATCCAGTAGCTGCCCTCGGCGAACCAGGACGACCTGGTGATGTTGTAGATCCATTCGCAGGAGGTACTGCCCTGACAGTTCACCGACCCGGCGGTGGACAGGGCGAGGGGCGTCACGCTGGCGGCACTCACCCTGTCTTCGTACCGCAACGGGCCCGAGCGCCCGCCGCCGACCCACCGGCCGGGTGACCTGCTGCCGAGGGCGGGGCCGGAACGGGGCGAACCGGCCATCGTGACAGGTGCGGGAAAGAGCTTCCTGTCCGGCCCCGGATTAGTGCGTGCAATCTTGGATTGGCCGGTAGAGAACGCCCTGAACTGCAAGAACGCTCAGAAAAGATCATCCGGCACAACCAGGGCACAACCTAGTGTCGATCTTGGGCCGGTGGAACAGTTGCCCGACTGCTCCCGGTCGGGCGAAGGAGTTGCCCCACGAGGCCGCGCCGCCGGTCCTGCTTCGGCAGCCAATGCACGTAGGTGTCAAGCGTGATTCGCAGGCTGGCATGGCGTAAGGCCTTCTGCACCTCCTGCGGCTCGACGCCGTTGCTCATCAGCGTGGTGGCAAAGAAGTGACGCAGGGAGTGAAAGGTGCCACCTTTGGGCCAGCCCGCAGCAGCCCGCCAGTTGTCCCACAGCTCGGACCAGTAGAAATCAGTGATGAGCTTTCCGCGCGGAGTGGTGAATAGCAGAGCCGCCGAGCGAGTCACCCGCTTCCCGTCAGTGATGTCCGGAAGCTCGAATTCGACAGCGCCAACCTCTGCAGCGTGCGCCGCCAATTCCTCAGCAACTACGGCATCCAAATCGACCGTTCCCGCCGATCCACTTTTCGGCGGGGCGAGGTAGAAACCATCAAAGTGCTCAACGGAGCGCCGCAACTGCTGAACCACGTGCAACTCTGCGCGAGCAATGTCCAGACACTTTGAACCGTCCTCCATGCCCAGTACTTCCCCGATACGCAAACCCTCGCCAGCTCCCAGCCATATAGCCGCGCGAAAGCGTCGGGGAACAACCTCGATAAGCTTGAGCACCTGGTCCTCGGTTGGTACCCACTTCGGTGCCCTTGACACTCCGCGCAGGAGTTGCGAGAGGTTCACGTCGTTGCAGGGGTTTTCGGACAAAACTTTATCGATAACGGCAGCGTTGAGAATGGTCTTTAGAACCCCGAAGTACAGACCAATAGACGACTTGGCAACGCGCTCATCGAGCAGCTCGCCAATCCAGGCCATTACGTCAGTCAGGTTAATTGACCGAATGGTCTGGTCCCCGAATGTCGGTAGAAGACGCTTTCGAAGGTTCTGTGGGACACGCCGCCGCGTCTCGATGCTCCATCCCGACTCACGTGATTCCTTCCAACGCTGCGCGTATTCGGCGAAGGTGAGCCGGTCCATCTCGCGCTTGGCCTTCACTTCGACAGCGACGCCCGAACGACATTCAACGTCGAAGGCTTCCGCGTCGGTCTTGCGCTCGAATAGCTTTTCTCGGGACTCGCCGGCGGCATCGGCGTAGCGGACCCGCCAGCGTTTGCCCCTGCCGTGCCGTTTGGATGGGAGTCGTTTCTTGTCTGGTCCGCGTTTGGTGAGATACCAGAGGTCATCGATGGGCATGTCAGGCCGCCTTGTTGTTGAACCAGGCCCGCACATCGGCGGGGTCGTAGCGGAGGTGTCGGCCGACGCGGGAGGCGCGGGGGCCGGTTCGGCGGTGTCGCCATTGGTAGAGGGTGCCGACGGGAATGCCGAGGAACGCCGAGACGTCGGTGACGCTCCACAGGCGTTCGGTGGTTGAGGTGGTCATCGGAGTTCCTTTCTGGCTTGCTGTCGTGCGGTTCGGATGCGGTCTCCGATGGCGGTGGCGAGTTCGAGTTGTTCGGGGGTGTCGTAGCCGATGCCGAGGATCTGCCAGTCGTTGACGACCAGGACGTCGGTGTCTTCGGGGAGTCCGGCGTCGGTGAGCGCGGTGTGGATTTGGTGTGTTCGGCGTTCGGCGCGGAGGTTTTTGAAGGTGGTGGAGTAGATGCGGGATTTGGTGAGGAAGTGGCCTCGGAAGCCGAGCATGTGCGCCCAGTGGCGCAGTTTGAGGTCGGCGTATTGGTCGAGGCCGCCGAGGTCCCACGCGGTTTGGATCATCGCCCGGTGGTGCGCGGAGACCTGTAGCCGGTCGATGTGGGTCTGTGAGCGGATGCGCCGGTCTCCGGTCTCGGTGGCGCCGGTGCCTTTGGTGGCGTACTTGGCGATGTAGCCGGCGAGCCGGGTGTCGGCTACGGCCTGGTCGCCGTCGTCGTCCGCGTCGTTGATGTCGATGTCGGTGGTGGTGATGTCCTTGACGTCGACCTGCTCACCCCAGCCAAGGAGCAGCGCCGCTCCGTCCGGTCGGGTGGTGTCGAGCTCGACGGAGGAAGCCGCGGAACGCACCGCGTCGGCCAGGACGTCGGCGGTGAGCCACACCGGGGGCGACGAGTCCGGGCCGGTGGGGCCGTCGGCGCGGATGACCGCGTGGAAGTGGACCAGGCCGCGCCGCTGGTACTCGGCGACCTTGGCGTACGAGATGCGCAGGTGTGCGCCGGATGCGCGGACGGTGAGTCCGCCGGCGGCGGCGACGGCGCGGCGTAGCGCGATGGTGAACCGGTGCCAGAGTTGGCCGCTGTGTGCCTGCCACAGCACCGCCCCGGTGTAGTCGTAGGTTGCCGGGTCGAGCGGGCTCCCCAGCAGCGGATGGCCTTCGGGGTGCCAGCGTCCGCAGGAACACGGTCGTTTGCCGGGCCGGTTGTGCACCGGGCCGAACGAGGGGGCGGTGAGGGTGACGAACAGCCGCGTCGACCGGGCGACGGTGGTGGGGACGCCTTTGCCGCCGGCTATGCCCGCGTGGATGAGGTGCCAGGCGTCGGCGGCGTACCGGTCGGCGCAGGTGGGGCAGACGGCGGCGCGTCGGGTGCCGCAGGACGCCCAGACTTTGCCGTGTCGGGAGGCGATTAGGTCACCTGTGCCGGTGTGGCGGACCTCGAACTTGCCGACCAGCCGGACCGGTTGCAGGCAGCCCTTGACGCTCTCGACGCCGGCCCGCCATTCCTTGTAGGCGGGGGTGCGCATCCATTGCGTCAACGCCGCTTCGGCGTCGTAGGTTGAGCGTGGGGGTAGCGCCATCGGGTTTCTCCTTTCGGAGACGGACCTGCCGTGCTCTCAGCGCGAGAAGCACGGCAGATCGGGGCGAGAGGTGAATCAGTGCGCGTCGCGGGTGACCGCGCGTCGGGCCGGGAACTCGTCGAGAACCTGTTGCGTCTGTTCGGCGCTCATCTCGTGGCGTCGGGCGTACATGTCGAGAAGTCGGCGGGCCTCGTCGCGGTTGGTGACGCCGAGGTGTCGAAGCGCGTCGCTGGCCGTGGCGCTGGTGGTGTGGTCGGGGGGCATGGTCAGTCCGCCTGGTGGGTGAGTGCGAGCAGGAAAAACGGGGGCCTGCCGTGCGAGCAGGAGCACGGCAGGCCCGAGCCGGACGGTGAGTTAGTGGGCGTGGCCGTTGAGCGCGGGGGCGAACCGTTCGGCAACCCGTGTCGCGATCGGGAGAGGAAGCCGGGTAGCTCGCTGGATGTCAGCGGCCGTGACCGGCGCGTCCAGCTCCGCCACGAGCTGGTGAATCTGGGCTTGCATCCCGGTCGGGATTCCGAGCCCGTCCAGTGCCGCAGGTTGCAGTACCACGGCGGGAGCGGGTGCCACGGTGACCGGGTTCGCCACGGCCGGCACGCTCGCCGGAGCCGGAGCCGGAGCCGGAGCCGGAGCCGAGGCCGTTGCTGGGGTGAGAGTGACGGCCCGGCGTGCTTGGGTGCAGCGTGCTTGCACGATCGGCATGACTTCGGCGAGGAAGAACACGAGGATCGGGACCATGAAGTGCGCGGCGAGCATGCCGGCGCTGATGCCGCCTTCGCGGGGAAACACCGCCGGGATGACGTTCATGACGAGGGTGGAGCCGAGCAAGAACCGCTTGAGCCAGTCCACGGCCCGAGAATCGATGTCGATGCTCCGGGCGATCATCGCGGCTTCCCAACGCAGGATCGTGATGAGAATGCCGACAAGGCAGGGTTCGACGCCCCAGCAGCCCCACCAGACCGGATCGGCCGGGTTGAGGTGACCGGCGAGGAAGTCTTGAACGCCGGTTGTGGTGAACGCCGATCCGATGGCGAGGAACAGCCACAGGCAGCGGGTGACGCTCTGGCGTAGCCGTTCGATGTCCACGATGTCCAGCGCGGAATCCTTTTCCAGCTCGTGGAGCTGACGAGCGACGTCGAGGCGTTTGGTCAGCTTCCGAACCGGACGCGGAGCACGGCTGTTTTCGTTGCTGGGCAAGGGATTCACCCCGCCGCCGTGGTGCTCAGTTCGGTGTGGGGCCAGCCGGCGACCCGCACGAGCTCGGCGATGTCGGCGTCGTCGCAGTACGCCGCCCGCACCCGCATCGGGGTCCGAGAGCGCTGCTTCACGACGAACCCGATACCGGCCGACGCGGCCTCGTTGGGGATCTCGTCGGCCAGAGCGCCCCGGCGGCGCATGTCCTCACCGAGGACCATGTCGACGTGCCCGGCCGAGGTGGCCCGCAGGCACACCCGCAGGGAGAACAAGTCCCGTTGCGGGATCACGTCTTTGGTGGGTTCCTGAAGCGCGCCGATGACGCTGCCGCCCAGGGCGCGAGCCTGGGACAGGATCAGCGGGAACACCGCCTGGACGCCCTTGGTGAGTGACCGGTCGCCGTACCCGGTAACCGCGCCCAGTTCGTCAATGATCAGCAGGTCCAGGGGTGTTTCGCGGGACATCTCGAACGTGCGCCGTCCCTGCTCGGCCAGCACGCGCTTGCGGTCCTGCATCACCGTCCAGAACCCGGACACCACGTCCACGATGTCGGCGTCGGCTTCGGCGTACCGGTACGACACCGACCGCAGGGCGTTGAGCTCGGTGCCTTTGGGGTTGACCACGTGCAGCCGGACCAGGCCGTCACGGATCAGCGGCGCGCAGGCCCGCAACGCCATCCACGTCACCGAGTTCTTACCCGAACCCGTGGCCCCGGAGATCAGCCAGTGCTGACCGATCAGCGGCGCGTGCCAGTCGTTGCCGTACTCCGTCTCACCCAGATACACCCGCCCGAGGCTCGCCGCGTCCGCGTCTCCCGGCAGGTCCGGCGGAACGATCACCTGCCCGAACGGCTCCGAGCGCTGCACGATCAACGCGATCACCTGCGGACGGACCTTCTCGATACCGACCCGCTCTGCCTTGAGCGCCACCGCCAGGGCCTCTGCCGCCTCTTCCCACAGCTTCGGGGTCTGGCCCAGCAGCAGCCGCACGTACACCGTCTCCGTGGACGGCGAGTGCGACCGGATGCGAATGATGCGCGGAGTGCTGATCACGCCGGTGACCCGGTGCACCGTGACCAGGCCGCACGCCTCGGTCACCCGCCCCCACGCCGGACCCACGTACACCCGCGACAGCCACCGCCGCCGCCACGCCCGCAACCTCGGTGCCGCCACCCTCGCCCACGAGTCCGGGTGGCCCCGGTACCAGCCCACACCCGCCGCGAGCACACCCGCCGCCACACCACCAGTCGTGGTCGGCCCGAAGTGCGCGACGCCAGCGGTCACCGCCGCCGGAGCGGCCACGAAACCCGGATGCCGTGCGGCCCAACCCGCGACCCGCCATTCCCACCCCTGATTACGCTGCTTCCCCACTACCACACACCGCCTCAAAAATTCAGAAACTCATATCGAACCTGGACACGGAAAAGGCCCAGACCAGACAACCGATCCGGGCCTTTTCCGTCGAACAACTACCGGTCAGCGCACCGCCGCAAACAACTTCCTCGCCCGCGTAGTGGCCTGCTTCGCCTTGTCCGTCTCCTCCATCCACGGAGCCGCTTCCTCCAGGAGGATCAGCAGCACCGCCACCGCCCGACGCAGATCGTCGTAATGCTTCATGTACCGGTACCGCTCAGGCATTCCCTTCATCGACCCGCGAAGCAACCGCATCGCCTGATCAATACCGTCATAGGTGTCACTGACCCGGTAGGACATCAATTCACCTTCCACGGCTTCGCGATCAAATCCGCCTCGTACGTCTTCACCCGCGTCATGAACGCCCGCAGAACGTCAACGGTCTGCTTGTGCGCATCCTCCAAATCCTCAACCCGAGCCGCGAACTGGTACACCGCCCCCGCAGGCGGCTCACACGCCTTGATCAGGCTGCTCACCCCATCCAGCAGCAACGCCAAACCCTGCGCGTTGCCGACCAGCGCCTCATAGCGAGACCGGCCCGTCCACGACTTCACGATCTCCGGCACCACATCCACACGCCGCCCCTTTCCGATCGGGAACCCCACACATTCGGTGGGCACCACCCGCCCCCGAAAACGTGCTCCAAGGGCGGATAGAAACCACCGACCAGGCGACTACTCCCGACCGGACAGACGCCACACCCGACGCCAACGCCGCGTCTCACGACGAATCAAACCAACATTCACCAACACCGACACCAACAACAGGCCGATAAGGATCAACTCGAAATCAGACATCAAAACCTCCCTCCCGAAAAATCTATTCAAAGAATTGTTTAATGAACGATTTTAGGCAAGAATCTAGCCACTGTGGAATTCTCAAATAGCAAGCTCGTCCAGGATGCGACCCAGTCAGGGCCGTATTGCCTTGACAAGAAGTGCCCCGACCCGACTCGAACGGGTCACCCACCAGGAAAGGGGCGGGGCGAAAAGCTCTACTTGGCAGCCGGCTTGGTGACCGGCTTGAGGCCCTGCGCCTTCCACGACAGCCCCGAACGGCCCTCGTTCTCCCAGTGCGACACCGTCGGGCCGATCAGCTCCACCACCGCACCCTCATCGATCTGCCCCGGATCAGCCGCCAACGTCACCTTGAACTCATCACCCTTGCCCCGGTAGCCGTCCTCGGTAGCAAGCGGCTTGGCGAACACCCCCACCACGTACAGCGGATCAGTCGTGCCGTACGCCATCTTCACCTTCCCGTCCTGATCCACCTTGATCGACGGCTCCTCCACCACCCGCAACTTGAAGCCAGCCAGGTTCACCGGAATGTTTCGCATCTCTTTGTCTCCTTCGTCAGCCTGCTTGCCGCATCGTTCCGTTCGGCACGAGACCAATGTACCTGACCACCTGGTACCTGTCCACCCGGTGGTCGGGGGATTTCGGTTGACCCCCTACGTGGGTTACTCTCAGTGCATGGCGAAAAAACCGGAGTACGTCTCGATTGCCGAGACATTGAGAGATGAACTGCTGAAGGGCCTGTACGACGAGAAGGAGCTGCCTAGCAACTCCGCGCTTGCCGAACGGTTCGATGTGAACCTGAAGACGGCAGGGAGGGCTGTTCAGCAGCTTGTCGCCGAGGGCATCCTGATCGCGCGTCCCGGGATGCGAGCTGTCCCCGCGCCCCGGGACCTACGGACGAGCACGCAGTGGCCGATGACGGGCCGCTACGCGCGGGCGCGTGCCGCACAGGGTCTGGTCTTCGGGGGCGATGTGACGGGCAGTATCCGTAAAGAAACCGTGCTCCGAGAGTGGGTGGAGGCGTCGATCCAGGTCGCCCGGCTCTTGAAAGTTGCTGTCGGAACACGCGTTTTCCAGCGTCAGAGCCGCACGTACGTCGACTTCATGCCGGCGGAGGAGACCACGATGTACTTCCCTGCCGAGGTGGTCGCGGCGGCCCCATCTCTAGAGCAGGATGAGAACATCCGAGTAGTGCCGCTCATCGAGTCGGCAGGATTCGTGGTGACACGGACGGCCAATGAGATTCGCGCGCGCCTTGCCGACGTCACAGAGCAAGCAGTATTCGACGTGGGTGCTCAGGCCGTTGTCTTTGAACACGCCCACGGCACGTACGGCGCACAGGGTGAAGCTTTGGAGGCGGTGATTAACGTTCGGCCTGCTCGCAACACCGTTATCACCTTCGATACCTACGAGGGACCTATTCCAGAGAACGACTAGATGCGGAACGGTCGAATTGTCTGTTTCTGCCGATGCCCACCGGACAGCCCTGCCGGTGGGCATCTTTACGTCGTCGCAGCCGATGCCTATGGCCGAAGCATGGTGTGTGTTCAGACTTTCTTTACTTGGTCAAGGGCGGGCCTTCGGCCCGCCGCCGTGTCGCGCCGGGGCGCGCGTGCGGCCTAGCGGCCGGTCACGCCCCGGCGCACACGGCGCGGTGGTGGAGGGCTGTAGGCATGGCTACGCGGCAAGGCGGGCCGGCGGCGATGGCCGCCAGGAGCACGGCAGTTCTGGCGCTGGCCTCGACCGGATGCGCGCGGCAGTGGATACGACGGGTGCGTCGGGCTCCGAGCTGCCAGGGCGGTTGCGCGTTCCGGGGTCGTGCGGCTGGTCGGGTAGTGTCCGGGTGGGGTGTATAGCAGGGCTATTGCGTAGTCCGTTTGCGCAGGTCAGCTCCAGCGCGGCCCCCGTCGTGGCGGTCCCGGTCCATTGGCCTGCGGAGCTGCGGGCCTTCGGTCGCACCACTTCTGCTTCGGTGCCCAGCCGAGCCGACCACCTGCACCGGACGTTGACCGCGAGTTTACGCAGGTCAGTGGGCGCTCAGGCGACTATGCAGTAGCCCTGTGGTGTATCAGGGCAGGCGTGAGCTTCGTGATCCTTGTGGTGTCTTGCATGAACCGTTGCCCCCCCGAGTTGCGTTATACGGATGGGACGGCACGTAAGCGTGCCCGCAGATATCGTTAATCGCGGCAAGGAGCGAAAGATGCCACCCAAGGAACAACAGATGCCAGTCAACCCCAGATATCTAGTTCTTGGTAGATATGTCGCCAATGCGAATGATTTTGCCATGAGGCTCGAGGCCGAGCCACTCATGAGTCCGCAAGCCATGGAAAGGTGGGCGGAAAGCTATGGCTTTTCTGACGAGAATGACCTTCTGGGAATGATGGAGGCCGTTAGCGCTGGCGACGTGTATGGTGTACCACCGCGGACTGTGGATATCTTTGCCTGGCGCCTCAATGCAACCGCTCGCGCGAAGCTAGTTTCACAATTTTTCGCAGAGCGCGAGAGATCTCCTGGCCTGACCGAAGGCCAATTCGTTCAAGGCAGAAGTCAAAGGGTTCGTCACATTGCGGGCACGCAGCCAGACGCTTTTGGCGCACTGCTTCGCACTCCTGACATGAACGCGCAGCTCTTGCCAAGATATCGGGATGCGCATAGGAATTATCTGATTTCCCAAGCAGCCCTCTCGGCGAGCCTGAATGCCTCTCATCTTCAAAGCGCGGCTAGCTCATCGGCGGCTAATCAATATCAATATCAAGGACACGGGCGGGGGCAGGGAGCCGGGCGCGGATACGGACAGGGTCACTGAGGTAATCTCGGCAGCGCATAGCGGTTGATTGGGGCGACACGGACGAAGGCGGCGAGTCCGGCGGCGGTGGAGTCAGGCGTGGAGCCATCGCCTGCGTTCCGCAGCAACTGACCGGTCCTACGACACGAAAGCGGCCCCTGACCTGCGTGGACACGGTCTCATATGGGCGGCAGGGCGTGTCACTAGGCGGTTGCGTTTCCGCAGGTCAACACGGGTGGCCGTGTCACCAGGCCAGGGACTCAAAGCAGTCGAGATGTAGGGTACGAATCGACCCATCCGGCGTGTCGTTGTCTCGATGGTCGCTGGCCGGGTGGTAAGCGGGACAGGGTGTATAGCAGGGCAGGCACGAGCTTCGTGTTCATTGTGGTGTCTAAGCCTCGATGATCGTTAGGTGGCTCGTGTCTGCCGTTGCATCCTCTCCTGTCCCTGCGGTGTTGCTGGTGATACTGGGTCCGCTGGGCAGTGGCCGGATCGCTGGCCTGCGTCCCTGCACTCACGGAACTTGATCAGGCCCTGCCGGGCTGCTGGGCGGGTTTCCGGCTGCGTCTGTGGCTCAGCTTTCAAGACCGAGATGCGTGGTCACCCGGTTGCCGACTCGTGGTGACCGCTCACTCTGGCAGGGATGCCGCAGCGCCGTCGTGGTCGTCATTCGGCGGCTGGGCTATCGTGCGCCGGGTGATCTTGGGGAAGGAACCGCGACGCCGTCGGCCGTGTCGTTGGGTGATCTATCTGGCGATCGGGCTAGCTCTGTGTGTGGGCGGTCCGGCTGTTGCTGGTGTGAGCTGGTTCGCCGTGAAGACAGCGGAAGCCGACAGGGGGCAGATAGCACCAGATGCCGCCGCGAACGTCTTCATGCTGGCCCTGTCATCCGGGGGGGAACTCGGGCTACGGGCGGTGCTGGCACCGCAGCAGCGAGACGAGCTGCTCGATGAGTGGCGCGATCTCCGGCGCGACATCACTCGGACCGACCCGCAGCCGTCGAAGGTCAGCGCGGGCGTGTTCGACGTTGAGGGCCGGGGCGACGACCGCGCCCAGGTGGTAACTCCCGTTCAAGCGGTGTGGTGGGGCGATGACGGCCTGGCGATGACCGGCACCCCGCGTCCGTGGCAGTTCGAGACGCGCCGTGACGGTGGAGGGTGGCGGGTCTGGAGCGTCGACCCGTACCCGTGGTGTGGTGGCCACGTTCGCGCCGACGCCTGCCGATGAGCCGCGGAGTTATCCGAGTATTGACCCGACGCAGACTGAAGGGCCGGCCCCTGACCAGGGAATCCGGCCCTTCGACGTCAGAGCGTGCCTCCGGCGGGGGCCTCGGGCTCCGGGATGGTGAAGGGTGACCAGGAGTCGCGGTGAGGGAGTGGTTGAGGGGGCCATCCCGTCACCGTCGTCCCAGGCAGAGCCGAGCAGATCCGCCTTCCTGGACCAAGGTCGTTCAGTCGTGGAGTGCTCCACCTTGGTCCAGGAGGGCAGACCCGCTCCACGATGTGTGGGACGACGGTGACGGGATGGCAAAGCCAGTACAGGGGCGCTACGTCGTTCGCCCGGCGGGGTGCAGGCCGGCTAGCTGAACGAAGATCTCTCGCTTGTCGACGGCGTTGCCCCGGTCGTCAAGCTGGTAGCCCGTCAGCCACGCCCAGCCCCGATAGGTCGGCTTCGGGCACACCGAGATCACCCGGAACATGAACCGCTGCCCCACGAACTGCACCGAAGCTTCGCGGTCAATCCACAGCTCATCGCCAGGCTTGGGCGAGCGGGGCTGCGGCCTGGCCCACGTATGGACGTGCGACTCGACAGGCACGGGCATCCCTTCCTGCTCGAAGGTTGCCCCTGCCCGGCCGAGTCGAAGGAGCCCAGCCGGGCAGGGGTACCGCCGCACCAGGGCGAGTTCGGATCCTCTACGACCAGCACAGCGGGTAGTCGCACCGTACCAATCGTGGTCTGCGTACGTCTAGCTACGTAGAAGGTCGAAGTCGCAAGTCCGGAGACTTCTAGCGTCGGACGCATGGAGTTCGACCCGGACACGCACATCGATCACGGCGCACCGCTGCCGCCCTATCGCCAACTGGCCGGCATCCTCGCGGCCCGGGTCCAGCGCGGAGACTGGCAACCTAACCGGGCGATCCCGTCCGAGGCGCACCTCGTGCAGGAGTACGGCGTCGCTCGCGCAACCGTGCGACGCGCGATCGGCGTCCTGGTTGATCAGGGTGTGCTGTTCGTAGTCCCGCAACGAGGCACGTTCGTCAAGCCCGGCGGTCAATGATCTTCGATTCCCGTGCATGATCATCAGGCACAGATTCGGCACAACTGACACCGGCAAGGGCTGTCAGACACTGTCAAGCATCGGAAGCACCCGCCCAGGTCGGGGCGGCGATGTGCCCCAATAGGAGTGATCCCCTTACCAGAAGCAACATTAGTGCGTGCAATCCGGGGTCCGATCAGGGACTATTGGCGCAACGGACGTCGGTGATCGGCCCGGCGTCGACCGTGTGGGTCGTCATGCCCGGCCCCGGTCGACGGCGGTACGCAGCAGCCGCTGAACCGGGAGGGTGAGCGCGATGCCTGACATACGACCCACGGTGGGCTCCGGCGCGTTGGTCCTCAACGCCACCTACGAGCCGCTGTGTGTCGTGTCGGTGCGCCGAGCCGCGATCCTCGTCCTGTCCGCGAAGGCGGTCTGTGTCGCCGACGGCGACGGCATCCTGCACAGTGCCCGGGACGCGCTCCCGGTGCCGTCGGTGGTGCGGCTGACCCGCTTCGTGCGCGTGCCGTACCGCACGCACGTCGGGCTGTCCCGGCGGGCGATCTTCGCTCGGGACGGCTGGCGGTGCGCCTACTGCCGGGGCCCGGCCGAGACCATCGACCACGTGTTCCCCCGCAGCCGGGGTGGCCGGCACGCCTGGGAGAACGTGGTCGCCGCGTGCGCCCGCTGCAACCACACCAAGGGCGACAAGACGCCGGCCGAGCTGGGCTGGCGGCTGCACGCGCTGCCGGCCGCGCCGAAGGGCACGGCCTGGCGGGTCCTCGGGCACCGCGCGCCCGATCCCCGCTGGGCCGACTGGCTCGACCTGCGGGAGCCCGAAGCCGCCGCCTGACGCTCCGGCCGCTATCGGTCGCCGTAGTGGTACCGGCAGGCCACGATCTCGACGTCTTCCTTGGTGATCCGATACACGAGCCGGTGTTCGCGATCGATCCGGCGGGACCAGAAACCGGACAGCTCGCCCCGAAGATGCTCCGGCTTTCCGATGCCCTCGTACCCGTTGCGGATCACGTCGGCGATGAGATCGTTGATGCGCTTGACCAGCTTTCGGTCCGTGTGGCTGAGGTGCTGGCTCCACGCCGTGGCGGTGAAGACCAGCCTCATGCGACGTCTCGTACGGTGGCCGGGTCGATGAGATCCCGCTCGGCCGCGTCGCCCGCCTCCAGTTCCGCTATCGATCGACGCAGCGCGGCGGCGTTGCTCGGACTGCGCAGGAGGTATTCGGTCTCCTTCATCGACTCGTACTCCGCAAGCGGCACGATCACCACGGGCTCGTGGCCGGAACGGGTCACCACCACTTCCTCGGCGTCGTTGATGACGCTGTCGAGCTCGGCGGCCAGGTTCTGCCGTAGCTGGGTGAAGTTCACGGTCCGCATGACCACCTCCGAATAGGTACAGAAAACTGTACCTCGCGACCGGCGCGACTCAACGACCCGCACGGGCCTTCACCAGGGACGCGAAGACCACGACATTGTCCGAGTAGCCGGTCTCGCCGCCGACCCAGCGACCTCCGCAGGTGATCAGTCGCAGGCTCGGGCGGCTGAAGTCGCCGTACACCTCGTCGACCGGCAGCCGACCCTTGTCGAATCGTTCCACCGAGTCCACCTCGAAGACCGCCACGCTGTGGTCGGTGCGGGTCACCTCGATCTGGTCGCCGTTGCGCAACTCGCGGAGCTGGTGGAAGACCGCCGGACCGCTGGTGGTGTCGACGTGGCCGACGATCACCGCCGGGCCGTACTGGCCGGGTGTGGGGCCCTGGTCGTACCAGCCGGCCTCCTGGGCGCGGGTGGCGTCCGGCACGGCGATGGTGCCGTCCGCGGCGATGCCCACGTCATGCACCGGTGCCTGAAGGTCGATCTCACCGATGGCCAGGCTCGTCGGGCGGCTGGCCGGCAGCACCGGGAACTTCTTCGGCGGCGGCCGCAGGCCGGCGCTGAGCCGGTCGGGCAGGAGGCTGACCCCGGTCACCTGCTCGACGCCGAGCATCGCCACGATCAGCACCATCAGTGCGGCGATGGCCAGCACGGGCACTCCCGGCCCGGTGCCGAAGCGGCGGCGGGTCAGCGATCCGGCCGTCCCGCTCGACGGCAGCGGACGGGTGGCCGGATCGGTGGTGGCGACACCGGCCGACGCGGCCTGGCCGGCGACCACGCGCAACCGACCGGAGGCGCGGGCCACCAGCCGGCCGGAGGCGCGCAGTGCCGGCCCGGCGCGGAAGCGGGCGCGGCGATCCGGCCGCGCACGCGCGGATCTGCGGGTCATGGTTGGTCCGGCTCAGGAGCCGGCTCCGGTCCGGCGCCGTCCGCCCGCCATGCCGAGCGCGACCGCGGTCGCCACCAGGGCCACGCCGCCGAGCACCAGCAGGGAGCCGGTGCCCCGGCCCCCGGCGGTCCCGCCGCCCCCGGTCGCCGGTCCCTTGCTGGGCGAGGCCATGTTCAGCACGTTCAGCGTCGTCGACGCCGTCTGGCCGTTCTGGCAGCGCAGGTCGACCGCGTAGTCACCGGGTTCCTTGGTGCCCGGAACGGTGACCTCCCCCTTGAGGAAGCCGTTGTCCGGTCTGAGCGCCACGTGCCCGAACGCGTCGGAGTGCACGTTGGCCTGCCGATCGTTGTTGTTGTCGCAGCTCGCGCGGATCGTGACCCGGCTGCCGGCCGGGACGCTGTTCGGGGTCACCTCGACGAACGTGTTCTCGCCGGCACGGGCCGGCGAGACCGTCATCAGGACGAACGCCGCGACCAGCCCGACCAGTGTCAGTGCGGACGAGAGCGCGCGGTTGATCGTGCGGATTCCCTGCATGATTTCCCCCCAACCGGCGACGACCGCCGGAACCCTCCCCTGGGCACGCGCTGCTTTCCCCCTGACGCAGGGGCAAACCACGGGTCGGGGTGGGTCAGCGGTGGCGGAGGGTGTCGCCGGGTGGGACCGGGGTGATCGGCTGCCAGTCCAGCGGGGACGACAGGACCATCGTGCTCGACGGCTGGCCGTACGGGGCGAGTCGGTCGATGACGCCCTCGAACTCGCCGATCGAGCCGGCGGCCACCTTCAGCATGCTGCACGCGTCCCCGGTGATGCGGTGGATCTCCAGGATCTCCGGCCAGCCGGCCACCGCCGGGTCGTGCAGGATGCAGCGCGCCCCGTAGCAGGACATCCGGATCAACGCGACCACGGTGCGGCCGGCCCGGGTCAGATCGACGTGGGCGTGGTAGCCGGTGATCACACCGGCTTCCTCGAGCCGGCGGACCCGCTCCGCGACCGCTGGTGGGGACAGGTGCACGCGCCGGGACAGCTCACTGAAGGAGAGCCGCGCGTCGGCCTGCAACTCGCGCAGCAGCGCCCAGTCCATGTCATCCACGCTCAGACCTTACTTTCGTGAACCCGACTCGCCTAGCTGCCTTCGGTTTGCGAGCCACAGCCGAGAAGAGCCGTTGATCCGGCATTCCGTAGGCCGATCCGACCGCGGGATCATGACGTCGGCCAGTCCGGGGGAGGGAGTCCAATGGTGGATCAGACGGAGCGGCGGGTGCCGAACCGCCCCGCCACGGTGCGACCGGTGACCCCGCGGCAGCGGGCCGCCCGCGCCGCCCGCAACGGCGGTGAACCGACGCTGGAGTTCGCCGAGCGCGTGCCGTACGACGCGTACGTGCAGGCCAGCACCCTGCACCAGTTGCAGCAGCCGCTCAGTACCGACCCGGGCGAGATGTCGTTCCTCATGGTCAGTCAGATCATGGAGTTGTACTTCGGGCTGACCTGCCACGAGTTGCGCGAGACCCAGCGGCTGCTCCGCGCCGACCAGGTGTGGGACGCGCTCGCCCCGCTGCGCCGCGCGGCCCTGCACCTGGAGGGGCTCAACGCCGCCTGGCAGGGCCTGCGCTGGATGACCCCGGCCGATTTCAACCGGTTCCGCAACCTGCTCGGCGAGGGCTCCGGCTTCCAGTCGGCCATGTACCGGCACCTGGAATTCCGGCTCGGGCTGCGCGACCCGGCGCTGATCCGGCCGTTCCGCCGGCAGACCGAGGTGCACGCCGCGCTGAGCGCCGAGCTGGCCGCCCCCAGCCTGTGGGACGACGTGGTCGCGCTGCTCGCGCGGCGTGGCTTCGACCTCCCCGCCGACCTGCTCGCCCGGGACGTGGCCGTGGAGCACGACCCGCACCCGTCCGTCGAGGCGGCCTGGGTACGCGTCTACGCCGACGCCGGCCCCGACAACCACCTGCGGCTGCTCGGCGAGGCGCTCAGCGGCGTCGCCGAGGAGTTCGGCGACTGGCGGTGGAACCACGTCAAGGCGGTGCAGCGAACAATGGGCGCCAAGGTCGGCAGCGGCGGCTCCGCCGGGCTGGCGTGGTTGCAGCGCAGCATGTCCCGGGTCGTCTTCCCGGAGCTGTGGTCGGCCCGTACCGCGATGTGACCGGAGAGCGAGACATGCACACCCCAGAACGAGAGGCGCACCGCCTCGACGAGGCCGACCCGGGCCACCGGCACCTGTTCCTCGTGCCGCCGGCCGACGGCGGCGACCACCCCGAGTCGGCGTACCTGGCCGGCAACTCGCTCGGCCTGCAACCCCGGGCCACCCGCGACGAACTCCTCGCCGACCTGGACGCGTGGGGGCGGCTCGGCGTCGAGGGGCACCTGGAGGCGCAACGCCCCTGGCTGCCGTACCACGAGCTGTTGACGGCGCCGGCCGCCCGACTGGTCGGCGCCCGGCCCGCGGAGACCGTGGTGATGAACTCGCTCACGGTCAACCTGCACCTGCTGATGGTGAGTTTCTACCGCCCGGCGGGTGCCCGCACCCGCATCGTCATCGAGGACGCCGCGTTCCCCTCGGACAGTTACGCGGTGCGCAGCCAGGCCCGGTTCCACGGCCTGGACCCGGACGACACGGTCATCCGGCTGCGCCCGCGCCCCGGCGAGGACGCCCTGCGCACCGAGGACGTCACCGACTGCCTGGCCGCCGAGGGTGACCGGGTGGCGTTGGTGCTGCTCGGCGGGGTCAACTACCTGACCGGTGAGTTGCTGGACATCCCCGCGATCACGGCAGCCGGCCGCGCGGCCGGCGCGGTCGTCGGCTGGGATCTCGCGCACGCGGTGGGCAACGTGCCCCTCGCGCTGCACGACTGGGACGTCGACTTCGCGGCCTGGTGCTCCTACAAGTACCTGAACTCCGGGCCGGGTGCCCTCGCCGGTGTGTTCGTGCACGAGCGGCACCTCGGCGACGCGGACCTGCCCCGCTTCGAGGGCTGGTGGAGCACCGCGGCGGCGACCCGGTTCGAGATGACGCCGGTGTCCCGGCCACCGGCCACGGTGGAGGCCTGGCAGATCTCCAACCCGCCGATCTTCGCGATGGGTCCGGTGCGTACCTCGCTGGAGCTGTTCGACGCGGTCGGGATGCCCGCGCTGCGGGCACGCAGCCAGCGGCTCACCGGCTGGCTGGAGTCGCTGCTCGACGAGGTCACCGCCGACCGGCCGCTGCGCGTGGTCACCCCGCGCGACCCGGCCCGGCGGGGCTGCCAGCTCTCGGTCCGCATCGGCGCCGGCAGCGCCGCCGAGCTGACCAAACGCCTGCGGTACGAACACGGCGTCATCGCCGACGCCCGCGAGCCGGACGTCGTCCGGTTCGCCCCGGTGCCGCTCTACTCCACGTACCTCGACTGCTGGCGGGCCGCCGCCGCCCTGGCGGCGACCGTGGGGCAGGTGAACCCGTGACGGCGCGACGCGACGAGATCGCGATCATCGGCGCCGGCCTGGCCGGCTGCCTGGCCGCCTGCTTCCTGGCCCGGCGCGGCTACCCGGTGGCCCTCTACGAGCGACGGCCCGACCCGCGCAACGGCACGGCCGAGCGCGGCCGGTCGATCAACCTGGCGCTGTCCGAGCGTGGGCTGGACGCGTTGCGTCGGATCGCCCTGGCCGAACAGGTGATGACCGACGCGCTGCCGATGCGCGGCCGGATGATCCACCCGGTGGAGGGGGAGCCGCAGTTCCAGTCGTACAGCGCGGCCGGTGACCGGGCGATCAACTCGATCAGCCGGGGCGCGCTGAACAACGCGCTGCTGGACGCCGCCGCGGCACTGCCCGGGGTCCGGATCGTCTTCGACCACCGGCTGGTCGGGCTCGACCCGACCGACGGCGCCCTGAGCTTCGACACCCCGCAGGGCACGGTCGCCGCGAAGGCGTCGGTGGTGCTGGGCGCCGACGGCGCCGGGTCCGCGGTCCGTGGACAACTGCTGGCGTACGGGCTGCTGAGCGAGAGTGTGGACTTCCTCGACTACGGCTACAAGGAGCTGACGATTCCGCCGCTGGGCGGGGACTTCGCGCTCGATCCGGACGCGCTGCACATCTGGCCGCGCGGCACCTCGATGATGATCGCGCTGCCGAACCCGGACCGCTCCTTCACCTGCACGCTGTTCTGGCCCAACGAGGGTGCCGGCAGCTTCGCCTCGCTCGACGACCCGGCCGCGATCGTCGCGCACTTCGCGCAGCACTACCCGGACGTGGTGCCGTTGGCGCCGACCCTGGTCGACGACTACCAGCACAACCCGGTGGGTGTGCTCGGCACCGTCCGCAGCACCCCCTGGCAGGTCAACGGCACCGTCGGCCTGCTCGGCGACGCGGCCCACGCCATCGTGCCGTTCTACGGCCAGGGCGCCAACTGCGCCTTCGAGGACGTGGTGGAACTGGACCGCTGCCTCGACGAGTGCGCCGACGACTGGGCGGCGGCGCTGCCGTTGTTCCAGCGACGCCGGCAGGAGAACGCCGAGGCCATCGCCCAGATGGCGCTGACGAACTTCGTGGAGATGCGGGACAAGGTCGCCTCCCCGGTCTTCCAGCTGCGCCGCGAGGTCGAGCACGCACTGGAACGGGCACTGCCCGGCCGGTACGTTTCCCAGTACGAGCTGGTGTCCTTCTCCACCACCCCGTACGCCGAGGTGCGCCGCCGCGTCCGTCGGCAGCACCGCGTGCTCGGCGCGGTCGTTGGCGGAGCGGCGCTGCTGCTGGCCGGCGCGGTCGCGGCGGCGCTCAGCCGAGGGAGGCGCGCGTGACGACACTCTGGGACTCCGCACTGATGACCGGCCGCGCGCCGGCCGGGCCGCCGCGCCTGCGTAACTTCGTGGGCGGCGAGTTCGTCGACGGTGGGCCGACGTTCACCAAGGCCAGCCCGGTCACCGGTGAGCCGGTGTTCGAGGTCGTCGAGGCGTCGCGGTCCACGGTGGACGACTCGGTGGCCGCCGCCCGGGCCGCGCTGCGCGGTCCGTGGGGCCGGATGGGCGAGCGGGAACGCGCCGAGGTGCTGCGCCGGGTCGCCGACGAGCTGGAGCGCCGCTTCGACGACCTGGTCACCGCCGAGGTCGCCGACACCGGCAAGTCCATCGCCCAGGCCCGCACGCTGGACATCCCGCGTGGGGCGGCGAACTTCCGGGCGTTCGCGGAGATCGTGGCGACCGCACCGACCGAGTCGTTCACCACCGTCACCCCGACCGGCGGCCGGGCGCTCAACTACGCCCTGCGCAAACCGGTCGGCGTGGTCGCGGTCATCGTGCCGTGGAACCTGCCGCTGCTGCTGCTCACCTGGAAGGTCGCACCGGCGCTGGCCTGCGGCAACGCCGTCGTGGTCAAGCCCAGCGAGGAGACTCCCGCCTCGGCGACGCTACTCGCCGAGGTGATGGCCGCCGCCGGCGTACCGGACGGGGTATTCAACCTCGTGCACGGGTTCGGACCGGACTCGGCCGGCGAGTTCCTCACCCGCCACCCCGGCGTCGACGCGATCACCTTCACCGGCGAGTCGGCCACCGGCGGCGCGATCATGCGGGCCGCCGCCGACGGCGTGAAGGCGGTCAGCTTCGAGCTGGGCGGCAAGAACGCCGGCCTGGTCTTCGCCGACGCCGACCTGGACGCCGCGGTGGCCGGGTCGGTGCGCTCCAGCTTCACCAACGGCGGGCAGGTGTGCCTCTGCACCGAACGCATCTACGTGCAGCGGCCGGTCTTCGAGGAGTTCACCGCCCGGCTGGCGAAGCGGGCCGGGGAACTGGCGTACGGCTGGCCGACCGACGAGGCCACCGCCACCATGCCGCTGATCTCCCACCAGCACCGGGCGAAGGTGCTCGGCGCGTACGAGCTGGCCCGCACCGAGGGCGCCGAGGTGCTCACCGGGGGCGGCACGCCCACCTTCGGTGACGCCCGAGACGGCGGGTCGTACGTGCAGCCGACGGTGCTCACCGGCCTCGGGCCGGACGCCCGCACCAACCGGGAGGAGATCTTCGGCCCGGTGGTGCACGTCGCGCCGTTCGACACCGAGGACGAGGCGTACGCCCTGGCCAACGGCACCGAGTACGGCCTCGCCGCGACCGTGTGGACCCGGGACGTGGGTGTCGCGCACCGCGCCGGCGCCCGGCTGGACGCCGGCATCGTCTGGGTCAACACCTGGTTCCTGCGCGACCTGCGCACCCCGTTCGGCGGGGTGAAGGCGTCCGGCATCGGCCGGGAGGGCGGCGTGCACTCGCTGAACTTCTACTCCGAACTCACCAACGTCTGCGTGGACCTGTCGTGAGCCGTAGCGAGGGAGCGAGCGTGGACGCTGACATCGAGGCCGCCAACCGGGAGCTGGCCGACGCCCGCAGCACCGGCAAGCCGTGCCCGCCGCTGCGCGGTCGGTTGCTGCCGGAGGGCGACGTCGAGTCCGCGTACCGTGTGCAGCAGCTCCAGGCGCGGGCCTGGCAGGGCCGCGGCGAACGCCGGGTCGGCGCGAAGATCGGGCTGACGTCCCGGGCGGTGCAGGAGACCTTCGGGGTGTTCCAGCCCGACTTCGGGATGCTGACCGACGCGATGGCCGTCGGCGACGGGGTCGAGGTGGCCATCGACCGGCTGCTCCAGCCGCGGGTCGAGGCGGAGATCGCGTTCGTGCTCGACCGGGACCTCGCGGACCCGCAGATCACCACGGTCGACCTGATCCGCGCGGTCGACCACGTGCTGCCGGCGATCGAGATCGTCGACTCGCGGATCGCCGCCTGGGACATCTCCATCGTGGACACCATCGCCGACAACGCCTCCAGCGGGCTGTTCGTGCTCGGTACCACCCCGCGCCGGCTCGCCGACGTCGACCTGCGGCTGTGCGGGATGGTGCTGGAGCACGCCGGTGAGCCGGTCTCGGTCGGCGCGGGCGCGGCCTGCCTCGGCAACCCGCTGCACGCCCTGCAGTGGCTGGCGAGCACCCTCGCCCGCGCCGGTGACCCGCTGCGCGCCGGCGACGTGGTGCTCTCCGGGGCGCTCGGCCCGATGGTGCCGGTCACCCCGGGCGCCGCGTACGAGGCGCGGATCTCCGGGCTCGGTTCGGTACGCACCGCCTTCACCCGAGGAGAGACAGCATGAGCGTCGGCGTGGCGGTGCTGGGATCGGGAAACATCGGCACCGACCTGATGATCAAGGTGCTGCGGCTGAGCGACAGCCTGCGGATGGTGGCGATGGCCGGCATCGACCCGGCCTCCGACGGCCTGGCGCGGGCTCGCCGCCTCGGCGTGGCCACCACCGCCGAGGGCGTGGACGGCCTGGTCGCGATGCCCGAGTTCGCCGACGTGGAGCTGGTCTTCGACGCCACCTCGGCCGGCGCGCACCGACGCCACGACGAGGTGCTGCGCGCGCACGGCCGCACCGTGGTCGACCTGACCCCGGCCGCGCTCGGCCCGTACGTGGTGCCGCCGGTCAACCTCGACGAGCACCTGCACGAACGCAACGTCAACATGGTGACCTGCGGCGGCCAGGCGACCGTGCCGATCGTCGCCGCCGTGCGCCGGGTCACCCCGGTGGTGTACGGGGAGATCGTCGCGTCGATCGCGTCGAAGTCGGCGGGGCCGGGCACCCGGGCCAACATCGACGAGTTCACCGAGACCACGGCCCGCGCCATCGAGGTGGTCGGCGGGGCCGAACGGGGCAAGGCGATCATCGTGCTGAACCCGGCGGACCCGCCGCTGCTGATGCGCGACACCGTCTACTGCCTCTGCCCGGACGTGGACGCCGACACCGACGCGATCGCCGCCTCGGTGGCGGACATGGTGGCGACGGTCCAGGAGTACGTGCCCGGCTACCGCCTCAAGCAGGACGTGCAGTTCGACCGGGTGCGGGCGTACCTGCCGACGCTCGGGCGGCAGCTCACCGCGTTGCAGGTGTCGGTCTACCTGGAGGTCTCCGGCGCGGGCCACTACCTGCCGGCGTACGCCGGGAACCTGGACATCATGACCTCCGCCGCGCTGCGCACCGCGGAGCGGCTGGTCGCCCTGCGTTCCTCGGAGGTGGCCGCGCCATGACCGACCTGTACATCCAGGACGTGACGCTGCGCGACGGCATGCACGCCATCGCCCACCGGTACACCGTCGAGCAGGTGCGCACCATCGCCGCCGCGCTGGACGCCGCCGGGGTGGCCGCCATCGAGGTGGCGCACGGCGACGGCCTCGCCGGCTCCAGCGTCAACTACGGCCACGGCGCGGCCAGCGACGCCGAGTGGATCTCGGCCGCCGCCGAGGTGCTGACCACGGCGAGGCTGACCACGCTGCTGTTGCCGGGCATCGGCACCATCGCCGACCTGAAGGCGGCCAAGGCGCTCGGGGTGACAAGCGTTCGGATCGCCACCCACTGCACGGAGGCGGACATCTCCGCCCAGCACATCTCCTGGGCCCGGGAGAACGGCATGGACGTGGCCGGGTTCCTGATGATGTCGCACATGAACGATGCGGCCGGGCTGGCCGGGCAGGCCAAGCTCATGGAGTCGTACGGGGCGCACTGCGTCTACGTCACCGACTCCGGTGGCCGGCTGCTGATGTCCGACGTGGCGCAGCGGGTCGACGCGTACCGGCAGGTGCTCGCACCGGAGACGCAGATCGGCATCCACGCCCACCACAACCTGTCGCTCGGGGTGGCCAACAGCGTGCTCGCCGTCGAGCACGGCCGGATCACCGGGTCCGCGCCGGCCGGCCCCGACGCGGTGCACGGCCGGACAGTCCGCGTCGACGCGTCCCTCGCCGGCATGGGCGCGGGTGCCGGCAACGCGCCGCTGGAGGTCTTCGTGGCGGTCGCCGAGCTGCACGGCTGGAAGCACGGCTGCGACGTGTTCGCCCTGATGGACGCCGCCGACGACATCGTCCGCCCGTTGCAGGACCGGCCGGTCCAGGTGGACCGGGAGACGCTCTCCCTGGGGTACGCGGGGGTCTACTCCAGCTTCCTGCGGCACGCCGAGCGGGCCTCCGCGAAGTACGGCGTGGACGTCCGGTCGATCCTCGTCGAGCTGGGTCGACGCCGGATGGTCGGCGGCCAGGAGGACATGATCGTGGACGTGGCACTGGACCTGACCGGCAAGGGTGACGCAGCATGATCGGACCAGACATCGCGGGGATCGCCGAGAAGCTGGCCGCGGCCGCCGACACGGCCACCGCCACCCCGCAGCTCGCCGCCGAGACGGGCCTCGACGTGGACGGCGCGTACGCCGTGCAGGCCGCGTTGCTCCAGCGTCGCCTCGACTCCGGTGAGCGGCTGGTCGGGCTGAAGATGGGGCTCACCAGCAGGGCGAAGATGGCCCAGGTCGGCGTGGACGAGGTGATCTGGGGGCGGCTCACCAACGCGATGCGGGTGCCCGACGGCGGCGGGGTGGATCCGGCCGCGTACATCCATCCCCGCGTCGAGCCGGAGGTGGCGTTCCTGCTGGACCGGCTGCCCGAGCCGGGTGAGCCGGTCGGCGACTTCGCCACGGCCGTCCGCGCGGTCGCCCCGGCCATCGAGCTGATCGACTCCCGGTACGCGGACTTCCGCTTCTCGTTGCCGGACGTCATCGCCGACAACACCTCGGCCGCCGCCTTCGTGATCGGGCCGTGGTCGCCGGTGCCGGCCGGGCTGGACAACCTGGGCGTGCTGCTGGAGGTCGACGGGCGGGTGGCGCAGGTCGGCTCGACGGCGGCGATCCTCGGCGATCCGCGCCGGGCACTCGACGAGGGCATCCGGCTGGCCGGCCGGCACGGGGTGCGGCTGGAGTCCGGCTGGGTCTTCCTGGCCGGCGCCGCCACCGCGGCGGTGCCGTTGCGTCCCGGGGCCCATGTCCGTGCCGTCGTCGAGAAGCTCGGCACGGCATCGCTGCGGGCCTCGTCGTGACCGCGCGGGTGGTGGCCGGCAAGGCCGTGCCGCGGGGAGCGTTTCCGCACGTCAAGGTCGCGGGTGGGTTCGTCTTCGTCTCCGGTACGTCGTCGCGGCGGCCGGACAACACGTTCGCCGGGGTGTCGGTGGACGAGTTCGGCACCACCGACCTCGACATCCGGGTGCAGACGCGAGCCGTGATCGAGAACATCGGCGACCTGCTGCGTTCGGTCGGCGCCGACCTCAGCGACCTCGTCCAGGTGACGACGTACCTGGTCACCATGAACGACTTCGGTGGTTACAACGAGGTCTGGGCGGAGTTCTTCGACGCGTCCGGTCCGACCCGTACGACGGTGGCGGTGCACCAGTTGCCGCACCCGCACCTGCTCATCGAGATCCAGGCCGTGGCCCTTCTTCCCTCGGGAGGTCAGTCGTGAGTGAGATCGCCGAGCCGTTCAGCTTTCCGGGCTGGATCGCGGACAACCAGCACCTGTTGAAGCCGCCGGTGGGCAACAAGGAGATGTTCCCCGGCGGGGACGACTTCATCGTGATGGTGGTGGGCGGTCCCAACCAGCGCACCGACTTCCACGTGGACCCGTACGAGGAGTTCTTCTACCAGGTCAAGGGCAACATGCACATCAACCTGATGACCCCGGAGGGGCCGCGTACGGTGCACGTCCGCGAGGGTCAGATGTGGATGCTGCCACGGAACACCCCACACTCGCCGCAGCGGCCGGAGGCCGGCTCGATCGGTGTGGTCGTCGAGCGGGTCCGTGAGGAGGGCACGCTGGAGACGTTCCAGTGGTACTGCCCTGAGTGCGGGCACAAGGTGCACGAGGTGGAGTTGCAGGTCCGCGACATCGCGGCCGACCTGCCCCCGGTGTTCCAGGCGTTCTACGCCGACGAGGCGGCGCGTACCTGCGCCAACTGCGGCACCCTGCATCCGGGCAAGGGCTGATGCCCGCAGGTGCGGTCGACGTGCACACGCACGTCGTACCCAAGGGGTGGCCGGACCTCGCCGGCGCGTGCGGCGGGTCCGGTTGGCCCTGGTTGCGGGTCGACTCCGAGCGCGCCGCCATGATCATGGTGGGGGAGACGGAGTTCCGCCCGGTCGGCGCCGAGTGCTGGGACGCCGAGCGCCGGCTGGCCGACATGGACGCCGACGGCGTGGACGTGCAGGTGGTGTCGCCGACCCCGGTCTTCTTCAGCTACGACCGCCCGGCCGACCAGGCGGTGAAGGTCGCCCGGATCTTCAACGACCTGACCCTGGAGGTCACCGCGGCCGGTGGCGACCGGCTGGTGCCGTTCTGCCAGGTGCCGTTGCAGGATCCGGATGCCGCCTGCGCCGAGCTGGACCGCAGCCTGGCCGCCGGGCACGTCGGCGTGGAGATCGGCAACCACGTCGGCGACCGGGACCTAGACGACGCGGGCGTGGTCACCTTCCTGCAGCACTGCGCCGAGGTGGGCGCGCCGGTCTTCGTCCACCCGTGGGACATGCCGGGCGGTCCCCGGCTGGACCGGTGGATGGCCCGCTGGCTCACCGGGATGCCCGCCGAGACGCACCTGTCGGTGCTGGCGATGATCCTGGGCGGCGTCTTCGACCGGGTGCCGGACACGCTGCGGATCTGCTTCGCGCACGGCGGCGGCAGCTTCCCGTTCTGGCTGGGCCGCGCCGACAACGCCTGGCACCGCCGCGGTGACCTGGTCCGGGGCGCGTCCGCCGGCCCGCCCAGCAGCTACCTCGACCGGTTCAGCGTCGACTCGGTGGTCTTCGCGGCACCCGCGCTGCGGCTGCTGGTCGACACGATGGGGGAGGACCGGGTGCTGGTGGGCAGCGACTACCCGTACCCGCTGGGCGAACGGCCGGCCGGCGCGGTGGTCCGTGCGGCCGACTTCCTCACCGACGCCCAGCGCGACAAGCTCCTGTCCGCCAACGCCCGGCGCTTCCTTGGCCGATCGGAGCCGTAGCGGCTGGATCGGCCACCGACAGCTCTACGAGCGTGATGCCGGTGAGTCATCTTGATGACTCACCGGCATCACGCTCGTCAGTACAAGGCCGGTGGGCTGTCCAGGCGACGTCGTGTCGAACGACAAAGGCCGGTCGCAGCGGGCAGGATGACGGCATGGCCGAGCCGCACGACCTGACCGCGTTGGAGCAGGCCGCCGCGATTACCCGCGGCGAGCTGTCCAGCGTCGAGCTGGTCGAGCACAGTCTGCGCCGGGTCACCGCGCTCGGCGACACCGTGGGCGCGTTCGTGACGGTCACACCCGAGCTGGCCCGCGAGGCCGCGCGCGCCGCCGACGCCGCACCCGTCGACCGGCGCGGCCCGCTGCACGGCGTCCCGACCGCGATCAAGGACCTGACCCTCACCGCCGGGGTCCGTACCACCTTCGGCTCGGCCGCCTTCGCCGACTTCGTCCCGCCGGTCGACGCCGACGTGGTCCGGTTCATCAAGGCCGCCGGCCTGGTCAGCCTCGGCAAGACGACCACCTCCGAGCTGGGCTGCTCGCTCTACTCGGAGGGCCGCGTCGCGCCGCCGGCCCGCAATCCGTGGCAGCTGGCGTACACCGCCGGCGGTTCCAGCGGCGGCGCGGCGGCGGCGGTCGCGGCCGGGTTGGTCCCGGTCGCCCAGGGCTCCGACGGCGGCGGGTCGCTGCGCATCCCGGCGTCGCTCTGCGGCCTGGTCGGCTACAAGCCCAGCCGTGGCCTCGTCTCCGGCGGGCCGATCGGCTCCGGCGCGTTCGGCCTACCCACCAGCGGACCGCTCGGGCGGACCGTCACCGACGTCGCCGCGCTCCTCGACGTCATGGCCGTGCCGGTGCCCGGCGAGCCCTACCTGCCGCCGTCCGCGCCGCCCGGCGGCTACCTCGCCGCCGCCCGTCGGGCCGCGCCCGGCCGGCTGCGGATCGGCCGTTTCACCACCCCGATGCTCGCCGACGAGCCGGTGCACCCCGACTGCGTCGCCGCCGTGGACCGGGCCGCCGCGCTGCTCACCGCCGCGGGCCACGAGGTGGTCGAGGTGCCGCCGCCGCTCGGGCCGGACGCGTGGCCGCTGTTCGAAATCATCTGGTACGTGTTGGCGCTCACCCCGGTGCCCCCACACCGGGAGGCGGAGCTGCTGCCGTTGACCCGGCTGTTGCGGGCCCGCGGCGCCGACATCTCCGCCGGCACGCTGGCCGCCACCCTCGGTGAGCTGCAGGCGCAGGTCCGTCTCGGTGCCCGCCGCACCGCCGGTTGCGACCTGCTGCTCTGTCCCACCCTGGCCGCCCCGCAGGCACCCGTCGGCTGGTTCACCGCGGACGGTGACCCGGCGGCGGACTTCGACCGACAACGCCGGTTCTCGCCCTACTGCGCCATTTTCAACGTCACCGGTGATCCCTCCGTCTCCCTGCCGTTGGGCACCACCACGACCGACGGGCTGCCCGTTGGGGTGCTGCTCACCGGCCGCTACGGCGACGACGCCCGTCTCATCGCGACCGCTGCGCAACTGGAGAACTCCAGTGGCGGATGGGATCGGCACCCCGCAATCTGGCGGGCCGTCGACTCCGCTAACGTGAATGGAGACGGAGTCGGCCGGTCGACGTCATGATCGTCCATCCGACCCGATTGTTCGAGGTCCTTCTTCCGCCTGGGGGCGTTGGGATTGTCTGTTACCGAGACGTTGCTGGTCTTCGTCGGCATCCCGGCGGCCGCGGTGCTGGTCATCGCCGGCCTGGCGTACGCCGGTAGCCGTGGTGGTGCCACCGGCGGTGGCGGCGGCGCGAAGCGCTACCGGCCCGGCCGACCCTTCGACTTCACACCGGTGTGGTTCCTGGGCCGCCCGGAGCAGCTGGCCGACTCGGCCGGCACCGCGCTGACGGCGGGTGCGCAGGCGCCCGCGCTGACCAGCCACAAGCTTGAGCAGGCCAGCGTCGAGGCGCCGGCCGGGGGAACCGGAGGCGCAAGTGACCGTTGGTGAGAAGCAGACCGGGTCGGAAAATCCGCCCGAGGTGCTCGACGGGCCGTTCTCGACCCGCCAGCTGCTGCGCATCGACGAGGCCCTGCGACTGGCCGACCAGGGCACCGGCCTGGTGTTCTCGGTGTTCGTCGGCGGCCTCGACGAGCCGATCCGCGAGCACGCCCAGCGGCTGCACCGCCAGCTCGCCGACCCCGACAAGTCGGTGCTGATCGTGGTGTCGCCCAACCAGCGCCAGTTGGAGATCGTCACCGGACGGCACGCCCGCAAGCGCATCCCCGACACGTACGCCAAGCTGGCCGCCCTCTCGATGGCCGGTGCGTTCAGCGGCGGCGACCTGGCCGGCGGCATCATCAACGGTCTCGACCAGCTCGCCAGCCACGCCGGCAAGGGCTGAGCCCTTCCCGGTACGGCGAAGCGGGCACGCGAGATCGTGCTCGATCCACGAAACAGGGGCCTCGGCTGCGGCTGAGGCCCCTGTTTCCGTGTTCGAGCGCGACCGTCAAGCCTGAACGGCCGGGGCCAGCGCGGGCTCGCACCCACGCCGGCCCCGGGCCGGTGACAGCTGCTCAGGCGCTCTGGGCGTCCTTCGCGCGGGCCTTGAGCGCGCGGACCACGCCGTCACGGCCCTCGGCGACGAGCCGCCGCAGCGGGGCCGGGTGCCCGTCACCGGCCAGGAACGCGTCGGTGGCCGCCACCGTGTCGTCCTCGACCAGGTACGTCGGGTACGCCAACTGGGCGAACTCCTGCGCCGGCTCGCTGTCCCGGGTGGCCCACACCTGGCCGACGGCCGCGAAGTACCGCTCCCGGTACGGGGCGACCAGATCCACCTGGGTCGGGTGCGCGAAGCCCTGCAGCAGCGCCCGGTGCCGCCAGTTCGGCAGCGCGTCGGGACCGGTCAGCAGCGCCCAGACGGCAGCCTTGTTCTCCGCCGTCGGCACCAGCGCGTGCGCGTACGCGGCCTCCCGCTCGCCACTGGCGGTGCGGTCGCCGGCCAGTTCCGCCTCGATCTCGGCCGGTTCGGCCGCGCCGTTGGCCACCAGTGCGGCGAGCACCGTCCACCGCAGCTCCGTGTCCACGGTCAGACCGGCCGGCGCGCCGGACCCGTCCAGCCAGCCGCGCAGCGTCGCCAGGTCGTCCTCGGAGCGGGCCGCCGAGGTGAACGCGCGGGCCCAGGCCAGCTGGAACCCGCTGCCCGGCTCGGCGGCGGCCAGCGCGTCGCGGGCCGTACGGGCCAGCTCGGCCCAGCCGGTCGGTGCCCACGCCGGGTCGGCGTACAGGGTGAGCGCGGTGGTCGCCTGCCGCAGGGTGGCGGTGACCAGGTTGATCTCGGTCTCCGCGGGCAGCCCGCTCAGCGTCAGCGCCACGTAGTCGCGGGCGGACAGCTCGGCGTCGCGGATCATGTCCCACGCCGCGGTCCAGCAGAGCGCGCGGGCCAGCGACGACTCGAAGCCACCGATGTGCTGCACCACGGTGGACATCGACCGGTCGTCGAGGCGCAGCTTGGTGTAGCTCAGGTCATCGTCGTTGAGCAGCAGCACGTCGGCGGCGCGGACACCGCGCAGCTCGGCGAGGTCGGTCCGCTCGCCGGTCACGTCCACCTCGTAGCGCTCGCGGCGGACCAGCCGCCCGTCGGTGAGGTCGTACAGGCCCACGCCGATCCGGTGCGTCCGCAGCGTCGGGTACGCGGTCGGCGCCTCCTGCCGGACCGCCACCTGCTCGTACGTGCCGTCGGCGCCGATGGTCACCTCCGGGCGCAGCGTGTTGACCTGTGCGGTCTCCAGCCACTGCGCGGCGAACTTGCGCAGCTCCCGGCCGGAGGCCGCCTCCAGCTCGGTGAGCAGGTCGTCGAAGGTGGCGTTGCCCCAGGCGTGCTTGCCGAAGTACGCCCGCAGGCCGGCGACGAACGGCTCCTCACCCACGTACGAGACGAGCTGCTTGAGCACGCTCGCGCCCTTGGCGTAGGTGATGCCGTCGAAGTTGACCTCGACGGCCTCCATGTCCGGCATCTCGGTGTAGACCGGGTGGGTGGAGGACAGCTGGTCCTGCCGGTAGCCCCAGTTCTTCCGGATGGACAGGAACGTCGTCCACGCCTCGGTGAACCGGGTGGCGTTGGTGTTGCACCAGTGGCTGGCCCACTCGGCGAACGACTCGTTCAGCCACAGGTCGTTCCACCAGCGCATGGTGACCAGGTCACCGAACCACATGTGGGCCAGCTCGTGCAGGATCGTGTTGGCGCGCTGCTCGTACTCGAAGTCAGTGACCTGCGAGCGGAACAGGTAGTGCGACTCGGCGTGCGTGACGCAGCCGAAGTTCTCCATCGCGCCGGCGTTGAAGTCGGGCACCCAGAGCTGGTCGTACTTCGGCAGCGGGTAGCGCACGCCGAACTTCTCGTGGAAGAAGTCGAAGCCCTGCTTGGTGATCAGGAACAGGTCGTCGGAGTCCAGGTAGCGGGCCATCGACGCGCGGCAGAACACCCCCAGGTCGATGCCGTCGTGGGTGTCGCGCACCTCGTGGTACGGCCCGGCGCAGAGCGCCGTGATGTAGGTGCTCATCCGGGGCGACTCGGCGAAGTGCAGGGTCTTGAGCCCCTCACCGACCGCCTCCTCGGCCCGTACCGGCATGTTGGACACCACCCGCCAGTGCGCCGGCACCGTCGCGTGCCAGGTGTAGACGCTCTTCAGGTCGGGCTGGTCGAAGCAGGCGAACACCCGCTGCGCGTCGGCCGTCTCGAACTGGCTGTAGAGGTACGTCTCGCCGTCCACCGGGTCGACGGTGCGGTGCAGACCCTGCCCGCTGTTGGAGTAGCCGAAGTCCGCGTCGACCACCAGGGTGTTGTCGCTGTCCAGCCCGGACAGGGTGAGGCCCTTCTCGGCCGACCAGTCGGCGAGGTCGACCGGGGCGCCGTTCAGTGTGGCGGAGCGCACCGTCTCGGCGGCCAGCTCGATGAACGTGCTCGCGCCCGGCTCGGCGCAGCGGAACCGGACCTCGGTCGTCGACCGGAAGGTGCGGCCGTCGGCGGCCAGCACGGCGGTCGACAGGTCCAGACTGATGTCGTACCCGGTCACGTCGAGCAGGCGTGCCCGCTCGGTAGCCTCGACCTGCGTCAGGTTGCGCACTCCCGGCACTGTTTGTCTCCATCCCACATCTCGCCGTACGCCCGGCGGCGCCCGTCTGCCGGCCGCTCGTGGCGGCGGTTCGGATCCGAGTCTTCCATGGACGTGCATCCGGCGGTGGTCGAGGTCACGGTCCGATTCGGGTGCCGGTGGACCGGACGCGGGGTGAAGATTCCCCAAGACGCCGGATCGCCGGCGCAACTCCGCCGCGAAGGGATCGCACCGTGACCGATCGCGTCACCGCCGACATGTGGTTCGACCCGGCCTGCCCGTGGGCGTGGATCACGTCCCGCTGGCTGCTCGAGGTCGAGCAGGCCCGGCCCGTGGACATCCGCTTCCACGTGATGAGCCTGGCCGTGCTGAACGAGGGCCGGGACGAGCTGCCCGAGGATTACAAGACGTTCCTGAGCACCGCCTGGGGGCCGGTGCGGATCTGCATCGCCGCCGAGCAGCGGTACGGCAGTGACGTCCTGCGCCCGCTCTACACCGCGCTGGGCACCCGGATCCACCTCGACAAGCAGGAGCGGGGCCCGGAGCTCTACGTGGCCGCGTTGACCGAGGCCGGCCTGGACCCGGCGCTGGCCGCGGCCGCCGACAGCACCGAGTACGACGAGGCGTTGCGGGCCAGCCACGAGGCGGGTATGCGCCCGGTCGGGCAGGACGTCGGCACCCCGGTCGTGCACGCGCCCGGCCCGGACGGCAGCCCGGTCGCGTTCTTCGGCCCGGTGATCACGCCCGCCCCGAAGGGGGAGGCCGCCGGTCGACTCTGGGACGGTGTCCTGCTGGTCGCCGGCACCCCGGGCTTCTACGAGCTGAAGCGCACCCGGGAGCAGGGCCCGATCTTCGACTGAGCGCCGCCCGCCACGCGCCCCCGTCCGGACACCGTCGGTCGTCCGGGTGGGGGCGCGTCGTGTCGGACGCCGGGTGCGGCTGCGAGGCCGGACGCGGTTGCGGCGTCACCGGTGGGCGGGCGGCGTCGTTTCCCTCGGTGTCCGCCGCAGCGACCCGCAGGGCCGCACCCCGCAGCTCGTGGAGGCATTCCCGATGGCCAAGCACCGTGCGTCCGGTGACGATCAGCTGACCCGGCAGGGGGTGATCGAGACTCCCGGCGCGGCCTACTGGTCGGTCGACGACTCCCGCTGGCCGACGGTCCGCCCCGACCTCCCCGCCCACGTGGTGGACCTGCTCGCCCCGCCCATCGTGGTCGGCGTGGCCCGGGTGCCGGTGACCTCCCGCCTGACCCCGCCCGCCGAGGACACGCCCGCCGACCTGTCGGCATCGCTCCTGGCTCCCACGCCGCCCGCGGCACCGGTCCTCACGTTCGTACCGCCGGCTGCGGACCTTCCGTCGGTGGCCGTACCGCCGGCTCCGGTCCTCCCGTCGGCGGCCGCGCCGGCCGAGCCGGCGCCGCCCCCGCCCGCGCCGACGACGCCGCGACCGGTGCCGACACCGCCGCTGAACCCGCGGCCGGTGCCGGCGCCGCCCCCGGAGCGTCCGGTGCCCGGGCCGCCCGCGTCGCCCCGCCGTAACGCGGGCACCGGACCGGCCACGACCGGCCGCAGGGGCAACGGCGGGCCCGCCGTCGCCGGTCGGCACCGCCGGGGCACCTCGGGCCGGGCCGGCTGACCGGCGCGCCGCCGTCGCGGCGCTTTCATCTGGTGGACGCTGCGCGGGTCCCCGTCGTCGGCGCGGCCGTCGCCGGTAGCGTCAGCGGGCATGACGGTCGTGCACCCGATCACCCGGGCCTGGATCACCACTGGCGGCACCGGCGCGCAGAACTACGACGAGTTCGCCGACGACGCGGAGATCACCGCGATCATCGAGGCGAACCCGCACAGTGCCCTCGGCATCGAGATGCCGCACCGGGCACCGGAGAGCGCGGGGAAGTCCTTCCTCGACGCGCTGCCGGACGCGGTGGCCCGCCTCGCCGAGGCCAAGGCCGACGGCAGCTACACCCCCGCCGAGCAGGTGGTGGTGCTCTACCGGATCAGCGCCCCGGGCGAGTCGCCGGCGTACGGGCTGTTCGCGATGGTGGACACCGACCAGATCTCCACCCGGGCCGACGAGCCGGGCCTGGTCATCCGCAACGAAGACGTGTTCATCGCCAAGGTGCGGGAGCGGGTGGCGCTCGCCGAGGCGCTCGGTCACCTGCTGTCCCCCGTACTCCTGCTGCAGACCGGATGTGGCGACGAGCTGCACGCCGCGCTGGCGGCGGCGACCGACGCGGGCGGCGCGCCCGCCGCCACGGACACCGACCAGGCGGGGCGCACGCACGCCATCTGGCTGCTCGGCCCCGGCCCGGAGCAGGAGGCGCTGACCGCCCTGGCCGGTGGCGGTGAGCTGGTCGTCGCCGACGGCAACCACCGCAGCCTGGCCGCCCAGACCGGCGGGCTGCCGCGCTTCCTGGCCGTGGTGACCACGCCCGCGTCGGTGGCCATCCAGCCGTACAACCGGCTGGTCAGCGAGCTGACCACCACCCCGGACGAGCTGTTGGACCGGTTGCGCGCGGCGGGCACCGAGGTCGAGCCGATCGACGGCCCGGTCGAGGTCCCGACCAGCGGCGGCGCCGTCCACCTCCGGCTGGCCGGCCAGGGGTACGCGGTGCGCCTGCCCGCCACCGCCGCCGGCCGCCTGGAGAACCTGGACCACGCCCTCGTCGAGCGGCTGCTGCTGCGTGACGCGCTGGGCCTGGACCCGGGCGACAAGCGGATCACGTACGTCGGCGGGGACTACCCGGCGAGCTGGCTCACCGGTGAGGTCGACGCCGGGCGGGCCGAGCTGGCCATCCTGATCGCGCCGGTGACCGTGGAGGACTTCGTCGCGGTGAACCTGGCCCGGGAGAAGATGCCCCGCAAGAGCACCTGGTTCACCCCGAAGGCGCGCGGCGGCCTGGTGGTCGCCGAACTGCCCCGCTGAGTGACCGCCGACCCGACCGTGTGACGAACCCGGCTCTCCGACGCCGCCCCCGCGACGTCGGAGAGCGGGGCCTGACAGACTGCCCGGTATGCGCGTCTACCTGGGATCCGATCACGCCGGTTTCGAGTTGAAGGTGCACCTGGCCAACCACCTGGCCAAGCAGGGGTACGACGTCGTCGACGTCGGCCCGCACAGCTACGACCCGGACGACGACTACCCGACGTTCTGCCTGCACACCGGCGACCGGGTGGTGGCCGACGAGACCGGCCTCGGTGTGGTCATCGGTGGCTCCGGCAACGGTGAGCAGATCGCCGCGAACAAGGTCGCCGGGGTTCGTGCCGCGCTGGCCTGGAGCGTCGAGACCGCCCAGCTGGCCCGGCAGCACAACGACGCGAACGTGGTCGCGGTCGGCGCCCGCCAGCACACCCTGGACGAGGCCACCGGCATCGTCGAGGCGTTCCTGAGCACGCCGTTCTCCGGCAACGACCGGCATGCCCGGCGGATCAACCAGGTGGCCGAGTACGAGCGGACCCGGCAGCTGCCCGACCTGCCCTGACCGGGACGGCTCAGCGCGGCGAGCGGGGCAGGTCCTCACGGGGCACCCAGTTGCGCCGGACGACCGCCACCCGGGCATCCGCCTCGGCCAGGTCGTCGTCGGTGGGGCGTGCCGCGTCGCGGGCCCGCAGCGCGGCGCTCAGCCCCACCTGCGACGAGCCGGAGCCGACCAGCCCGCGCAGTCCCCGTTCGCCGTCGCGCTCGTCGCCGCCGTGACCTCGGCGGCGGGGCGGCGGCTCGTCACCGTCGTGCACTCCGGCCGTGCTGGCCGTCGAGCCGTCGGCACCCCGCCCGCCCGGGTCGGCGTCGGAATGGTGGCGTAGCCGCCGTCGTCGTCGGTCCGAGTCACCCATCAGCCGACCGTACCCCGCCGGCGGGGATCCGGCGCCGTCGTGCCGGGTCGGCGGCCGGTGTGGGGTCTGGCTACCCTCGGATTCAGGCGGTGGTGGTGCCGTCGGTCAGGGGGAGGACGAGATGGCAGACCAGACGCAGCCGTGGGCGGAGCGGACCGTGGAGGTGCCACCGCAGGCCGGCGTCGGGGTGCCGCCGCAGCGCGACGGTTTCCGGCGGGGGGTGGCCCCGGTGGGTCAGCCGCGCACGCGCACCGAACCGTTCCCGGTGGTCGAGCAGGAGCCGACCGGCACCGGCTGGCCGGGTGAGCCGGCGCCGCGCCGCCCGTTGGGCTGGCGGATGGCGCAGCTGCGACGCGGCGGTGAGTGGAGTACGGCGGCCGGGCTCTTCGCGTTCGTGTGCTGGGGGATCTGGGCGCTCTCCGGCGGGGGTGACCTGTCCGGCCCGCTGCTGGTGCTCGTGTTGAGCCTGCTGGTCGCGGTCGGCCTGTTCGCGTTGTCGCGGCTGGTCGGCCGGGTGGTGCTGGAGCGTCAGATGGGGCGGGTCCGGCGCGGTGCGCGCGGCGCGCACCTGGCGACCGCCGTCTTCCTCGTCGGCCTCGGCGTGGCGTGGCTCCAGCAGACCGAGTGGGTCGTCTCCGCCTGGAACTGGATCTCCTCGAACTGACCGGCGCGCGCACGGGCGGGTCGGCTCTGGGGCCGCCCGCCCGTGCACCCGGTCGTTTCCCCACCAGGCAAGGCCGCTGCTTACCCGGCTGGCCGCGATTCATCCGTGGCCAGCCGGTCCGTCTGCGGTACGACCTCAGCCCGCGGGGGGCTGCGCGGCGGCGTAGTCGCGGGCCACCCGGACCAGTTCGACGAGCCCGCCGGCGTACTCCTGGGACTCGGCGTGCGCCTCGTCGTAGGGCGGCTGGAACCCGACGCTCTCCCACTCCTCGGTGGCCGGGTTCCACCGGTCGTTGCCGACCTCGAAGTCCCAGGCGAAGATGCCCAGCTCGTAGTAGAGCTGGTCGGCCGAGTTCCCGGCGGCGGAGTAGAGCACGTCGGCGACCGGCCCGGTCTGTGACGGCCAGGTGACGGTGCCGCGCTCCTGCGCGATGGCGCCGACGATCCGCCGGGCGCTGCTCAGGAACAGCGTCGACTCGTCGATCGACGGCCGGGGCAGGGTGATCCGCCCGTCGGCCCGGTACGCCCCCGGCGGCCACATGAAGTACCCGCCGTAGGAGTGCACGTTCATCGCGAACTCGATGTTCGGGTGGTTCTGGGCGAGCGCGACCACGTTGCGGCTCTCCGCCTCGGACAGCTCTCCGGTGCCCGCGTAGGTGCCGGACAGGCAGTTGGCACTGGCGCCCACGTAGCCGTCGAAGGAGGAACCGACGGTGTAGTTGCGGTTGACGTCGACGCCCCACGAGGTGCGGTAGCGCGGGTCGCGGGCCGGCCCGGTGCAGTGGTTGACCATGTTCTTGCGCTGCATGGGGAAGTCGTTGAACGAGTAGTTCGCCCCGTCCGGGTTGACCGTCGGGATGACGAAGACGTCGACCTGCTCCAGCAGCTCACGGGTGGCCGGGTCGGTGCGGGCGTTGGCCAGCATCCGCTCGGCGAACTCCAGCGTCACCAGTGGCGTGGCCCACTCCCGGGCGTGTTCCTGGGAGTACGCGAGCACGCCGACCCGGGAGCCGTCGCGGTGTACGCCGAGGCGCAGCGCCTGCACCGTCCACGGCCGTGCCGGCACCTCGGTGCCCTGCAGGCCGTCATCGAGCCGGGCCGGCCCGGTGACCGGCATCGGCAGGCCGGCGGAGCCGTCCTCGACGGTGGCCCGGAAGCGGCTCGCCTGCCGGGCGTTGATGGCCGCCGCCACGTCGTCGGTGGTGCTCACCGTCTTGCCGGCGGCGTCGGTGGCCAGCGTCACGGTGAGGACGCGGTCGCGGTAGCCGACGGTCAGCGGCCGGTCGGGTCGGCCGGGGTCGACCGTGCGCACCTGCACACCGTTCATGCCCTGGTCACCGAAGCGCACCGACTCGACCAAAACGGCGGCGACCGCCGGGTCACCCAGGTACGCGACGGCGGTGCGCCGGTACCCCTGGGTCTTGTTCGGCAGGTCGATCACGTCCACCAGGTCCCGGTACTGCCGGGCGAGCCGTTTGATCCGCGCCTGGATGTCGATCGGCGTCAGGTACGCGTCGATGAAGTCCCGCTGGTACCCGGTGGGCAGCGGCGGCGGGGTGGCGTTCGGCCAGAGCGCCGGTGTGACCACGCGGCTGACCCCGCCGAGGCTGGAGGTGGCGGTCAGCTGGACCGGCCGGCTCGGCACCGGTTGGGGGAGCGCGTAGTGGTACTGGTACTCGCCGGAGTCCTCGAACCGGTACAGCGGGAACGAACCGGTGGCACCGTCGGCGGTTCGCCAGCTGACGGTGATCTCGACGTCCGGGTCGTCGGTGGCGGTGGTGGCCACCTGGGCCTGGAGGAAGGTCTGCCCGCCGGTGGTCCACCAGTACGCCTGCTGCACCTGGAGCGTGTCGACCGCCGCGGCGGTGGTCGTCCGCTGCCCGGCGGCCGGCGCGCGCAGCCCGGCGGCGGTACGGGCCTGTGCCGCGCGGATGCTCTCGGCGTAGTGCCGGCTGCCGTCCCCGGCGCGCTGCACGATCCGCACGGCCGTCGCGCCCTGGGCGGTCAGGTCGGCGAGTTGGGCGCCGGTCAGCACGAGGTCGGCGACGATCCGGCCGTCCCGTGCCCGGGGCCGGTTGGCCAGATCGGCGCCGGTGGCGACGAGCCGGTCGAGTTGGGCCTGGTCGCGCAGCCGCACCTGGACCAGCGCGGTCTCGGTGGCGGTCAGGGTGATCGGTGTGGCCGGATTGGCGGGTGCCGCCGCTGCGGGACCGGGATGGGGCAGCACCGCGCTGATCAGGATCGCTGTGGTGGCGGCAGCCGTCCACCGTCGTCGGACGATCATGTGCCCTCCTGTGACGGACGTCGATGTGCTTGGTTCTTACACCAGTGCACAGATCGACACCTGTCAAGGGACGTGATCGCGGTCAGCACGGGTTGGGGCACAACCGACGTCCGGTGCGCGGAGTTCTTCCTTCTGCGATGCAACCCGCCGGGCCGGACCCGGCGTGACTATCTCGAATCGGGGATGGGAGGTCTGGATGAGCGATCGCGACGCGGCGTTCGCCGACTACTTCGCGGCGAGGTCGGACGCGATGCGCGGCACGGCGTACCTGCTGTGCGGCGACTGGCACCGTGCGGAGGACCTGGTCCAGACCGCGTTCGTGAAGCTCTACCTGGTCTGGCACCGGGTCTCCCGCCATGAGGTGCTCGACACCTACGTGCGGCAGATCCTGATCCGGACGTTTCTCGACGAGCGGCGCCGCGGCTGGTGGCGGCGTGAACGGGTGGGCGGCACCACCCGACTCGCCGGAGAACCGTCTGGTGCTGCTGCGGGCGTTGGCCTCCGTGGCACCGCGCCAGCGGGCGGTGCTGGTTCTCCGCTACTGGGAGGACCTGTCCGTCGAGGACACGGCGGCACTGTTGGAGTGCTCGGCCGGGACGGTGAAGAGCCAGGCGGCACGCGGACTGGACACGCTGCGCGGCCTCCTGGCATCCACACACAGCGGGATCGAGTTGGGGGAACGATGAACGGAGAAGACCTGCGCGAGGCGCTGCGCCGCGAGATGGCGGACGCCACCTCGCCACCACCACTGAGTACGGCAGCCGTACTCGGAGCGGGCCGCCGGGTGCTCGCCCGCCGTCGTACCGCCTGGGTGTGCGCCGGTTCGGCGGCGGTGGTCCTGGCGGTCGCCGGCTTCGCGGCCGTGGGCGCCCCCGACGGTGAGGTCTACCAGCCGGCGGCCGGCGGCCCACAGGCCGTCCCGACCCACTCCAAGCAGGCGTGGCCGACCGGTCCGGACGGTCGACCGCAGGAGGACCGGACCGCGCGGGCCGGCTCGAAGTACGACCAGGGGGTACGGCTGCTCGACGAGGTCGTCGGGGTCGTGCCCGCCGGCTGGACCGCGCCCGAGGATCCGGTGAACCAGCCCGCCGACCAGCGGACACTACGGACCCACCAGGCGCAGTTCGAGGACACGGTGAACGGCGTCGACCTGTGGAGCTACCTGACCTCGGTCGCCGTGGCCCAGAAGGAGGGCACCGGGCGCCTGGTCGTCGAGGTGCACGACGGCGGCAACCAGCTACCCGACGACGCGTGCGCGTTGGCCCGGCAGTTCTGGGGCATGCAGGGCGAGTGTCAGGTCGAGACGGTCGGGGCGGCGAAGGTCGGCGTGGTGGTCCGGCCGGACGGTGACGACCGGCTCGACCAGTGGTCGGCGTACCGGCACCCGGACGGTGTGGTGGTGTTCGTTGCGCAGGGCGCGAAGCTCGACGAGACCCGGCCGGGGTTGACGACGCTGCCGTTCTCCGTGCCGCAGTTGGCGGCCCTCGCGGTCGACGAACGGTTCCACCTGAAGTGACTGGCCGCGTCCCTCCGCTCACCTCGGCGGCATGATTCACTGTCCGGGGCCGCTACGGCACCGAGCGCGATGACGGACCTGTTGTTGGCCATGGTCTACCTGGGATCCGACGGCCAGGTGTACTGGGCGCAGCGCCTCGAAGGCTGGGCAGCGGATCCGTGCGACAGTTCAGCGCGCTGATGCTGGACATAGGGAGTGTGGACATGAGCCTCGACATCTCCGTGTGGGTACCGGACGACGACGCCTACGCCGGTCGCGATGTCGTCGCGGATCCGCCGGGCACCAGCACCGGGGTGGGGGCTGAACGCTTTCGTCACGACCTGTGGGGTTCCGCGGCCGTTCGGCGTCTCGGCGCGAGGTTCCTGCCGCAACTCGCTGACATCACGGTCGAGAACCGGGGGAATCTCCAGGTCCTGCCCGGCCAGCTCGACGCCTTCGAGCAGGAGTGCGTCCTCCTGGCCGAGAACGTCGAGCACCTGGCCGCCGCGACCGGGCTCGACCCGGATCGCGTCCTGCACTACCTGACCAACGTGCGGCACGCCGTGGAGCGCGCCAGGGCGGTGCACGGCGGCGTCATCGTCTGGTAGCGGCATCGGGGAGGCCCGGCCGGTCGTCGGTGACCGGCACGTCCGAGCCACCACACGCCGGAGCCGGGCACGGGCCGGGGAGAAGCGAACGGCCCAGGCGCCGCGATCATGCGGTCCGCCTGGGCCTTCGTGAGTGGAGCGGGCGACGGGAATCGAACCCGCACCGTCAGTTTGGAAGATCGTTCTCGACTGTCGTGAACTGCCTGGATCGCCTGGTCAGAGTCGGTGTCGGGGTGCCCGATCATGACCGCTCTCGACCCCTTCGCACACGGGTTACCGGCACATGGCTGGCACGACCGCGCGGTGGTCCGGGTTACCGCCCCCGGCCATTCTGGCCCGGGGGCAGCTTGCCGTATCGCCGGCTCTCCGCGCGGCTGAGTGCCGGTGGTGCCGGTGCTGACCGTGCGACAATGGTCGGCGGTGTGTGGTGCAGGAGGTGGGTCGTGATGTCGAGCAGCGCCGAGCGGATGCCCGAGTGGCCGACCGCTGAGCATGTGCCCGCAGAGGAGTTGGCCCGCCGGCAGGGTGTGCAGCCGGTCGCCTCCGTCGACGACCTGGCCCGGCCGGGCCTGTTCGAGTCCGACGACGAGTTGGACGAGTTCCTCGCCGACCTGTACGCCTCTCGGCGGGCCAGCGTCGCGTGAGCCTGGTCGTCCTGGATACCGACGTCGCGTCGGCGATCCTGCGTGGTCGCCTGCCTGACCGGCTTCGTGCCCGGCTGGCCGGTAAGACGTTGTGTATCACGTTCGTCACGCTTGGCGAGCTGACCAAGTGGACCGCGCTGCGGAGCTGGGGGCCGCGCAAGCTGGCTGACCTCGCGCAGTGGCGATCCGGCGTGGTCCTGTTGCCCTTCGATGAGGCGGTAGCGACGACCTGGGGGCAGCTTCAGGCGCGGGCACAGCACCGGGGGCGGCCCCGCCCGACGAATGACTCCTGGATCGCGGCCTGCTGCCTGGTCGACCGGCTGCCGCTGGCGACCTTCAACGGCAAGGACTACGCCGACTTCGCCGAGTAAGACGGCCTACGACTGTTCGACGTCTCGTAGCGCCAGGGCTTCGCGTGCGCCGATCCCATCGGCTCCTGGCGGTCATCGACCGGCCGAGCCGGTATCACCGGTGGCAAGCCGCGTAGCGGCGCGGCAGTCGATCGCCCCGACCTCGACGGCGGCCGACCACCCCGCGATCGTCCCTACCGCGCTGGCGAGTGCAGATCAGGACAGCGGTGGCGGCGAGCCTTCGGTACGGTCCGGCGGATGAACCTCGCTGCGAGACACGCCTCCACAATCCGGGTCGTCGGCAACCTGGCTCTGCTCGCCGGACTGCTGGTCTCTGTCATCACGCTGGCGAGCGACCCCGGGTCGGCCGAGCCGCACGTCCTGGCGGGCTTCCTCGTCGCCACCGGGATCGGGCTGCGCATCGAAGCCGCGATCAGTTCACCTCGGGCGTGACGACCTGAACCGGGAACTGCCCGCCGCGCCGGCCGATGCCGGCCGGAGGCCGCCAGCAGGCCGAGTGCGGCGGGCGGGCCGCGCTTGCGCGGCCCCTTGATGGCGGCGAGCAAGGGTCGGCGGCGTTTCGGCAACGTGCGTCGCCTCCCGTCCGGGCGGTACCAGGCGCGCTACGTCGGCCCGGATGGGCTGGAGCGGAAGGCACCGCACACCTTCGAGACCGAGCGTCAGGCGGCGAAGTGGCTGACCGTGACGGAGTCCGAGATCATCAGGGGGAGTGGTCGGCCCCCGAGGCGGGAGAGATCAAGCTCGACGCGTACGGCCGCAAGTGGATCGCCGAACGTAAGCTCCAGCCGCGTAGCCGGGAGAACTACGAAGACCTGTTCCGGCTGCACATCTGCCCGCACCTCGGCGCGCTTGCCCTGGGCGCGATCAAGCCGCAGACCATCCGTACCTGGCGCAGGACGCTGCTCGGCGGCGGCACCACCGAGCCGCAGGCGGTCAAGGCGTACTCACTCCTGCGGGCGATCCTTAACACCGCCACCAAGGAAGACGAGCTGATTCGGCAGAACCCGTGCCGCATCCCCGGCTATGACCGCTATCACACGCCGGAGCGGCCGGTGGCGACCGTCGCCCAGGTGCTCGCGCTCGCCGAACGGATGCCGGCCCGGTTCTCCGCGCTGGTGATCGTCGCCGCGTTCTCCGGGCTGCGCTGGGGTGAGCTGGCGGCGCTGCGGCGCGGCGACGTCGACCTGGCGGCGGGCACGGTGCGGGTGCCGCGCAAGCTGGCGGCGTTGCGTAACCGGATGGAGTTCGGGCCGCCGAAGTCGGAGGCCGGGAACCGGGTGGTGACGCTGCCGGCGGCGGCGCGGACGGTGCTGGCCGAACACCTGGCCGAGTTCGTGGGGGAGGGGCCGGAGGCGTTGGTCTTCACCGGGGACAAGGGGCGGTGCTGCGTTCCGGCAACTTCCGGCGGGCGGTCGGCTGGGCGGCGGCGCTGCGGGCGGCTGGCATGCCGGCGGGGTTCCACTTTCACGACCTGCGGCACACGGGCAACAACCTGGCGGCGGCGACCGGGGCCAGCACCCGGGACCTGATGCACCGGATGGGCCACGCGAGCATGCGCGCGGCGCTGGTCTACCAGCACGCGAACAGCGAGCGGGACCGGGAGATCGCCGACGCGATGGACCGCCGCATCGTCAAGCAGACGAAGCAGGCGGCGACACCGGCCAAGGCGAGCAAGCCCAAGAACAAGGCGGCCAAGGACAAGCCGGCCACGGAGAAGGCGGCCAAGAAGAACGCGCCCAAGCAGAAGCCGGCGGCACGCAAGGCGGCCAAGAAGAACGCGCCCGAGGAGAAGCCGGCGGCTCGCAAGGCAGCCAAGGGCGGGAAGGCCGAGCGACCGGCACGCGATCCCGCCTCGGACGGCACGGCCAGCGCTACTGGCACGCTACTGGCACGCAAGATCAAAGACGACTAAAACGAGAACGGCCCAGGCGCGGCGGTTGTGCCGCTGACCTGGGCCGGAATTCGTGGAGCGGGCGACGGGAATCGAACCCGCACCGTCAGTTTGGAAGACTGAAGCTCTGCCATTGAGCTACGCCCGCGCTCGGCCCCGCCGAAACGGGGCGCGCGGACAGCGTACCCAATCACTCTGCCGACCGCGCAGCCGCGCCACCCGGCCCGGCGCAAGATCCACACAACATCCGGGATGTAGTGGTCTTCGCCCGCCCGGAGGCCACTACATCCGGGACGTTGCGCGGATCTTGCAGCGGACGCTTGCGGGCTTTCGGGGGATTGTGTCCGGGTGGGTGCGGCCCCGGCACCGCCTCAGGCGCGTCGACGGCATAGACTGCACGTCGCCACGGGGTGTGGCGCAGCTTGGTAGCGCACTCGCTTTGGGAGCGAGGGGCCGTGGGTTCAAATCCCGCCACCCCGACTGTCGTCCGCCGCCGGGTCGTCCCGGCAGCGCGCGGTCCCGGGCGCTGCCGGTGCGTCAGGCCGGCTCGCCTACACTCGATGGGCTGAATCACGCCCAGACTCAACTGAGATCCGTCAAGGAGTACGCCTGTGAAGAGCACCGTCGAGACTCTGAGCCCGACGCGCGTGCGGCTCGCCATCGAGGTGCCGTTCGTCGAGCTCGAGCCGAGCCTCAAGAAGGCGTACCGGGAGATCGGTTCGCAGGTCCAGGTTCCCGGCTTCCGTCGGGGCAAGGTGCCGACCGCGGTCATCGACCAGCGGGTGGGCCGGGGCACCGTCCTCAACGAGGCGGTCCAGGACGCCATCCCGGAGAACATCCTCGCCGCGGTGCGCGAGCACGACCTGAAGACGCTGGGGCGTCCCGAGGTCGAGATCACCGAGTTCAACGACGGTGACTCGCTGAACTTCACCGCCGAGGTCGACGTCCGCCCGGAGATCACTCTGCCCGACGCGAACACCATCGAGGTGACCGTCGACGAGCTGCAGATCGACGAGAGCGAGATCGACGAGCAGCTGAAGAACCTGCGGGAGCGGTTCGCCACCCTCAAGACCGTCGAGCGGGCGGCCGCCGAGGGTGACTACGTGCAGATCGACCTGAACGCCACCGTCGACGGCGAGGACGTGCCGGGCGGCCAGGCCAGCAACATCTCCCACGAGGTGGGCAGCAAGCAGCTCCTGCCGGGCCTCGACGAGGCCGTGGTGGGCCTCGCCGCCGGTGAGGACACCACCTTCACCACCCAACTGGTCGGCGGCGACTTCGCCGGCCGCGACGCCGACGTGGCGGTGACCGTGCGCACGGTCAAGGAGAAGGAGCTGCCGGAGCTGAACGACGAGTTCGCCCAGATGGCCAGCGAGTTCGACACGATCGAGGAGCTGCGCGGCGACCTGCGGGCGCGGGTCACCCAGGGCAAGCAGGTCGAGCAGATCTACGCCGCTCGGGACAAGGCCCTGGTGCAGCTGGTCGAGGCCGCCGAGGTGCCGGCGCCGGAGGGCGTCGTCCGCGAGGAGGTCGCCAGCCGCAAGCAGGCGATGGTCGACCAGCTGGAGCGGATCGGCGCCTCCCTGGAGGAGTACCTGGCCGCCGAGGAGAAGACCGAGGAGCAGATCGACGCCGAGCTGACCGAGGCGGCGACCGAGGGCGTCAAGGTGCAGCTCCTGCTGGACACGCTGGCCGACGCCGAGGACGTGCAGGTCTCCGACGACGAGTTCGGGCACGAGATCGTGCACCGGGCGCAGCGCGCCGGGATGGCTCCGCAGCAGTACTACGACCAGCTGGTGCGCTCCGGCGCCGCCGCGGCGGTCTTCGGTGACGTGCGGCGGGGCAAGGCGCTCGCGGCCGTCATGGAGCGCATCACGATCAAGGACTCGGCCGGCAACGAGGTCACCCTGGACGCGTTGCGCGCCGCCAACGAGGCGGAGCACAACCACGAGCACTGATCGTCGGGTGCGGCCGCCGTCCGCCGCTGCGCGGTGGACGGCGGCCGAATCCATTCCGGGGTATGCCCGGACGCCCGCGCCGCGGGTGCGCCCGACACAGCTGCGCTGAGAGCGAACAGTGCCCCGACCGGGACTCTGCCGCCCCGCACAGCGGTTAGTGTCGGGAAAGACGGTACGGAGAGCGAAGGGCTGCCATGACCGACATGCACATCCCCAAGAAGTCGCTCCGGGCGATTGACGCGCGCGGTGGCGACTCCATTGGCAACCTCGACGACTCGGTCTACAACCGGTTGCTCAAGGAGCGCATCATCTTCCTGGGCAGTGAGGTGACCGACCAGGTCGCCAACCGCATCTGCGCGCAGCTGCTGCTGCTCGCCGCGGAGGACCCGGACCGCGACATCAACCTGTGGATCAACTCGCCGGGTGGCTCGGTCTACTCCGGCATGGCGATCTACGACACCATGCAGTTCATCGACAACGACGTGTCGACCGTGGCGATGGGCATGGCTGCCTCGATGGGCCAGCTGCTGCTCTGCGCGGGCACCAAGGGCAAGCGGTACGCGCTGCCGCACGCCCGGATCATGATGCACCAGCCGTCCGGTGGCCTGGGCGGTACGGCGTCCGACATCGCCATCCAGGCGGAGCAGATGCTCTACACGAAGCGGATGTTCCAGGAGCGGGTCGCGCACCACACCGGCCAGAGCCAGTCGCAGATCGAGGCGGACTCGGACCGGGACCGTTGGTTCACCGCCCAGGAGGCCATGGACTACGGCTTCATCGACAAGGTGATCATCGGGGCCGCTCAGGTTCCGGATGGCGCCGGGACCCTGAGCTGAGGAGCTGACGATGACCGATCTGAGCTTGCCGCCCCAGTTCGCGGCCGTGCACAACCGCTACGTTCTGCCGTCGTTCGTCGAGCGCACGTCGTACGGGGTCAAGGAGTCGAACCCGTACAACAAGCTCTTCGAGGACCGGATCATCTTCCTCGGTGTGCAGGTGGACGACGCGTCGGCCAACGACGTGATGGCCCAGCTGCTCACGCTGGAGGGCACCGACCCGGACCGCGACATCATCATGTACATCAACTCGCCCGGTGGCTCGTTCACGGCCATGACGGCGATCTACGACACCATGCAGTACGTCCGCCCGGACATCTCGACGGTCTGCCTCGGGCAGGCCGCCAGCGCGGCGGCGGTGCTGTTGTCGGCGGGTACGCCGGGTAAGCGGATGGCTCTGCCGAACTCGCGGATCATCATCCACCAGCCGGCCACCGAGGGCGGCTACGGGCAGGGCTCGGACATCGAGATCCAGGCCCGAGAGATCCTGCGGATGCGGACGCAGCTGGAGGACATGCTGTCCCGCCACTGCAACCGCCCGATCGAGCAGGTTCGCAAGGACATCGACCGTGACAAGATCATGACGGCCGAGGAGTCCAAGGAGTACGGGCTGGTCGACACGATCCTGACCAGCCGCAAGAAGGGCCTGCTGGCCGCCAACGCGGCTAGCTGAGCAGTACCGGGTCAGAGGTTGGCCGGGGCGTGAAGTTCCCGGCCGACCTCTGACACACCCGTTTTGGGGGTCGGAGAATGCCCCGTCAGCGGGTAACGTCGGGTCCGTACCGCTTCGCCGGTTGGGCCGGCGGGGTGAACGGAGCCGGACGGAGCGCAGCGTCCGCAGGTCAGGGCCGGGTCTCCGGCCGATGAGTGCAGGGAGAACGTAGGTGGCACGGATCGGTGACGGCGGCGACCTACTGAAATGCTCCTTCTGCGGTAAGTCGCAGAAGCAGGTGAAGAAGCTCATCGCGGGCCCTGGGGTCTACATCTGCGACGAGTGCATCGATCTCTGCAACGAGATCATCGAAGAGGAGTTGGCCGAGTCCGGCGAGGTGAAGTGGGAAGAGCTTCCCAAGCCGATGGAGATCTGCCAGTTCCTCGACAACTACGTCGTCGGGCAGGACCAGGCCAAGAAGGCGCTCGCGGTCGCGGTCTACAACCACTACAAGCGCATCCAGGCCGAGGCGGCCGGTGCGCCGGGCTCCGGCAGTGACGCCGTCGAGCTGGCCAAGTCCAACATCCTGCTGCTCGGTCCGACGGGGTGCGGCAAGACCCACCTGGCGCAGACGCTCGCCCGGATGTTGAACGTCCCGTTCGCCATCGCGGACGCCACGGCGCTGACCGAGGCGGGCTACGTCGGCGAGGACGTGGAGAACATCCTCCTCAAGCTGATCCAGGCCGCCGACTACGACATCAAGCGCGCCGAGACCGGCATCATCTACATCGACGAGGTCGACAAGATCGCCCGTAAGTCGGAGAATCCGTCGATCACGCGGGACGTCTCCGGCGAGGGTGTGCAGCAGGCGCTGCTCAAGATGCTGGAAGGCACGGTTGCCAACGTGCCGCCGCAGGGCGGTCGTAAGCACCCGCACCAGGAGTTCATCCAGATCGACACCACCAACGTGCTGTTCATCTGCGGTGGCGCGTTCGCCGGTCTGGATCAGATCATCGAGTCCCGCACCGGTCAGGGCGGCACCGGCTTCGGTGCCCGGCTCCGGTCGGTGTCCGAGCGGTCGACCGATGACATCTTCAGCCAGGTCATGCCGGAAGACATGCTCAAGTTCGGGTTGATCCCCGAGTTCGTCGGCCGGCTCCCGGTGATCACCAACGTGCGCAGCCTGGACCGCAGCGCCCTGGTCCGCATCCTCACCGAGCCGCGCAACGCCCTGGTCCGGCAGTACCAGCGGCTCTTCGAGCTGGACGGGGTCGAGCTGGAGTTCGACGAGCCGGCACTGGAGGCGATCGCCGACCAGGCGATGCTGCGCGGCACCGGTGCCCGTGGTCTGCGGGCCATCATCGAGGAGGTCCTTCTCTCCGCGATGTACGAGGTGCCGAGCAACCCGGACGCCGCCCGGGTGCTGATCACCCGCGAGGTGGTCCTGGAGAACGTCAACCCGACGATCGTTCCGCGCGAGTTCACCGGGCGTCGGGCCCGGCGGGACCGCGAGGAGAAGTCGGCCTGATCCTCCCCGCAGCACGCCGGTCGCTCATTCCTGACGCGGCCGGCGTGATCGCGTTCGGCGGTCCCACTCGCCCGACGGGGTGACCGTCACCATCATCAGCCGGGTCGGCTCGTCGGTGTCGTTGCGGTAGCCGTGTTCCCGGTCGGCGTGAAACTCGATGGTCTCGCCGGCGCGGACGGGGTGGTCCCGGCCGTCGACCCGGACGATCACGGCGCCGTCCAGCACGTGCAGCACCTCGCGGGTGCCGCGCGGGTGGTCGAGGGAGCGGTGTGCCTCTCCGGGCGCCATCCGCCAGTCCCAGAGTTCGACGAGGTCCGGCCCGCCCAGTCCGCTGAGCAGGTGGCCGGTGCCGCCGTGCTCACCCTGCCAGAGCAGGGGCGCCTCGGCGGCGGGGGTGATCTTCACGGTGTGTTCCTCGGCCGGTTCGAGCAGGTGGGCGATGTTGACGCCGAACGCGTCGGCGACCCGGCAGAGCGTGCCGACGCTCGGGTTGGTCCGGGCGCCCTCGATCTGCACGAGCATCCCCTTGCTCACCCCGGACCGGCCGGCCAGTTCCTCGAAGGACCAGCCTCGGGCGGCCCGTAGGTCGCGTACCTGCCGGGCGACCGCGGACGTCACCGCGCCCACCCGGTCGCCCCCGGTGTCGGTCATTAAACTATCCTTCGCGGTCACTATTATGGTACGACAGACAGATGCTACCCATTGTCCTCGCCGCGGTGTCCGCGATCGCGTTCGGCGCCGCCGACTTCTCCGGCGGAAAGGCGTCCCGCCGCGCCGACCCGATCGCCGTGACCGTGGTCTCCCAGCTGTTGAGCGTGCCGCTGCTGGTCGTCCTGGTGCTGGTGGTGCCCGGCACCCCGACAGCCGGGGACATCGCCTGGGGGCTCGTCGCCGGAGTGGCCGGCGCGGCCGGGGTCATGCTTCTCTACCGGGCGCTCGCCGGCGGGATGATGGCCGTCGTCGCGCCGGTCACCGCGATCACCGCCGCCGTGGTGCCGATCGTCGCCGGCCTGTTCACCGCGAGCTTCCCGGGTGCCCCGGCACTGACCGGCGCCGGCCTCGCGGTGCTGGCGATCACTCTGGTCAGCCTCGGTGAGGGTGGCGGCCGCCGAGCCGTTCCGACCCGGCTGGTCGGGCTCGCCCTCGCCGCCGGGGCGCTCTTCGGTGTCTTCTTCACCCTGCTCGGCCAGGCCGACGAGAACGCCGGCATGTGGCCGGTGGCCGCGGTGCGGACCAGTTCGATCGCGTTTGGGCTCGCGCTGGCCGCCGGCACCGGGGTACGGCTGCGGCTCGACCGGCGCGTACTGGTCTGGGCGGCGGTCGCCGGCCTGCTCGACAGCGCCGCCAACGCGCTGTTCCTCGCGGCGGCGGCACGCGGCCACCTGAGCATCGTCGCGGCGATCGCCGCGCTCTACCCGGCCAGCACCGTGCTGCTCGCCCTCGCCGTCGATCGGGAGCGGCTGCGCCCGGTCCAGGTCGCCGGGCTCGGATTCGCCGCCGGCGCTCTGGTGCTGGCCAGCATCTGACCCTGTCCGCGTCGGCCCGTGCGGCCGTACCCTGGGATCATGCGCGTCGCCGTCTGCCAGCTGAACGCCCGGGACGACCGCAAGGCCAACCTGGCCGCCGCGGAGGTCCTGCTGGAACGCGCCGCCGCCGGCGGCGCGGACCTCGCCGTCCTACCGGAGTACGTCGACTACCTCGGCCCCGCCGACAGGTTGCCCGAGCCCGAGCCGGTCGACGGTGAGGTGGGCAGCTTCTTCGCCGGGGTCGCCCGGCGCCTCGGCATCTGGCTGGTGGCCGGGTCGTTCCACGAGGTCGGTCCGGACCCGGAGCGCACCTGGAACACGTCGCTGGTCTTCGACCGGTCCGGCAGCCTGGCCGCGAGCTACCGCAAGATCCACCTGTACGACGTGGAGATTCCGGGCCGGGTCTCCTACCGGGAGTCGGCGAGCGTGGCACCCGGTGCGCAACCGGTGGTGGTCGACGTCGAGGGCCTGCGGGTGGGCCTGTCGATCTGCTACGACCTGCGCTTTCCCGAGCTCTACCGCGCACTCGCCACCGACGGTGGCGCCCAGCTCCTGGTGGTCCCGGCCGCGTTCATGATGCACACCGGCCGCGATCACTGGGAGGTCCTGCTGCGGGCCCGGGCGATCGAGAACCAGTGTTTCGTGGCGGCAGCGGGCCAGACCGGGGACCACGAGCCCGGCCGTACGTGTTTCGGCCGCAGCATGGTGGTCGACCCGTGGGGGACCGTCCTCACCCAACTGCCGGACGGCCCAGGGGTGTCCGTCGCCGACCTGGACCTCGACCGGCTCGCCGCCATCCGGGCCGAGCTGCCCAGCCTGGCCAACCGCCGGCTCTGAGGCTCAGCCCTGCAGCAGGACGCCGATCACCGTGAGACCGGCGATCGCCGCTGCGGTGACCAGCAGCGCCGTGGTCATCCTGGACGGGCCCCGGCGGGCGAGCCGTCCCACCGAGAGCACCAGCACGACCAGTACGACCGCGCCGATCACCAACTGCCAGAACGGCAGGAGGAGACCGAGCAGCGCCTCCTCGGCGACCACCGTGGTGCGGGGTCCGTACTCATCCATGCCTGACACTCTGGCACGACGGGTGGCTTCGCGTCGCCGGCTACGCCGACGAGTGCCGCCCCTGGCGCTCGGCCGAACCAGTGATGAACCCTGATTTGCCTTCTCCGGGCCGTCCGCGTAACTTTCTCTCTGCACGGGGGAGGCCGGACAAACCGGCCGAGATCGGGCGCCAGGCTCGTGGCGGAAACGCCGAGCGAGACTGAGGATCGGGCGGTGCGGAACACTCCGGATACGGAGTTGCGAACGCGAAGCCGACCGGGTAGAGTTCTGAAGCCGGCAGGAGCCGGGCAGAGAGCCGCGAAGCGGCGATCGGCCGGTCTGCGGCTTCCCACGACAGTAGCGACCGCTGGATACGGCGTGCGTCATCGTGGGTCCGGACGAGCAAAATTGATCACCTCGGATACGAGGTTGACAATGAAAGTTCGACCAAGTAGGTTTGAGCGGTTGCCCCGAAACGGGGTTCCACGGAATGTGGGGCTTCTGATCGGTGTGTGGTTGTTCTTTGAGAACTCAACAGGGTGCTTGTAAAGCCAGTGCCAATTATGATTTATA
>NZ_JBFAHZ010000035.1:0-61434 GCF_040654415.1 Micromonospora sp. NPDC050695
GCCAAGGGGGAAAACGGCGGGCAGGGTGTGAGCACCTCGTCCGGCGCTGCACAAACAAGGGGGAAAGTTTGGGGGCCTGCGAGCCCGGGGGCTCGCGGCGCCGGTGTCGGCGGCCTACCAAGCCGGGGGGCTCGGGGCGCCGGGACCGGGTGTAACGACCGGCTGCCGGGGGTCATTCCCCGGGGCCGCCCGGTCGGGCTGGCGGCCGTGGTCCTGCGATCGTCAGGGTGTGTAACGACCCCCGGCCAGCCACCATTCCGCCGCCCGGGTGCGGCCGGTCACAGCCCATAAACCCCCACTACCGGACAAACCACCCACCCCGACAGCCCAGCGCACACAGTTGCGCTCGGCGACCCGATACGGGACGTGAAGTGACGGATCGGCACGGCGCGGGCGCGGCGTGAGCGCGGTGCCGGATTCGGGTCGTCGCGGGTGATCGACGGGCGGTGATATCCGGGATTGGGATACCGGCAAAAGCCTAGGATCGGGCAAGAGACCAGAGGAGGTCGGCATGACCGCAGCGATGGAGATGCCCCGGGTCCAGGAGTGTGTGGTCGCGGCGTGCGCGTACAACCAGTCGGGTGACTGCCACGCCTTCGCGATCACGATCGGCAGCATGGATCACGCGCACTGCCACACCTTCGTCGAGTCGCCCGTCCGAGGTGGCGTGGACGGCCTCACCGCCCAGGTGGGTGCCTGCCAGCGTTCCGACTGTCAGCACAACGAGCAGCTGGAGTGCCACGCGTCGTCGATCCGGGTCGGGCCGGACAACGACATGGCCGACTGCATGACGTACGCGGGCCGGCGAGGCTGACCGGCGGGATCAGGGCAGGTCGTTGGCCTGCCGGATGACCGTCACCAGGTCGTCGATGATGCCGGTGAGGGCGAAGTCCTTCGGGGTGAAGATCCGCGCCACTCCGGCCGCCCGCAGCGTGTCGGCGTCGCCGGCCGGGATGATGCCGCCCACCACCACCGGCAGGTCGCCCCGGCCGGCGGCGCGGAGCCCGTCGAGCACCGCCGGCACGGCGGCCAGATGCGAGCCGGACAGCACGGAGAGCCCGACCAGGTCGACGTCCTCCTCGACGGCGGCGGCGACGATCTGCCCGGCGGTCAGCCGGATGCCCTGGTAGACGACCTCGAAGCCGGCGTCGCGGGCGCGTACCGCGATCTGCTCGGCGCCGTTGGAGTGCCCGTCGAGGCCGGGCTTGCCGACCAACAGCCGCAGCCGCCCGCTGCCCAACTCGCGGGCGGTGGCGGTGACCCGCTCACGGACCACGGCGAGCCCCGGATCTCCGCCGGTCCCGGTGGCGCCGGCGAGACCGGTCGGTGCCCGGTACTCGCCGAAGACCTGGCGCAGCGCGCCGGCCCACTCGCCGGTGGTCACCCCGGCCCGCACGCACTCCAGGGTGGCCGGCATCAGGTTCGTGGTGGTCGCGGCGTCCGCGCGGAGCCGGGCCAGGGCCGCGTCGACGGCCGCCGCGTCCCGATCGGCCCGCCACCGGTGTACGGCGTCCGCGGCGGCGGCCTCGACCGCGGGGTCGACCTGCTCGACCGCCTCCGCCCCGGCGGCGGTCAGCGGGGACACCTCGGTCTCGGCGAAGCGGTTGACCCCGACCACCACGTCGGCGCCGGACTCGATCCGACGACGACGTTCGGCCAGCGAGGCGACCAGCGCGCTCTTGAGGTAGCCGGTCTCCACGGCGGCCACCACACCGCCCAGCTCCAGCACCTTGTCCAGCTCGACCCGCGCCCCGGTGACGATCTCGTCGACCAGCGCGGTCATCACGTGCGAGCCGGCGAAGAGGTCGGGGTACTCGAGCAGGTCCGACTCGTACGCCAGGACCTGCTGCATCCGCAGCGACCACTGCTGGTCCCAGGGGCGGGGCAGACCGAGCGCCTCGTTCCAGGCGGGCAGTTGCACGGCGCGGGCCCGGGCGTCGCGGGACAGCGTCACGCCGAGCATCTCCAGCACGATGCGCTGGATGTTGTTCTCCGGCTGCGCCTCGGTCAGGCCGAGCGAGTTGACCTGCACGCCGTAGCGGAACCGGCGCTGCCGGGCGTCGGTGACCCCGTAGCGGTCCCGGGTGATCTCGTCCCAGAGCGCGCCGAACGCGCGCATCTTGGCGATCTCCTCGACGAAGCGCACGCCGGCGTTGACAAAGAAGGAGATCCGCTGCACCACGTCGCCCATCCGCTCGGCGGGGACCTGACCGGAGTCGCGGACCGCGTCGAGGACGGCGACGGCGGTGGCCAGCGCGAACCCGACCTCCTGCACGGGCGTGGCGCCGGCCTCCTGGAGGTGGTACGAGCAGATGTTGACCGGGTTCCACCGGGGCATCTCCCGCAGCGTGTACGCGACCACGTCGGCGGTGAACCGCAGGGATGCCGCCGGCGGGAAGATGTACGTCCCCCGGGACAGGTACTCCTTGATGATGTCGTTCTGGGTGGTGCCGGCGCAGCGGGCCAGCTCCGCGTTCTGCTCCAGCCCGACGGTGCCGTAGAGGGCCAGCAGCCACATGGCCGGAGCGTTGATGGTCATCGAGGTGTTCATCTCGGCGAGCGGTATGCCGTCGAACAGCGCCCGCATGTCCCCGAGGTGGGCCACCGGCACCCCGACCCGGCCGACCTCGCCGGTGGCCAGCTCGTGGTCCGGGTCGTACCCGGTCTGGGTGGGTAGGTCGAAGGCGACCGAGAGACCGGTCTGCCCCTTCGCCAGGTTGCGCCGGAAGAGGGCGTTGGTGGCGGTGGCCGACGAGTGGCCGGCGTAGGTGCGCATCACCCACGGGCGGTCCCGCTCGGGCAGCCGCCCGGATGCCGTCTCATCCATGGCCGGAGTCTAAGTTACCGTTCAGTAAAACGGGTTGTGGAAAACCACACAGGTCCATGTCGCGGACGTCCGGGTGCGAAGCACGCGCAGTGGCGCGGACCGCCACACCCCGGGGCAACAGGCTTGCCAGCCAGGACGCACACTGGACGTCATGGATGACGAGCTGGCCATCTCCGTCCGAGGGCTGCGCAAGGCGTACGGCGAGAACGTGGCCGTGGCGGGCGTGGATCTCGACGTCCGCCGCGGTGAGGTGTTCGCGTTGCTCGGCCCGAACGGCGCCGGCAAGACCACCACGGTGGAGATCCTGGAGGGCTACCGTCGCCGGGACGCCGGTGAGGTCACCGTCCTCGGCGCGGACCCGGCCCAGCCGGACGCGGGCTGGCGCTCCCGGGTCGGCATCGTCCTCCAGGGCACCGGCGAGTTCGACGAGCTGACCGTGGCCGAGGTGATCCGGCACTTCTCCGGCTTCTACCCGGACGCCGACGACCCGGACAAGGTGATCGAACGGGTCGGGCTGGCCGGCAAGGCGAAGGCCCGCACGCACACGCTCTCCGGCGGGCAGAAGCGCCGCCTCGACGTGGCGCTGGGCATCATCGGCCGCCCCGAGCTGCTCTTCCTCGACGAGCCGACCACCGGTTTCGACCCGGAGGCCCGCCGCGAGTTCTGGGAGCTGATCCGTGACCTCGCCGCGGCCGGCACCACCATCGTGCTCACCACCCACTACCTGGACGAGGCGGAGGCCCTCGCGGACCGGGTCGGCGTGATCGCCGGCGGCCGGCTGGTCGAGGTCGCCGCACCGAACCGGCTCGGCAACCGGCAGGAAGCCCTCGCGACGGTCTCCTGGCGTACCCCGGAAGGGACGGTGGAGAGTGCGCAGAGCGCGACGCCGACGGCCCTGGTGGCCGACCTGGCCGCACGCTACGGCGGCGAGGTCCCGGGGCTCACCGTGACCCGGCCGACCCTGGAGGACGTCTACCTCACCATGATCGGACACGCGCGATGACGACCACGACGAAGCCGGCGACGCCGGTCGCCGCCACCGGAGGCCGCCGGCCGGGCGCCGGCACGCTCGCCCTGCGCCAGGGCCGACTGGAGATCACCCAGTTCCTGCGCAGCCGGGAGTCCGTGGTCTTCACGATGGGTTTCCCCATCATCATGATCCTGATCTTCGCGTCGATCTTCAGCGGTGAGATCGGCGGCGGGGTCAAGTTCACCCAGTACTTCATCACCGGCATGATCGCGACCGGCCTGATGACGGTGAGCTTCCAGAACCTCGGGATCTGGATCCCGATCGAGCGCGACCGGGGCGTGCTGAAGCGCTACCGGGGCACGCCGATGCCCAAGTGGGTGTGGTTCGCCGGCAAGGTGCTCATGGTGGTGGTGATCGGTATCGCCGAGACCGCGCTGCTGCTGGCCGTCGCCGTGGCGCTGTTCGACCTCGACCTGCCGGGCACCGCCGCGAGGTGGTTCACCTTCGGCTGGGTCGCCGTGCTCGGCGTGACCGCCTGCACCCTGTGCGGCATCGCCATCTCCTCGCTGGCCCGCACCGCCCGCAGCGGCTCGGCCGTGGTCACCCCGGTCGCCCTGGTGCTCCAGTTCATCTCCGGGGTGTTCTTCGTGTTCACCAGCCTGCCCACCTGGATGCAGCAGGTCGCCGCGTTGTTTCCGCTCAAGTGGATGTGCCAGGGGCTGCGGGCGGTCTTCCTGCCGGAGAGCTTCGGCGCCCAGGAGCCGGGCGGCTCGTTCGAGCTGGGTCGGGTCGCGCTGGTGCTGGGCCTGTGGTGCGTGATCGGCCTGGTGCTCTGCCTGACGACGTTCCGCTGGACCACCAAGCGCGACGGTTGAGCGGCCGACCGGGGCGGAATGGCCGCCCCGGTCGCCGTGGCTCAGTACGTGTAGAAGCCCTTGCCGGTCTTGCGGCCCAGGTCGCCGGCCGTGACCATGCGCTGGAGCAGCTCCGGCGGGAAGAACTTCTCGTCGGCCGTGTCGGTGTAGATGTTCTTCGAGGCGTGCAGCAGCACGTCCACCCCGGTCAGGTCGGTGGTGGCCAGCGGACCCATGGCGTGCCCGAAGCCCAGCCGGCAGGCGGTGTCCAGATCCTCGGCGGACACCACGCCCGACTCGACCAGCTTGACGGCCTCCATCACCAGGGCGGAGATCAGCCGGGTCGTGACGAAGCCGGCGATGTCCCGGTTGACCACGACGACCGTCTTGCCGATCTCCTCGGCGAAGGCCCGCGCGGTGCCCAGCGTGGCGTCGCTGGTCTTGTAGCCACGGACCAGCTCGCAGAGCTGCATCATCGGCACCGGGGAGAAGAAGTGGGTGCCGACGACCGCCTCGGGCCGTTCGGTGACCGCGGCGATCTGGGTGACCGGGATGGCCGACGTGTTGGTGGCGAGCACCGCGTCGGCCTTGCAGATCTTGTCGAGGGCGCGGAACACCTCGTGCTTGATCTCCAACCGCTCGAAGACCGCCTCGACGACGATGTCCGCGTCCGCCGCCGCCTCCAGGTCGGTGGTCGGGGTGATCCGCGCGAGGGTCGCCTCGACCTCGGACGCCTCGATCCTGCCCTTCTCGGCGAACTTCTCCAGCGACTTCCGGATGCCGCCGAGCCCTCGGGTGGTGGCCGCGTCGTCCAGGTCGCGTAGCGTCACCTGCCAGCCCGCCTGCGCCGCCACCTGGGCGATGCCGGAGCCCATCAGCCCGGCCCCGACGACCGCGAGTCGACCCGCCATCTACTTCTCCCTCGCTGCGATTGAGTGCCTGCCCTGCACCCTAGTCGGCGAGCCTGAACGACGGCTAAGCCCGGTCGGCGTCAGATCTCCAGCGACGGCTCCTCCGGGGTGGTGCCCCGCTCGACCGCCACCCCGAGCGCCCGCAGGTCGGCCACGAAGTCCGGGTAACCCCGGTCGACGTGGTGCACGTGGGAGACCTCGGTGGCCCCGTCCGCGCACAGCCCGGCGATGATCAGCCCGGCCCCGGCCCGGATGTCGGTGGCCCGCACCGGCGCACCGGACAGCCGGTCCCGACCCCGGACCACCGCGTGGTGCCCGTCGGTCTTGATGTCGGCGCCGAGCCGCATCATCTCGTTGGCGAACATGAACCGGCCGTCGAAGATGTTCTCGGTGATCAGCGAGGCGCCGTCGCTGACCGCGGCCAGCCCGATCGCCATCGGCAGCAGATCGGTGGCGAAGCCGGGGTACGGCAGGGTCACCACGTCCACCGCCCGGGGCCGCTCGTCCATCCGTACCCGGAAGCCGTCCCCGCGGGTCTCCACCAGGCCGCCGGCCGCGACGACCTTGTCCAGCGCGACCTCCAGGAAGGCCGGGTCCAGACCGGTCACGGTCACGTCTCCCCGGGTCATGGCGGCGCCGAACGCCCAGGTGCCGGCGACGATCCGGTCCCCCACCGTGGCGTGGCGCACCGGGCGCAGCCCGGGCACCCCGGTGATCCGCAGGGTGGACGTGCCGGCGCCGGAGATCCGCGCGCCCATCTGGCTGAGCATGGTGCAGATGTCGACGATCTCCGGCTCGCGGGCCGCGTTGTCGATCATCGTGGTGCCCTGGGCGAGCACCGCCGCCATCACCAGGTTCTCGGTCGCGCCCACGCTGGGGAAGTCCAGCACGATGTCCGCGCCGCGCAACCCGTGCGGGGCGGAGGCGATGACGAACCCGTGCTCACCGGAGATCTCCGCGCCCATCCGGGTCAGCCCCGAGATGTGCATGTCCAGCCCCCGGGAGCCGATCGCGTCACCGCCGGGGTGGGCGACCCGCACGTAGCCTCGGCGGGCCAGCAGGGGGCCGAGCACGCAGATCGACGCGCGCAGCCGGCGGACCAGGTCATAGTCCGCGTCCGCGCCGGGTTCCTCGGGTACGTCGATGGTCACCGAACGGGACCGGGCTACGCCTCCTCGGGCGACCATCGGGTCGACCGGGTCGTCCGCGTCGAACCGGACGTCGCAGCCCAGCCGCCGCAGGACCTCACCCATGATCGCGATGTCGGTGATCCTGGGGACGTTGGTGATGACGCTGCGGCCCGGGGCGAGCAGCGCGGCGGCCATCAGTTTCAACGCCGAGTTCTTGGCACCCACCACGTGCACGGTGCCGGCCAGCCGGGCCCCACCGCAGATCCGGATGACGTCGACGTCGGTGACCGCCGGATCACCGGCGTCGCCAGGGCCCACCACCGCCGGCCAGGCGGTGGTATCCGGCCGAGCCGGGATCGTCAGGTCCGGTATCCGTAGGCTGTGCGTCATGGCCGTCCACCTCACGCGCATCTACACCAAGGCCGGCGACGCCGGCATGACCAGGCTGAGCAACAACGAGCAGGTGCCGAAGACCGATCCCCGGATCGCCGCGTACGCCGATGTCGACGAGTGCAACGCGGCGATCGGTGTCGCGCTGGCCCTGGGCCAACTCGACGAGGAACTGCGGGGCGTGCTGGGGTCGGTGCAGAACGACCTGTTCGACGTCGGCGCCGACCTGTCCACCCCGGTCGAGCCGGACCCGAAGTACCCGCCGCTGCGGGTGACCGAGGAGTACGTCGAGCGCCTGGAGGGCTGGTGCGACGAGTACAACGCACGCCTGAGCAAGCTCGACTCCTTCATCCTCCCCGGCGGCACCGCGGGTGCGGCACTGCTGCACGTGGCGCGTACCACGGCCCGGCGTGCGGAACGAGCGGCGTGGGCGCTGGTCAGCCACGATCCGGACCGGACCAGCCCGCTCCCGGCAAAGTATCTCAACCGGCTCTCCGATCTGCTCTTTATCCTGTCAAGAACGGCAAATCCGGCGGGAGATGTGCTATGGGTGCCGGGCGGTGAGCGCTGAGCGTCGGTGGGCTGCACCACGTCGAGGTGTGGGTTCCCGATCTCGCCGCCGCCACGCGTAGTTGGGGCTGGCTCCTCGGCGAGTTGGGCTGGACGCCCTACCAGGACTGGCCAGCGGGCCGCTCCTGGCGTCTGGGAGAAGCGGAGCCCGCCCGGCACAGGGATCAAGCCTGACCGCCCGGAGCCGGGTGGGCTCCCTCGGAAACCCCGACAGCGAGCACAGAAAGGCGGATCAGGCAGCCGGCCAGTCCTGGGAGGCCATACGCGGCGAGACCGCCCCCGGAGGGGCGGCCTCGAGCCAGGAGAGGAAGCCGGTCACTGTCGACCGCGCCATGGCGATCTCCACCGGTGCGTGGTGACTGGTACACCGGAGGATCACCCAGTCGGCCGGCATGGAGAGCCGTTCCTGCCCTTCGGGCAACCGCCGGCGCTCGACCGCCAGGGTCTTGCGGGAGAGGACCCGCTTGGGTCGGAGCGCGAAGCTGAACATCCGGTACCAGCGCAGCTCGTCACCGGCGAAGCGACCGAAGCCGGGCGACCAGCCACGGCCGTCGAGCACTGTGGTGACCCGGACGCTGAGCCGGATGATGCCACCGCTGCGGGTGACCACGGCCCGTCGGACGAAGAGGATGAGAAGCGCGGCGAGGACGACGGCGACGCCGATCCCGATCCCTTCGACGATATCCATCCCCGGTATGGCTCAGCGGCTCGGTGCGGAAACCGGGGTCGCGCTCTCGGCCAGCACGGTGACGCCGTCGGCGCTCACCGAGAGGAAGCCGCCGGCCACCTCGTAGGCGACCTGCTCACCGCCGGCCAGCTTGATGCGCACCTGGCCGGGCTCGGCGAGCTGGCCGAGCAGCGGCGCGTGCCCAGGCAGGACACCGAGCTCACCCTCGGTCGTCCGGGCGACGACCATCTCGGCGTCACCGGACCAGACCTTCTCCTCGACGGCGACGAGCTCGACGTGAAGCTGCTGTGCCACGCTGTCTCCTTGCTGCGGCGGCGGATTGCCGAAAGTCTAGCCTGACGCCTCGCCGCGCCCAACGCGGGTGGGAGAACAGGACGCCGACTACTTGGTCTTGTTCAGAAAGTCCGGGTGCTCCAGCAGGAACGGATCGAGCTGCTCGCTGTGCAGCGCGGTGAAGAAATCGGTGACGCCCGGCTGGAACTGCTCGCCCTTGTACGCCTTGCCTTCGAAGACCCCGCCACCGGGGAGTTTGATCATCTGGATGGTGTTCGGCCGGATGTCCTTCAGTGCCAGCCCAAAGTCGACCACGCTGTTACCCCGGCCGTTGAAGATCAGCGACTGGCCGGCGGCCCGGAGGACCTTGTCCAGTTTGATCGGGTTGGCCACGACGTCGGCACCGAACGCCTGACCCACCATCGCCTTGACGAACTGCTGCTGGTGGCGCTGCCGGCCGTAGTCGGAATCCGGGACGCCGTTCTTCGGGTACCGCTGCCGGACGTAGTCCAGCGCCTGCCACCCCTTGAGGTGGTGGTTGCCCTTCTTGTAGAGCGCCTGCGGGCCGATGTAGCCCTCGCCGCGCGGGTTACCGGGCCGCGGACTGCCGTCTGGCTGCTTGTGCTCGGATTTCACGTCCCGCTCGACGTACATGTCGACGCCACCCATGGCGTCGACGATCTTCTGGAAGCCGGTGAAGTTGATGATCGCGCCGGCGTCGAACCGCTTGATGCCGGTCACGTTCTGCACCGTGGTGGCCAGCAGCTCGAAACCCCGGGCCGCGTCGGGGTTCTTGCCAGGCACCTGACTGCCGAACGACATCGCGGCATTGATCTTGGTCTTCTCGCCGGAGAAGTTGGCCTTCTTGAACGGCGGAATCTGCACGTAGAGATCACGTGGCAGCGAGAACAGGTAGGCCCGGTCCATCGACGCGGGCACGTGCAGCACCATGATCGAGTCCGCCAGTGGCGCCGCCGTCGGCGTACGCGGGTCGATGCCGACCAGGAGGATGTTGAGCGGACCCTTGATGTCGCTCTTCTTCTCCTTGGCGCCGGCGGCCTGGTCGCCGAAGAGGTCGGCCTTGCCGACCGCGCCCTCGTAGCGGGCCATCAGCACCTCGGTGCCGACCAGCGCCGCGCCGCTGAGCACGGTCAGCACGGTGCCGAACACCGTGCAGATCCTGGCCCAGCGTGGCACGCCCCGCCACACGGACTTCCTGCGGCCACTCTTGCCGGCCTTACCCACGAGCATCTCCGTTCGTTACGCCCACGAGGGGAAGACGGGCGCACGTCGCCGAAAGGTTGCAAAGATGAACGCGCGTTCACGTGAGCGCGCGGATCGACCGTAGCTCGGGGGACTTGACAGCGACGACCACGAGTAACGGACCGCGACGACGATAGGGCGTGAAGATGAACAAAAGACTGCCCCGGCATTGCCGGGGCAGTCTTTTGATGACGAATCCGATGGGGGCTTGTCAGCCCTTCATCAGCTCCTCAGCCTTGCGCTCCAGGTCCTCGAGACCGCCGCACATGAAGAACGCCTGCTCGGGGAAGTGGTCGTACTCACCCTCGCTGATCTTGCGGAACGCCTCGATGGTCTCCTTGATCGGGACCGTCGAACCCGGCACGCCGGTGAACTGCTCCGCAGCGTAGGTGTTCTGCGAGAGGAAGCGCTCGATCCGCCGCGCGCGCTGCACGGTGATCTTGTCTTCCTCGGAGAGCTCCTCGATGCCGAGGATGGCGATGATGTCCTGCAGGTCGCGGTAGCGCTGCAGGATCCGCTTCACCTCGGTGGCGACCTGGAAGTGCTCCTGGCCGACGAACTCCGGGGCGAGAATCCGGGACGAGGACGCCAGCGGGTCCACGGCCGGGTAGATGCCCTTGTCGGAGATCGACCGCTCCAGGTTGGTGGTCGCGTCCAGGTGGGCGAACGTGGTGGCCGGGGCGGGGTCGGTGTAGTCGTCCGCCGGCACGTAGATCGCCTGCATGGAGGTGATGGCCTGGCCCCGGACGGACGTGATCCGCTCCTGGAGCTCGCCCATCTCGTCGGCCAGGGTCGGCTGGTAACCCACCGCGCTCGGCATGCGGCCGAGCAGGGTGGAGACCTCCGAGCCGGCCTGGGTGAAGCGGAAGATGTTGTCGATGAAGAGCAGCACCTCCTGCTTCTTCACGTCGCGGAAGTACTCCGCCATGGTCAGCGCGGAGAGCGCCACCCGCAGACGGGTGCCCGGCGGCTCGTCCATCTGGCCGTAGACCAGCGCGGTCTTGTCGATGACGCCGGACTCGGTCATCTCGGCGATGAGGTCGTTGCCCTCACGGGTGCGCTCACCCACGCCGGCGAACACCGAGGTACCACCGAAGTTGCGGGCAACCCGGGTGATCATCTCCTGGATGAGCACCGTCTTGCCCACGCCCGCGCCGCCGAACAGGCCGATCTTGCCGCCCTTGACGTACGGGGCGAGCAGGTCGATGACCTTGATGCCGGTCTCCAGCATCTCCGTCTTCGGCTCCAGGTCGGCGAAGGCCGGGGCCTTACGGTGGATGCCCCACCGGTCGTCGGCCTGGATCGTCTCGCCCTCGGTGAGGTTGAGGCACTCGCCGATCGCGTTGAACACGTGGCCCTTGACCGCGTCGCCCACCGGAACGGTGATCGGCTCGCCGCGGTCCTGCACCTCCGCGCCACGGACCAGACCGTCCGTCGGCTGCATCGAGATGGCGCGGACCAGGTTGTCACCCAGGTGCTGGGCGACCTCCAGGGTCAGCGTCTTCTCACCGCCGGACAGGTTCACCTTGACGTTCAGAGCGTTGAAAAGGGCCGGCATGGCGTCGCGCGGGAACTCGGCGTCGACGACCGGGCCGATGACCCGGACCACGCGACCCGTGGCCGTCTTGGTCTCTACTGGGGCAGTCATCACACTTCACTTCCCGACGCGGCCAGCGCGTTGGCGCCGCCGACGATCTCGCTGATCTCCTGGGTGATCCCGGCCTGCCGGGCCGAGTTCATCTCACGCGTGTACTTGTCGATCATCTCTTCGGCATTGTCGGTGGCGCTCTTCATCGCCCGCCGACGCGACGCCGACTCACTCGCCGCCGACTCGATCAACGCCGCGTAGATCCGCGTGTTGATGTACCTCGGCAGCAGCGCGTCGAGCAGCGCCTCCGCCTCCGGCTCGAACTCGTACGCCGGCAGCAGCCCCTCGGAGCGCGGCCGGTCCTCCACCTGCATCGGACCGATGACCTTGGTGACCGGGGTCTGCGTCATCAGCGAGTGGAACTCGGTGTAGACGATGTGCAACTCGTCGACACCCAGCACACCGTCCGCGCCGGCACCACCGTCGAGGTCATCCGCACCGGCCGTGAACGCCTTGATCAGCGTCTCACCCACGGTACGGGCGTCCTCGAACGACGGCTGCTCGCTGAACCCGGTCCAGTTCGCCTCGATCGGCCGGTCGCGGAACCGGTAGTACCCGACGCCCTTACGCCCGATGACGTAGAGCACCGGCTCCTTGCCGTCCGACTTGAGCCGCGCGATCAGCGACTCGGCCATCCTGATCGCGTTCGAGCTGTAACCACCGGCCAGGCCACGGTCGCTGGTGACCAACAGGACGCCCGCCCGCCGCACCCGCTCACGCGGGGTGAGCAGCGGGTGGTCGATCCGCGCGTTGGACGCCAGCGCCGTGAGCACACCGGTGATGGCCTGGGCGTACGGCAGGGACGCCTGCACCCGGGCCTGGGCCTTGGCGATCCGGCTCGTCGCCACGAGCTCCATCGCCTTGGTGATCTTCTTCATCGACTTCGCCGAGCGGATCCGTTGACGAAGAACGCGTACCTGGGCCGCCATCAGATCAGCTCTCGGCCGGGCGGTCGGTCGAGCCGTCGCGGAAGCGGGTCACCGTCTCGCGGTTCTCGTCGCCCTCGAGCGGCGCGGCCGGCGCGTCGTTGACCTTGCGCTCGTCGGCCTTGCCGAGGAAGACCTGCTTGAACTCGGTGATCGCCGCCTCCAGGGAGCCGATGATGTCATCGTTCCACTGGTTGTCGGCGATCCCGGCCAGCACACCCTCGTGCTTGTGCCGCAGGTACTGGAGGAACTCCGCCTCGAAGCGCCGGACCTCACCCACCGGGATGTCGTCCAGCTTGCCCTCGACGCCGGCCCAGACCGAGACGACCTCCTGCTCCACCGGGAACGGCGAGTAGTTCGGCTGCTTGAGCAGCTCGACGAGGCGGACACCACGGTCCAGCTGCGCCCGGGAGGCGCGGTCCAGGTCGGAGGCGAAGGCGGCGAAGGCCTCCAGCTCGCGGTACTGGGCCAGGTTGAGCCGCAGCGAGCCGGCGACCTTACGCATCGGCTTCACCTGCGCGGCGCCACCGACCCGGGAGACCGAGGTACCGACGTTGATGGCCGGACGGACGCCCTGGTTGAACAGGTCCGTCTCCAGGAAGATCTGGCCGTCGGTGATCGAGATGACGTTGGTCGGGATGAAGGCCGAGATGTCGTTGGCCTTCGTCTCGATGATCGGCAGACCGGTCATCGAGCCGCCACCCAGCTCGTCGGAGAGCTTCGCGCAACGCTCCAGCAGGCGGGAGTGCAGGTAGAAGACGTCACCCGGGTACGCCTCACGGCCCGGCGGGCGACGCAGCAGCAGCGACACGGCCCGGTACGCCTCGGCCTGCTTGCTCAGGTCGTCGAAGACGATCAGGACGTGCTTGCCGCCGTACATCCAGTGCTGCCCGATGGACGAGCCGGTGTACGGGGCCAGGTACTTGAAGCCGGCCGGGTCGGAGGCCGGGGAGGCGACGATGGTGGTGTACTCCATCGCGCCCGCCTCCTCCAGCTGCCCCTTGATCGAGGCGATCGTGGAGGCCTTCTGGCCGATGGCGACGTAGATGCAGCGGACCTGCTTCTTCGGGTCGCCGGTACGCCAGTTGTCCCGCTGGTTGAGGATGGCGTCCAGGGCGACCGTGGTCTTGCCGGTCTTCCGGTCACCGATGATCAGCTGCCGCTGACCCCGACCGATCGGGGTCATGGCGTCGATCGCCTTGATGCCGGTCTGCAGCGGCTCGAACACCGACTGGCGGGACATCACGTTCGGAGCCTGCAGCTCCAGCTCGCGGAAGCCCTCGTTGGCGATGTCGCCAAGCCCGTCGATCGGCTGGCCGAGGGCGTCGACCACGCGGCCGAGGAAGGCGTCGCCCACCGGAACGGACAGCACCCGCTCGGTGCGCTTGACGCGCTGCCCCTCCTCCAGCTTGGCGGAGTCACCGAGAACGACGACACCGATCTCCCGGACGTCGAGGTTCAACGCCACGCCGAGCGTGCCGTCCTCGAACTCCAGGAGCTCGTTGGTCATGGTCGAGGGCAGGCCCTCGACGTGGGCGATGCCGTCGCCGGTGTCGGCGACGGTGCCGACCTCCTCGCGGGAGACGTCGGACGAGTAGGAAGAGACGTAGCGCTCCAGGGCGCCGCGGATCTCCTCCGTCGAGATGGTCAGCTCGGCCATCCTCTGCTTCCTTAAAATTCAGGGGCCCGGGATACCTAGTACCGACCGGTCCGAATGGCGTCTGTCATTCAGGGCGCTGTGCGATCCAGCCGCCCCGGAGCGGGGCGGCGGAGCCGCTCAGCCACTGGGCGGCGAAGCCACCGCATTGCTGGGCGGCGGAGCCGCTCAGCGCTTCGCGAGCGCGTTGCGGGTCTCGTTGAGGCGGCGCAGGATGGTGCCGTCGTACAGGTCGGACCCGACCCGCACGCTCACGCCACCCAGGACGTGGGGGTCGACCGTCTGCTTGACGGAGACCTCTCGACCGTATATCGCGCTGAGGCTCGCACCCAGCCGACGCTCGTCCTCGTCACTCAACGGGGCCGCGACGGTCACATACGCCACCTGCCGGTCGCGCCGCTCGGCGGCGAGCTCCACCAGCCGGGTGAGCGCCCCGGTGAAGGAGCGTCCCCCGAACCCGCCCAACGCCACCTCGACGAGGCGGACGGTGACCGGGCGGGCCTTGTCGGCGAGCAGCTCGCGAGCCAGGGTGGCCCGCTGCTCGACCGGGGCGACCGGGTCGGCCAGCGTGTTGCTCAACGCCGACTGACCCGACACGACCTGGCCGAAGCGGAACAGCTCGTCCTCGACCTCGCCCAGCTCGCCGGCCTTGTCGGCACTGGCGAGCAGTGCCTCCACGCCGAGGCGCTCGGCGCCGTCGAGCAACTCCGACGGTGCCGACCAACGGCCGGAAACCAGTACCACGAGCAGGTCAAGTGCGTCGGCGCCGATCCGACCGCCCAGCATGTCGCCGAGCAGGGCACCCCGGTCCTCGCCGAAGCGGGCCGGCTCGGACAGCGCCCGCCGCAGCCGCGGCTCGCGCCGCAGCAGGGCCGCCACGGAGAGGATGGCGTCGGCGGTGGAGGTCACCGCCGACGGCTCCGCGCCGCGGACGTACGCGTCGAGGCGCTCGGCCGCGACCTTGTACGACTCCCGGCTGGCGGCCTGCATCAGCGGGCCCCCGTGCTCTCGAGGCCGCTCAGGAACCGGTCGACGGTGCCCTTGCGCCGCGCCTCGTCGGCCAGCGACTCACCGACGATCTTGCTGGCCAGGTCCACCGCGATGGTGCCGACCTCGGCACGCAGCTCACGCACGATGGTGGCCCGCTCGGCGGCGAGCTGGTCCTTGCCGGCCTGGATGACCCGGTCGGACTCTTCCCGCGCCTTGGCGAGGATGTCCTGCCGGATGCCCTCGGCGTCGGCCCGAGCGTCGTCACGGATCTTGGCGGCGTCGGTCCGGGCCTCGGCGAGTTGGGCACGGTACTGCTCGAGCAGCTGGTTCGCCTCGGCCTGGGCGGCCTCGGCGCGCTTGATGCCGCCCTCGATCGCGTCGACCCGAGCCTGGAACGTCTGCTCCATGCGCGGGAAGACGAACTTCATCAGCACGAAGCAGAGCACGGCGAAGGCGACCGAACCAACCACGATCTCCTGCCAGAGCGGGATGATCGGGTTGTGGGTCGACTCACCACCCTCAGCGGCGAGGAAAAGCATGGTTACCTCCCGGTCTAGGGGCGGGATCAGCCGGCCCAGATGAAGCCGAAGGCGATGCCCAGCAGCGCCAGCGCCTCGATGACGGCGAAGCCGATCCAGACGTACGGCAGGGTCATCCGCGACGACTCCGGCTGGCGGGCGGTCGACTGGATGTAGGCGGCGAAGACCAGGCCAACGCCGATGCCCGGGCCGATGGCCGCGAGGCCGTAGCCGATGGCGGCGGTGCTGCCCTCTACCGCGGCGAGAACGCTAGCGTCCATTGGTGTGGTTCCTCCTGGTTATCACGCGTGACTCTCACGCGGGACGACAACGGTTGGTGCGGTGGATCAGTGCTCGTCGGCGAGCGCGCCCTGCACGTAGCTGGCGGTGAGGACGGTGAAGACGTATGCCTGCAGGCAGATCACCAGGAACTCCAGGAAGGTGAGCGCGATGGTCATCACCCAGGAGAGCACCGAGACCGGGGCCAGCCAGGCGTTGGCGCTCAGCATCGCGAAACCGCCGAGCGTGAAGACCAGCAGGAGCATGTGACCGGCGAACATGTTCGCGAAGAGACGAACCGCGAGCGAGAACGGCCGGACGATGAAGGTCGAGAACAGCTCGATCGGGATCAGCAGCGGCAGGATGTACCACGGTGCCGGCGGGATCAGCGAGTTCTTGAAGTACTTGACGAAGCCGTGCTTCTTGATGCCGATGTAGTTGAACAGCACGTAGCTGATGATCGCGAGGATCGCCGGGAAGGCGATGTGCGAGTTCGGCGAGATCTGGAAGAACGGGATGATCGCGAACGCGTTCGTCAGCAGCACGAAGCAGAAGAGCGTCGTGAAGTAGGGGGCGAACCGCACACCCGCGTGCCCGATCATGTCGACCGCGATGTTGTTGCGCACGAAGCCGTAGATCGACTCGGCGAACCACTGCTTCTTGGTCGGCACCAACTGCGGGTTCCGGTAGGTCGCCAGGAAGAAGATGATCAGGACGCCGACCGCGATCCAGACCATCGCCGTGATCTTGGTGAACCAGATTGAGTCGTGGTCATTCCACGGCAGGATGCTGGGCAGGTAGAAGTCGTCCACCGTGGGTGGGAATGCCGCCTGGCCCGCTGCCAGAACGTTCGCCTGTCCGAACACCGCGTCCCTTCCTAAGTAGGCGTGCCGAGTCGGCGGACGACCAGGATGATGCCCCCAGCCATGCCGAGCACGACGCCGATCCCGGTGGCGACGCCGCCGGTGTCGAGCCACTGGTCAATCAGCCAGCCGATGAAACCCCACACGAGCATCCCTCCGATGAGGTAGCTGAGCGCGGTCCAACCCTGACCGGCACCGGACGGAATGTCGTCCGGTTCACCGGCGGGACGGGGGGTTTGGTCACCAGCCATGACGGGGCGAACGATATCAGCCGGGAAGACGAGGCTGTGCCTCACCCCCCGCACAACCGTCGTTGTGTGGGCATCTCGGAGGCGCCGTCGTCTGTGGGCACGCTACTCCCCTTCCGCCCGTCGGTGAATGACCGGAGGCCGACACATTGCCGCGCGTCCGAAAGCTGGGACGACCGGCCGATCGCCAGGTCAGCCCCGCGACCGACGGGCGTGCACCGTGGTCAGCCACCAGATGTGCACCGCTGTCCACACTGCCACCCCGGCGACGATGCCGAGGCAGAGCGGGACCAACCCGGGCCAACCGGTCGACGCCACCGCCACCATCACGACACCCAACAGGGTGAACTTCAGCGCGTACAGGCCCAGACCGAGCGGCAGCACCAACTGCGGGTTGATCTGGTCGGCCCAGGCCAGCACCACGGTCGTGAGGGTGTAGCTGAGCACCGTGACGCCCACGCCGGCCGCCGCGCCGAACGCGGCGGTCACGCCGCCGGTCGCCCCACCCACCACCGCGGCGACCGCGGCGAGGGCCACCGACGCGACCAGCAACACCGGCAGGTGCCGCAACCGCCACCGCCGGTCCGTGTCGGCCGCGACCACCCCGGGCTCAGCCACGGGGGTACGCCGGGAACGCGGTGACCAGCTCGGTCACCTCGGCACCGATGCGGGCCAGGTCGTCGGCGCCGCCCGGGGCGCCCGGATCGACCCGTACCGCACGGGCGATCAGGGTGGCCACCTGCCGCAGCTCCCCCTCCCGCATGCCCTGGGTGGTGACGCTCGGCGTGCCCACCCGGATGCCGGAGGCCACCATCGGCGGCTGCGGGTCGTACGGGATCGCGTTCTTGTTCAGGGTGATCGCCGCGGCGCCGCAGCGGGCCTCCGCCTCGGTGCCGGTCACGCCCAGCTCGCGCAGGTCGATCAGGGCGAGGTGGGTGTCGGTGCCGCCGGACACCGGGCGCATCCCCTCGGCGGCCAGGCCGGCGGCGAGCGCCTGCGCGTTGCGGACCACCTGCCCGGCGTACGTCTGGAACTCCGGCTGGGCGGCCTCGCGCAGCGCGACCGCCTTCGCCGCGACCGAGTGCATCAACGGGCCGCCCTGGGTGAACGGGAAGACCGCCTTGTCGATCCGCTGGGCCAGCGACTCCCGGCACAGGATCATGCCGCCGCGCGGGCCGCGCAGCACCTTGTGGGTGGTGGCGCAGACGACGTCGGCGTACGGCACCGGGGACGGGATCGCCCGGCCGGCGACCAGGCCGATGAAGTGCGCCGCGTCCACCATCAGGTACGCGCCGACCTCGTCGGCGATCTCCCGGAAGCGGGCGAAGTCGATCAGCCGGGGGTACGCCGTGGCACCACAAATGATCATCTTGGGGCGGTGCGCACGGGCCAGGTCCCGGACCTCGTCGTAGTCGATCAACTCGGTGTCCGGACGGACCGTGTAACCGACCGGGCGGAACCACTTACCGGAGAAGTTCACCCGACTGCCGTGGGTGAGGTGCCCACCGTGCGGCAGGTCCATCGCCAGGACCGTGTCCCCCGGCTGCACCAGCGCGGCGTACGCGGCCAGGTTGGCGTTCGCCCCGGAGTGCGGCTGGAGGTTGGCGTGCTCCGCGCCGAACAGCTCCTTCGCGCGGGCGATGCCGATCTCCTCGGCCCGGTCGACCTCCGCGCAGCCGCCGTAGTAGCGCCGGCCCGGATAGCCCTCGGCGTACTTGTTGGTCAGCGTCGACCCGAGCGCCGCGAGCACCGCCGGCGAGGTCAGATTCTCGCTGGCGATCAGCTGGAGACCACCCCGCAGCCGATCCAACTCGCCGAGGACCACCCCGGCGATCTCCGGGTCGGTGGCCCTGAGCTGGGCGAAATCCGGCCCCCAGAAGGTGCTCGTGTCGGTGTCCACAGCGAACGAGTCTAGGTGGCCGCACACTGGGAGCCGTGAGATGCCTCGTCACCGGTGCGACCGGATACATCGGCGGGCGGCTGACGCCGCTGCTGCTCGCCGACGGGCACACCGTCCGCTGCCTGGCCCGCAAGGCCGTACGCCTGCGCGACGTGCCCTGGGCCTCGGCGGCCGAGATCGTCGAGGGCGACCTCAGCCGACCCGAGACACTGCCCGCCGCGTTCGCCGACGTGGACGTCGCCTACTTCCTGGTGCACTCCCTGGGCCGGCCCGACTTCGAGGCGGCCGACCGCACCGCGGCGACCAATTTCGCCGAGGCGGCCCGCGCGGCCGGCGTACGCCGGATCATCTACCTGGGTGGCCCGGAGCCGGCCTCCGACGCGGAGGTCCCCTCGCCGCACCTGCGCTCCCGCGCCGAGGTCGGGCGGATCCTGCTGGCCAGCGGGGTGCCCACGGCGGTGCTGCGGGCCGCGGTGATCATCGGCTCCGGTTCGGCGTCGTTCGAGATGCTGCGATACCTGACCGAGCGCCTGCCCGCCATGATCACCCCGCGCTGGGTGCGGAACCGGATCCAGCCGATCGCGGTCCGCGACGTGCTGCGCTACCTGGCCGGCTGCGCCACGCTCCCGCCGGAGGTCAACCGGGGCTTCGACATCGGCGGGCCCGACGTGCTCACCTTCCGCGAGATGATGCAGCGCTACGCCCGGGTGGCCGGGCTGCGCCGACGGATCATCGTGCCGGTCCGGCCGCTCACCCCGTCGCTCTCCTCGCACTGGGTCGGCCTCATCACCCCGGTGCCGAACGCCATCGCCCGTCCGCTGGTGGAGAGCCTCATCCACGAGGCCGTCGCACACGAACACGACATCGCCCGGTACGTACCGGACCCGCCGGGCGGGTTGACCGGTTTCGACGACGCGGTGGCGCTGGCGCTGGCCAAGGTGCGCGACGCGCAGGTGGAGACCCGCTGGTCGACCGCGAGCGGCCCGGACGCCCCCGCCGAACCGCTGCCCACCGACCCGGACTGGTCCGGTGGCACCACGTACACCGACACCCGCGAGCGGGCCGTGGACGCGTCACCGGCGGCGCTCTGGCGGGTCATCGAGGGCGTCGGCGGCGAACACGGCTGGTACTCGTTCCCCCTCGCCTGGTCGGTCCGCGGCTGGCTGGACCGGCTCGTCGGCGGTGTGGGGCTGCGCCGGGGCCGACGCGACCCGCACCACCTCCAGGTCGGCGAGGCCCTGGACTTCTGGCGGGTCGAGGAGATCGTCCCCGGTGAGCTGCTGCGCCTGCGCGCCGAGATGCGGCTGCCCGGCCGGGCCTGGCTGGAGATGCGGGCCCTGCCGACCGACGACGGCCGCAGCCGCTACCAGCAACGCGCCGTCTTCCTGCCCCGCGGCCTGGCCGGGCACGCCTACTGGGGGTCGGTGGCCCCGTTCCACGCGGTGGTCTTCGGCGGAATGGCCCGCAACATAGCCCGCAACGCCGAACAAACCCCCTAACCCACCCCAAGCCCCCGCCCTTCCCTCCCTCCCCGCCCGCCCGCCCGCCCGCCCGCCCGCCCGCCCGCGTCGATCATGCAGTTGTGGTGCCTCGCGAAAGGGGCGGTCAAGGAGCTAGCACCCACCACAACTCCATGATCGACTGGGTTGGGGGGCGGGCCCCGAGGAGGTTTGGTCAGTTTCCGGAGCGGGGTTCGGTCTGCTGGAAGGCAGTTCGTTCGCTCGGGGGGACGAAGTCACGGACCGGTTGGTCGCGCAGCGCGACGGCGAGCACCTCGCCGACCGCGTCGACCATCCGCGACTGCACCGCCTGACCGACCGCGTCGCGGGGATCGTCGGGGTTCGCCGCCATCGAGGCGACCGCGAGCTGCGGGGTGAACGCCACGACCGTCTCCGTCTCGTACCGCTCCGAACTACCGGTCTTGCCGGCCACCGGTCGGCCGAGCTTGGCGCGCAGCGTGGGGGCGGTGGCGCCGTCGCAGCGCCCGTACATCGACTGGTCGCCGACCGGGCAGCGGGCCGCGTCGGTGGCCGCCCGGGCCACGTCGGCGTCGAGCACCTGCCGGCAGTCCGGCTTGGCGGCGTCGACCGGACGGCCGCCCGAGTCGGTGATCGAGACGACCGGCAGCGGCGCGCACCAGGTCCCCTCGGCCGCCACCGTGGCGTACGCCGTCGCCAGGTCCAGCGGCGTCGTCGCGGCCACGCCCAGGGTGAACGGACCCCAGTTCTTCGCGCCGTAGCGGGCGAGCTGGGCATCGGAGTCGGCGCGCAGCACGATGCCGAGCCGTTCGGCCATCTCCACCACCCGATCGGCACCCACCCGCTCGGTGAGCCAGGCGAAGTAGGTGTTCACCGAGCGGCCGAACGCGGTCCACATGGTGCGCGGGCCGTCCATCGACGAAGGGCTGGCGTTCGCCGGGCACCAGCGGCCGTCGCAGCTGCCCGCGCCGGTCACCGGGAAGCGGGTGAGCAGTTGGGTGGGCGCGACGAAGTCCGTCGACAGCGGCATGCCGGACTCCAGCGCGGCGAGCATGGTGAAGAGCTTGAACGTCGACCCACCCTGGTACCCCTCGATCGCCCCGCCGCCGGCGACGAGCTGGTTCACCGTGTTCGGGTGGTTCTTCTGCCCGACCGGGTTGTCCTCGACGCTGTAGTTGCGGTTCACCGACATGGCCAGCACCCGGCCGGTGCCGGGCTGGACGACCACGGTCGGCACCGCCCGCGCCTCGGTGGGCCGGTAGATCCGCAGAACCTGCTCGGTGGTGGTCCGCTGCACCGCCGGGTCCAGCGAGGAGACGATGGAGAACCCGCCCCGGCGCAGCGTGCGTTGCCGCTCGTCGGCGGTGGATCCGAACGCCGGCTGACTGCTCCACCACCGGGTGAACCAGTCGCAGAAGAAGCCCCAGTCGTTGTGCCCGCCGGGCACCGCCGTGCAGTCGTTCGGGGTCTCGCTGGGCCGCAGCTGCAACGGCTCGGCCCGGGCCGCCGCCGCCGCTTCCGCCGACACCTGGCCCGTCTCGACCAGCTGCTCCAGCACGTACCTCCGGCGGTTCAGCGCGCTGTCGGCGTCACCGTTGATCGGGTCGTCGCTGTCCGGTGAGCGGACCAGGCCGGCCAGCAGCGCCGCCTGGGCCAGGGTCAGCTCCGCGGGGCTTCGGGAGAAGTAGCGCTTGCTGGCCGCCGCGATGCCGTACGCGCCGGCCCCGAAGTAGGCGATGTTCAGGTAGCGGGTGAGGATCTCCTCCTTGTTCAGCTCCCGTTCCATCGCCAGGGCGTACCGCATCTCCTGGAGCTTGCGGGCGGTGGTGACCTCGGTGGCCGCCCGGCGCTGCCGCTCGGTCAGCCGGGGGTCGCTGCTGAGCACGTTGCGGACGTACTGCATGGTCAGCGTGGAGGCGCCCTGCCGGGTCTGGCCGTCGCGCCTGTTCACGGTGAACGCGCGCACCACACCCCGCAGGTCCACCCCGCTGTGCTGGTAGAACCGGACGTCCTCGGCGGCCACGATCGCCTGGCGCATCACCGGCGCCACCTCGCGCAGCGGCACGTCCCACCGGTCCTCCTGGTAGAAGGAGGTGATCAGGGTGGTGCCGTCGTTGGCGTAGAGGTTGGAGCGCTGCGCGGTGGGTGGCGTCCGCAGGGTGTTCGGCAGCTCCGAGTAGGGCGTGGACAGGGCGCTGAAGCCGATCCCGAAGACCAGGGCCGCGGGCAGGGCGGCCGCGGCCAGCGCCAACCCGGCCAGTACGCCGGCGATCACCACGGTCAGCAGTTTGTCGAGATGGGCCCGGATCATCAGCTCTCCCCGCAGGAGCCGGTCACGCTAGGACCCGTTCAGAATGACCCGGAACGCCCCTTTCGCCCCCGGTTTTCACCAAACCCGGAGAAAACTCGCACGGCGCTCAGGGCAGCAGCGCGCCGGCCAGCGGGTGAACCGTCTCCTCGATCTCGTCGGCGACCCGGCTGAAGCACTGGTCACCGCGACCCCACGGGTCGTCCAGATCGTCCGTCGGCAGCGCCGAGGCACCCATCCGGGCGTCCTGCGCCGCCGCCACCAGGGCCACACCCCGGGCGTACACCGCCTCCGGGGTCGCCTCGGCGGCCGGCAGCGCGCCGGCGTCCACCGCCGCGAGCAACCGGCCGAACTCGCCCAGCACGAACGTGCGGGCCGCCGCGTCCGGACGCAGCGCCACCACGTACTCCTGCTGGTCGGCCGTCGCGGTCAGCACCAGGTCGGCGGCGTCGATGTGGTCCGAGCGCAGCTTGCGCGCGGCGAAGCCCTCGACGTCCCCGCCCCGCCCGATGACCTGACGCGCCGCCGGCGGGTTCATCTCCTCGCCCGCATGCCAACCACCGGTGCCGGCACTGTGGCTGTGCAGCAGCTCCTCGGCGCGGGCCGGGTCCTGCTCACGCCGGGCCAACCGCTCCCGCACGGCGAGGGCGAGCAGCCGCTCGGCCATCGGCGAACGGCAGATGTTGCCCATACAGACGTGCAGCACGGTGAACGGGGGCACTCAGACCCCCTGGCGGTCGACGAGATCCGGAACCACGTCGCGCAGCTTCTCCAGCGGAATCGCGCCGGCCCGCAGCAACTGCGGCACCTCGCCGGTCAGGTCCACGATCGTGCTGGGCACCGGGTCCGGGCAGGGCCCGGCCTCCAGGTACGCCCGCACCGAGTAGCTGAGCTGGTCGCGCGCCTCCTCGGCGGTCACCGCGGCGGGCTGGCCCGTCTTGTTGGCCGACGACACCGCCATCGGGCCGGTCTCCCGCAGCACCTCCAGCGCCACCGGGTGCAGCGGCATCCGGACCGCCACCGTGCCCGTCTTGTCGCCCAGGTCCCATTGCAGGCTCGGCGAGTGCTCGACCACGATCGTCAACGCACCCGGCCAGAACGCCTCCACCAGGTCCCGTGCGGCCGTGGGCAGCGAGAAGACCAACCCGTCCAGGGTGTGCCGGGAACCGATCAGCACCGGCGGCGGCATCTGCCGGTCCCGGCCCTTCGCGTCCAGCAGCGCCCTGACCGCGTACGGGGTGAACGCGTCCGCGCCGATCCCGTAGACGGTGTCCGTCGGGAGGACGACCAGTTCGCCGTTCTTGACCGCCTCGATGGCCGCAGCGATGCCGCGGTCCCGATCAGCGGGCGACCGGCAGTCGTAGAGCATCACGAGGAGTCAGTCTGCCACGCCGCCCCAGCGGGGGCGTGCCGGCCGTCCGCCCGTCGGGACGCGGTGGCGTACCGGGGGCGCCCGGTGAGGTCCAGATGCTCCGCGACGGCGACGAACCGGCCGTCCGCGACGAGCAGTTCGGGCACCACGACGCCGTGCGTGTCGTCGTGCTCGACGCCCACCACCCCGTCGGGGCGCAGCAGCGCCGCGGCCCGGGTGATCACCGGCCGGATCACCGCGAGGCCGTCCGCCCCACCGAAGACCGCCTCCGCCGGGTCGTGCCCGGCCACCTCGGGCGGCACCACCACCTCGACCGGCACGTACGGCGGGTTGCAGAGCAGCACGTCCACCCGGCCGACCAGGTCCGCCAGCAGGTCCGCGGCGGTGACATCCGCCTCCACCACCTCGATCGGCCGGTCCCCCGCGGCGGCCCGCTCCGCCGCGTTGCGCCGCAGCCAGTCCAGCGCCGCCCCGGACCGCTCCACCGCCACCACCCGCGCCCCGGGCAGCTCCTGCGCGACCGCCAGCGCGATGGCGCCGGAGCCGCTGCACAGATCCACCACCAGCGGATCGGGCCGGCTCCGGGCCTGTTCGACACCCCACCCGGCCAGCAGCTCCGTCTCGGGCCGGGGCACGAAGACGCCCGGACCGACCGCCAACTCCAGGTGCCGGAAGCCGGCCCGGCCGGTCAGGTGCTGCAGCGGCTCCCGGTCGGCGCGACGGCGGACCAGGTCGTCGAGCCGCGCCAGGTCGTCGGTGCCCAGGTCGTCGGCGAGCGCCAGCCGACCCCGGGGCACCCCCAGCACGTACGCCGCCAGCAGCTCGGCCTCCACGCGGGCCGGGCCCACCCCGGCGGCGGCGAGCGTCCGGGCCGCGCGGGCCACCGCGGCGGACGGACGGAGCCTCCCTGTCCCTTCGGGGGGGTGTTGCGGCAGAGTGGTCACCGCATAATCATGATGCGTCGCGGGTGGCGTGACGAACGGGTGCGTCGAGACGCACACGACGGGAGGTTGGCGGGTGGGCTGGCTCGACCGGGTCGATGACCAGGTTGACACCCTCACGCACGCGCGGGCTTTGCAGGAAGCAAGTCGCTCCGCCGAGTCGTACGCGCTGCTGGAACGGGTGATCCGCACCACCACCGACCCGGCGGCGCGGGCGGACGCCATGGTGCAGCGCCTCTCCGCGCTGATCAATCTCGGTCGGACGGCGGAGTTCACCCGCGCCATCGAGGAGGCGTCGGCGGCGGTCCGCGACCTCGCCGAGCCCTACCTGCACGGGCACCTCAACGCCCTGGCCGCGCTCGCCGCACACCACCAGGGCGCCCTGGACCGCTGCGTCACCCACCTGGTGAAGGCCGCCCGGGCGTTGAGCGCCGTGGAGGACCCGGACCGGGACACCGCCTGGGGCTGGCACGACCTCGCCATGGCCTACAGCTACCTCAGCTTCCACGGGTACGCCCTCGGCGCGATCGAACGCGCCCGGCAGTTGGGCCTGAGCGCCGGCATCCCCGAGGAGACGTTCGCGGCCCCGGGCATCCGGCTGCGCAACGCCGTGGCGCTGGACCACAACGGCGACAGTGACGGCTGCCTGCGGGTGCTCCGTGACGTCGCGGCCGACCTGGCCCGGTTCGTGCACACCGGCCGCGCCGGCCGGCTGCGCCCGAGCAGCCTCGCCGCGTACGGGTACGCGGCGGCCCGGCAGGCCGCGCTCGGCGACCGGGTGGAGCCGACCGTCGACACCGACCCGTCCCGACTGCTCAAGAACGGCGGGGACAGCGCCCGGACCCGGGACATGCGGCAGCTCGGGCAGGTCTGCCTGGCCGTCGCCGCCGGACGGCCCATCGAGGCGGTCGCCCGGCTGGACACCATCCTGGTCTCCACCGAGACGCTCGGCACGGCCGAGCCGGCCCGGCTGCGCAGCATCGCGCTGGCCCGCGCCGGGGACCACGTGGCCGCCCACCGGGCCGACCGGCTGGCGTTCCGGCTCGCCGCGCAACGCAACGACCGGCTGCGCGACGTCTACATCGACGGCATCGCGGCCCGGATCGACCACGAGGAGATGCGCCGCGAGGCGGCCCGGTACGAGGGCGAGGCGCTGACCGACCCGCTCACCGGCCTGCCCAACCGGCGGCGCCTTGAGCGGTACATCACCGCCGTGGTCACCCGCGGCGAGCGGGTGGTGATCGGCGTCTGCGACCTGGACGGGTTCAAGGCGGTCAACACCCGGCACGGGCACCACTCCGGCGACCTGGTCCTGCAACGCATCGCCGGGGTGATCAACCGGGTGATGCGCCGGGGGGACTTCGTGGCCCGCTACGGCGGTGACGAGTTCGTCGTGGTGCTGCCGGACACCGGCATGGCCGAGGCCGTCGAGGTGGCCCGCCGGATCGAGGCGGCGGTCCACGCCGAGGACTGGGAGTCGCTGGTGCCGGGCACCCCGGTCGGGGTCAGCATCGGCTTCGCCGAGGTCTCCGGCGGCGGTGGGCTGCGCGACGCGCTCAGCGTCGCGTTCGAGGAGGCCGACCGGGAGATGCTGCGCGCCAAGTCGCGGCCCCGCGCGAGCTGAACCGCCGGCCGGACCGGCCGACGACAGCGGGGTCAGCGGCGGGTCAGCTCGGTGTCGCCGGCCAGGCGGGCGGCGCGGTCGGCCTCGGTCAGGGCGTCCAGGACGCCGTCCAGCTCGCCGGCCAGCGCCAGGTCCAGGTTGTACGCGGTGTAGCCGATCCGGTGGTCGGTGATCCGGTTCTGCGGGAAGTTGTAGGTGCGGATCCGCTCCGAACGGTCCACCGTGCGCACCTGCGCCTTGCGGGCGTCCGAGGCGGCGGCGTCGGCCTGCTCCTGGGCGGCCGCGAGCAGCCGGGCCCGCAGGATGCGCATGGCCTGCTCCCGGTTCTGCAACTGGGACTTCTCGTTCTGACAGGAGACGACGATGCCGGTCGGCAGGTGGGTGATCCGCACCGCCGAGTCGGTGGTGTTCACCGACTGCCCGCCCGGGCCGGACGAACGGAACACGTCGATCCGCAGGTCGTTCTGGTCGATCGTGACGTCGACGTCCTCGGCCTCGGGCAGCACCAGCACACCGGCGGCGCTGGTGTGGATCCGGCCCTGCGACTCGGTGACCGGGACGCGCTGCACCCGGTGCACGCCGCCCTCCCACTTGAGCCGCGACCAGACGCCGTTGCCGCCCTCCGGCACACCCTTGGTCTTGATCGACAGCGACACGTCCTTGACCCCGCCCAGGTCCGAATCCTGTGCGTCGATCACCTCGGTGACCCAGCCGTGGCGCTCCGCGTACCGGGAGTACATCCGCAGCAGGTCACCGGCGAAGAGCGCGGACTCCTCGCCGCCCTCCCCCGCCTTGATCTCGACGATCACGTCCTTGGCGTCGTGCGGGTCACGCGGGATGAGCAACTCGGCGAGACGCTCCTCCAGGGCCGGCAGGGACGCCGCGATCGACTCCGCCTCGCCGGCGAAGGACGGATCCTCGGCGGCCAACTCGCGTGCCGCGGCCAGGTCGGCGCGCGCCTGCTCCAGCTCGTCGGCGGCCTTGTGCAGCGGCACCAGCTCGGCGTACCGGCGGCCGACCCGGCGCGCGGTGGCCTGGTCGGCGTGGATCGCCGGGTCCGCCAGCCGCTTCTCCAGCTCGGCGTACTCGTCGAGGAGGCCGGCCAGACGCTCGCTGCTCATGCTGGGGTTGCTCCTTCGACGGTGCGGCACCGGGCCGGCACGGAGGCCGGCCGGCGGGCGGAAACAGGCGAAACGCGGACGGCGCCCGCGTCCGGCGGTAAACCGGACGCGGGCGCCGAACGAGGAGTTACTTGGCCTTCTTCGCCTGAACCTTGGCGTACTTCTGCTGGAACTTCGCGACCCGGCCGGCGGTGTCGAGAACGCGCTGCTTACCGGTGTAGAACGGGTGGCAGGCGCTGCAGGTCTCGACGTGGATCGCCCCGCCCTTGGCGGTGCTGCGGGTCGTGAACGTGTTGCCACAGGAGCAGCTGACCTCGGTGGTCGTGTACTCCGGGTGGATGTTTGCCTTCATCTCGCCTCGGTCCTCTCGTTGGTGGTCGCCGGGTCGCCGTCACCGCCCGTCGCGCCGTACGCGACGGGCTCGGGCGTGAACCGGAACCGGTGGCCGATTGACCAGTGTGCCATGGGCCTGAGCCGACCCGGCAATCGGGCCGCACACCTCGTCCGGCATCGTCAACACGTGCCCACCCGTCCGCATTCCCGCCGCCGGCCGACGCATTCGCCCGCCCCGCGAGCCACCGCCACGTACCCCGCCGGGGGTACGCCGGCCCGGACCGAGGTACGCCGATGACCCGCCTGATCGCCACCCGAGGGCTGCCCGCCTCAGGCAAGACCACCTTCGCCCGTACGCTCCAGCCGTCCGTGCTGCGGGTCAACCGGGACGACCTGCGCCGGATGCTGCACGGCGAGCGGCTGTTCACCCAGTGGGCCGAGGCGCAGGTGACCGTCGTGCAGCGGGCCCAGGTCGAGGCACTGCTGAGGGCTCGGGCGGACGTCTGCGTGGACGACACCAACCTGCGCGCCCGGACACTGCGGGGCTGGGCCGATCTGGCCGCCCGACACGGCGCGGATTTCGAGGTGCACGACTTCACCGACGTACCGCTGGAGGAGTGCCTGCGCCGCGACGCGGCCCGTCCGGTGGCCGACCAGGTCGGCGCGGACGCGATCCGTCGGCTGCACGAGCGGTACCTCGAGGGGCGCACGCTGCCGCTGCCGGTGCCGCAGGCCCGCACCGGAGGGCCCGCCACCGCCCATCCGCCGTCGACCGAGCCGCCGGAGATCGTCCTGGTCGACATCGACGGCACCGTCGCGCTGGCCGTGTCCCGCAGCCCGTACGACATGACCCGGGTGGGCCAGGACGCGCCGAACCCGGCGGTGATCGCCGCCGTCCGGGCCATGCACGCCGCCGGGTACGGGGTGGTCTTCTGCTCCGGGCGGGACGCCTCCGCCCGCACGGCCACCGAGGCGTGGCTGGCTCGACACGTCCGCGTTCCCTACCTCGGCCTGCACCTGCGGGCGGTCGGCGACACCCGCCGGGACTCGATCGTCAAGCGGGAGATCTACGACCGGGAGATCCGCGACCGCTACCGGGTGGTGGGCGTCTTCGACGACCGCGTCCAGGTGGTGCAGATGTGGCGGTCCCTCGGCCTGACCGTATTCCAGGTGGCCGACGGCGACTTCTGAAGTGGACGGTGCGACATGCCGAAGGGGCACGGCCGCGGTGGCCGTGCCCCTTCGTCGTCGGTCAACCGGAGAGCGTCACTCCCCCGGCGTCGACTTCGCGATCTGCATCAGGAACTCGATGTTGGTGCGGGACTGCTTGAGCCGGTCCAGCAGGAGATCCATCGCGGCCTGCGAGTCCAGCGAGTGCAGCACCTTCCGGAGCTTGTGGATGATGGCCAGCTCCTCGGGTGCGAGCAGGACCTCTTCCTTACGCGTACCGGACGGGTTGATGTCGATGGCCGGGAAGGTGCGCTTGTCGGCGATCTTCCGGTCCAGCTTCAGCTCCGCGTTACCGGTGCCCTTGAACTCCTCGAAGATGACCGTGTCCGCCATGGACCCGGTCTCCACCAGCGCCGTGGCGATGATGGTCAGCGAGCCGCCGTTCTCGATGTTGCGGGCCGCTCCGAGGAAGCGCTTCGGCGGGTAGAGCGCGGTGGAGTCGATACCACCCGACATGATCCGGCCGCTGGCCGGCGCCGCCAGGTTGTACGACCGACCGAGCCGGGTCACCGAGTCGAGCAGCACGACCACGTCGTGGCCCAGCTCGACCAGACGCTTCGCCCGCTCGATCGCCAGCTCGGCAACCGTGGTGTGGTCCTGCGGCGGACGGTCGAACGTGGCCGCGATGACCTCGCCCTTGATCGACCGCTGCATGTCGGTGACCTCTTCGGGCCGCTCGTCCACCAGCACCACCATCAGGTGGCACTCCGGGTTGTTGCGGGTGATCGCGTTGGCGATCGCCTGCAGCACCATCGTCTTACCCGCCTTGGGCGGAGACTGGATGAGCGCTCGCTGGCCCTTGCCGATCGGCATGACCAGGTCGATGACCCGCGTGGTCAGGATGTGCGGCTCGGTCTCCAGCCGCAGGCGCTCCTGCGGGTAGAGCGGCGTGAGCTTGTAGAACTCGGGCCGACGCCGCGCCTCCTCCGGCTCCATCCCGTTGATCGTGTCCAGCCGCATCAGCGGGTTGTACTTGTCCCGCCGCTGATCGCCGCTGTTGCCGCCCTCGCGGGCCGCGCGCACCGCGCCGGTGATCGCGTCACCGCGGCGCAGGCCGTACTTCTTGATCTGGGACATCGAGACGTACACGTCGTTCGGGCCGGCCAGGTAGCCGGTCGTCCGGACGAAGGCGTAGTTGTCGAGCACGTCGATGATGCCGGCCACCGGGACGAGCACGTCGTCCTCGCTGACCTGCGGCTCACGCCCACCGGTGTCGCCACCGGTCTCGGTGCGCTCGCCACGCCCACGGCGACGGTCGCGGAAACGGCTGCGCCGGCCGCGCCGACCGCCGCCCTCGCCGTCGTCGTCGTCGTTGTCCCGCTCGGCGCGCTGACCACGGTCGTTACGGTCGTTACGGTCGTTACGGTCGCCCCGGTCGTTGCGGTCGCCCCGGTCGTTGCGCTCGGCACGGTCACCGCGGTCGGCACGCTCGCCCCGGTCGTTGCGCTCGGCACGCTCACCACGGTCGGCACGCTCGCCCCGGTCGTTGCGCTCGGCACGCTCACCACGGTCGGCACGCTCGCCCCGGTCGCTGCGCTCGGCACGCTCACCACGGTCGGCACGCTCGCCCCGGTCGGCACGCTCCGGACGCTCGGCCCGATCCCGGCGGTTCTCGCCCCGGTCGGTCCGCTCGGCGGTCTCGACCTCGTCGGTACGCGCCTCGCTGCTACGCGCCTCCGTGGCGCGAGCCTCGGTGCCACGAGCCTCGGTGCCACGAGCCTCGGTGTTACGAGCCTCCGCCGTGGCGGTGCGGCTGCGCCGGGTACGACCCCGGCCCTCGGTCTCGGCGGCCGGCTCGGCCGGCGCCTGGTCGGCGCTGCGGCCTTCGGCTGCCGGCCGGTCGGCGGTCTCCCGCACCTCGGCGCGCACCCCCTCCCGGGTCGGAGCGGCCGCAGCCGCGACCTCGGCCCGCGGTCGAGGGGTCCCGGCAGCGTTGCCGCCCTGCCGCTCGGAGATCGCGGCGATCAGCTCGCCCTTGCGCATGCGAGCCGTGCCGGAGATGCCGAGCGACGCGGCCAGGCTCTGCAGCTCTGGCAGCAGCATCGCCGACAGACCGGTGCCGCTACGCCGACGACGGGCGGGAGCGGCGGTGGTGGCATCGCCAGCGACGTTGGAAACATCCGACGTCACGTCGGTGGTGTCGCTCAATGGATTCCTTCCCTCGATAAGGCCGGGACTGCCCGGAGTCGGAACTCAGGTGGCCGGGCGGCCTCGGTGCACCCGCCTCGCAAGGACGCGTCGCGGGAGTCTGTGACACAGCAGCCGGTCGGTATCCCGACTCACCAGAGCTCGGTGAGCAGGTCTCGCCGTCTGCGGCGACCTGTGGAAACTGCGGTGCGGCGTGGGCCTTGGCAGGGGTGACGGGCTGACCGCCGAGAGCTTCGGGGGTGCGCCGCCCCGCAGGAGATCGCGTGCTTCGCGGCTGTGCTAGGTCTAGAGCGTAATCAACTCTTCCGACCTGCGGCAACAGGGTCCCGCTCGGCGTGTCCAAGTCTACCCCGGGCAACCCGCGCGCCGCTGACGTCTATCGGTAACTTCCAGAACTGCCAGTCTGTTCCCAGGGGGAAGCCCGCCGGGGGGGCGGTGAGCGCGAGCACGGTCGGCCCGGCCCCACTGACCACAGCCGCCACTCCGGCCTCTCGCAGCGCGTTGACCAGGGAAGATGTGGCCGGCATCCCGGCCGCGCGGTAGCTCTGGTGCAGTCGGTCAACGGTGGCCGGCAGCAGCAGCGACGGGTCCGTGGTGAGCGCGTGCACGAGCAGCGCCGCCCGTCCGGCGGTCAACGCGGCGTCGCCGTGCGGCACGGTGGCCGGCAACGCGGCCCGTGCGGTCGCGGTCAATCCACGCTCGGCCGGCACGAAAAGAGATGGTCGCACCCCCTCGGCGACCGGCAGGGACACCGCGCGGGCACCGGCCGGCTCGGACCAGGCCAGCGTGAAACCGCCCAGCAGGCAGGGGGCGACGTTGTCGGGATGACCCTCGATCTCGGCGGTCAGCCGGAGCACGCCGGCGGTGTCCAACCGTTGGCTCCCGTCGACGACCAGCGCGCGGGCCAGCAGCACACCGGCGACGATCGCGGCGGACGAGGAGCCCAGCCCGCGCGCCTGCGGGATCCGGTTGACGCACTCCACGCTCAGCCCCGTGGGTTGCGCGCCCAGCACGTCGAAGGCGGCCCGCATGGCCCGCACCACCAGGTGACGGTCGTCGTCGGGCAACTCGCCGGCGCCCTGCCCGGTCACCGTCACCCGGACCCCACCCGACGCGACCTCGGCCGCCAGGTCGTCGTACAGGCCCAGGGCGAGGCCCAGCGCGTCGAAGCCCGGGCCCAGGTTGGCGCTGGTCGCGGGAACCCGGACCCGGACCGGCCCGGCGGTGAAGTTCGTCGGCACGCGCTCATGCTAGGGGTCGGCACCGACGATCCGGTCCCGCGCCCGCAGCTTGGGACCGGCCGGGTCAGCCGGCCCGGTCCGGGACCGGCTCGGTGCTCGGGTCGGTGAGCGAGAGCCGGCGCGTGGCGATCCGCCAGCCCACCGCGTACACGAGGGTGACCAGACCGCAGCCGGCCAGCACCACCCGCTCGTCCACCACGTCCACGACCAGGGCCACCGCCAGCTGGCTCACGGAGATGGCCAGCGTCGCGAGCATCATGTCGGTGGCGAACACACGACCACGCAGCCGGTCTGGCACCTCGCCCTGCAGGGCGAAGTTCGACATCACCCAGTTGCTGCCGCCGGCGAAGTGCGCCACGAAGACCAGCAGCAGCACCAGCGGGAACCACCGGACCACCGACGTGCCCAGGTAGGACAGGCCGTAGAGCGACATGGACAGCGCGAGCCCGGGCAGCAGCCAGGACCGGTTGGTCAGCACCCTCCGCATCAGGATGGGCCCGACCAGCGCGCCCGCACCGCGGACCGCGAAGAGCAGGCCGGCGCCCAGCGGGCCCACGCCGTAGACGCCGGCGAGCAGCGGGAACACGGTCAGCACCCCGTTGCCCAGCCCGACCGCCGACTTCACCGTGACCAGCGCCAGCACCCGTGGCCGGTGGCCGATGTAGCTGAGCGCCTCGCGGACCGCCGCCCAGGTCCGCTGGACCGGCAGGTCGGCGTCGCGCGGCGCCTGCAACGGCCGGCGGATCCGCGTGGCCAGGCCCGCCGCCAGCGCCAGGCCCACCGCCGCCACCCAGAAGCAGGCGTACGGGCCGGCGGCCGCGCTGAGCACGCCGCCGAGCGAGGCGCCCACCACCGTCATGGTGCCCCAGGCCGAGCCGGCCACGGCGTTCCCGGCGGCGAGCTCGTGCGGCTCCAGGACGTTGGGCAACGCGGCCTGGGCGGCCGGCGAGTAGAACGCCTTGGCGACCGCGACGACGCCGATCGCCACCAGCGCCAGCCAGGCCGTGCCCCGGCTCTGGACGCCGAGCAGCAGCAGCACGCCCGCCAGCGCGGCCACGTTCGCGCCGATCATGATCTTCCGGCGGTCGAACCGGTCGGCGATCGTGCCGGTGTACGGCAGCAGCAACGCCACGATGCCGGTGTCCACGGCGAGCACCAGCGCGCCCCACACGCCACTGCCGGTCAGGTGCGGCAGCAGCACCAGCAGCGGCACCATGACGAACCAGTCGGCGCCGAAGACCACCAGCTCGGCGAGGAAGAGATTGCGGAAGCTCCGATTGCCGGTAAGGACCGAGAGGGTGGACGCCACGGAGCGCGACCCTACCCGGTCCGCGTCGGGGCCACGCGTGCTCCCAGCAGCGCCGAGACGGTCACGAAGGTGTAGCCGCGCGCCCGCAGCCCGTTGATCATGTCGGGTAGGCCGCGCAGGGCGACCAGACGTCGCGGCTGACCCACGTCGTGCCCGAGCACGATCGCCCCGGGTCGGACGTCGGCCACGATCCGCCGGGCGTGACCGGCCGGGTCGTCCGGGTACTCACGCTCCACCATCTGCAACGACCAGAGCACCAGCCGACAGTCCAGTCGTGCCGCCGCGTGCAGCACCGCCCCGCCCAGGTGGCCGTACGGCGGGCGGACCAGCCGGGGCGGAGCGCCGGTCACCTCGGCGATCACGTCGTGGCTGCGCCTCAGGTCGTCGTACGCCGCCGCGGCGTCCATCTGGGCCAGGTCCCGGTGCTGCCAACTGTGGTTGCCCACCTCGTGCTCGGTGAGTCGGCCGCGTACGACGTCGGCGTGCCGCCGGACCTGCGCGCCGACCATGAAGAAGGTGGCCGGCACCCGGTGCTCGGCGAGGGTGTCCAGCACCATCGGCGTCCACTGTGGTGCCGGCCCGTCGTCGAAGGTGAGCGCGACCAGCCGCCGCGTGGTCGTTCCCGACCAGACGACCGGCAGTACGCCGGAGCCGACGTCCTGCGGCCCGTTGCCGAGGGTGGCGCTGGCCGGGCCGCCACCGAGGGGCAGCCGGCGGTGGGTGAACCACATGTCGGTGGCTCCCGCGCCGGCGGCCATCCCGGTCGCCACCAGGGCAGCGCCGCGCAGCAGATCGCGCCGGGACCACCCGTGCGCAATCTCGGTCATCTGCCCGCCCCGCTCGCCGACACTTCTGACATCTACTAGGAGTATGCAAGAGATGACGCAAAGTACCGGCTCGGTCGTTCGATCGGAGTGTCCGCGCCGACGTACGGGACGCCCCCGGCAGGTCGAGCCTGCCGGGGGCGTTCCGCACTGTCGTCCGACTACTCGGTCGGCTCCGACGGGGGCAGCGGCGAGGTGCGGCTACGGGGCAGCCGCAGCACCTCGAACTGGTCCGTACCGTCCACCAGCGCGCCCGACGGCGCGGGGCGCGCCGCCGCGGACGGTGAACCCTCGCCCGACGCCTGCGCCTGTGCGGGCGCACCGGCCGGCACCGCCACCTGGTTCGGGCCGTCCTGCTCGGCGGCCGCCGGGCCGGTCGGCTCGGAAGCCGCCGGCTCGCCGGAGCGCCGACGCCGACGCCGCTCGCGCAACGACTCCTTGGTGTGCTCCACCATCGTGTACAGCGTCGGCACCAGGATCAACGTGAGCAGCGTCGAGCTGAGCAGGCCGCCGATCACCACGACCGCCAGCGGCTGCGAGATGAACCCGCCCTCGCCGGTCAACCCGAGCGCCATCGGCAGCAGCGCGAAGATCGTCGCCACCGCGGTCATCAGGATCGGGCGCAGCCGGCGCCGGCCACCCTCGACCACCGCCTCCCGGACCCCCATGCCCTGGGCACGGTACTGGTTGATCAGGTCGAGCAGCACGATCGCGTTCGTCACCACGATGCCGACCAGCATCAGCACACCGATCAGCGCGGGCACGCCCAGCGGCGTCCCGGTGATCAGCAGCAGGCCGATCGCGCCGGTCGCCGCGAACGGGATGGAGATCAGCAGGATCAGCGCCTGGGTGAGGCTCCGGAACGTGGCCACCATGATCAGGAATACGATCGCGATGGCGGCCAGCACGGCCAGGCCCAGGTCACCGAAGGCGTCCGCCTGGTCGGCGCTGACCCCACCGATGGTGAAGCTCGCCCCCGGCACGTCGATGCCGTCCAGACGCTTCTGCAACTCCTGGCTGGTCGCGCCCAGGTTCGAGCCGGTCGCCGCGCCGGTCACCGACACGCTGCGCTCACCGTCGATGCGGGTGACCTGCTGCGGGCCCTCGCCCTGGGTGACGTCCGCGATGTCGTCCAGCTTCACCGGACCCACCGGCAGGGCGCGCAGTTCCTGCACCGACACCGGCGGCTGCGCGCCCAGCCGTAGCACCACGTTCTGCTGGCGGCCGTCGAGTGCCACCTGGCCCAGCGGCGCCCCGCGGAACGCCTGCGACACGAGCTGACCCACCGCGGCCTCGGTGAGGCCGACCCGGCCGGCGGCGACCCGGTCCACGGTCACGTCGACCCTCGGCACCCGGTCGGCGAGGCTGGTGGTGACATCCTCGACGTCCGGCACCCCGGCCATCGCCGTCCGGGCCGCCTCGGTGGCGCGGGTCAGCACCTCCGGGTCGCTGGCCTGCACGATCACCTCAAGCTGGCTGGTCGAGGCGTCCTGCCCGCCACCGAAGCTGACCTCACCCACGCCGGTGCCGAGCTTGTCGAACTCCTTGCGCAGCTGCTCGCGCATCTGCTTGGCGTCGGTGTCCCCGTCCAGGGCCAGCGACCAGCTCGCGACGTTGTTGCCGCCGCCGCCCGCCCACGGGGTGTCCCCGCCGCCGGCGGTCACCTGGTACGTCTCGACCCCGTCGACCCGCCCGAGCACCGCCTCGACCTGCTTGGCGGCGGCGTCGGTGGCGGCCAGGCCACTGCCGGCCGGCAACTCCTGGCGGAAGCTCAGCGTGTCCTGACCGGAGTCGTCCAGGAAGTTGGTCTCCAGCTTCTGGGCCAACCCGAAGGTGCCGAAGAGCACCAGCAGCCCGAGCCCGACCGTGATCCAGCGGGTGGACCGCTTGCGGGTGGCGAACCCGATCACCGGCAGGTACGACCGCTGCAACGGGCTGCGCAGCTCCTTCTCCTCCGCGCCGCGCCGCACCGCCTCGTCGTCCGGGGTGCCGCCACGCGGCGTGAGGAACCAGTACGCCAGCACCGGGATCACGGTCAGCGACACCAGCAGCGACGCGAGCAGCGCCACCGTCACGGTGATCGCGAACGGCGCGAAGAGCTGCCCGACGAACCCGCCGACCAGCGCGATCGGCGCGAACACCGCCACCGTGGTGAGGGTGGACGCGGTCACCGCGCCGGCCACCTCACGGACGCCGGTGATGATCGCCTGCCGCTTCTCCTCGCCGTACTCCAGGTGTCGTTTGATGTTCTCCAACACCACGATCGAGTCGTCCACCACCCGGCCGACCGCGATGGTGAGCGCGCCGAGGGTCAGCAGGTTGAGCGAGTAGTCGCCGATCCACAGGGCGATCAGCGCCACCAGCACCGACAGCGGGATGGACACCGCGGTGACCACCGTCGAGCGGATCGACAGCAGGAACACCAGGATCACGATGACGGCCATCAGCAGGCCCAGCAGACCCTCGGTGGTCAGCGACTCGATCGACTTCTCGACGAACGGCGCCTGGTCGAACACCACGGTCAGCTCGGCGCCGGAGGCGTTCTTCAGCTCCGCCAGCCGGTCCCGGATCTCGTGCGAGATCTCCACCGCGTTGCCGTCCGGCGCCGCGGTGATCGCGATGCCGAGGCTGTCCTTGCCGTTGGTACGGGTGATCGCGGTGGCCGGGGCGAGCGCCTGCTCGACGGTCGCCACGTCACCGAGGCGGACCGGGGCCGCGCCCGGGGCGACGACGATGCCGCGCAGGTCGTCCAGGGTGGCGACGGGCGTACCGACCTGCACCGGAAGGGCGAGGTTGCCGTCGGTCACCGCACCGGCCGGCACCGACACGCCATTGGTCTTCAGCGCGGCGCCGATAGCGGTCGGCTGGAGCTTCGCCGCACCCAGCTTGGCCAGGTCGGGGGTGACCACGACGATGTCGTCGCGGGTACCGGTCACCTCGACCGTGCGGACCCCCTCGATGCCCTCCAGCTCCGGCACCACCGTCGCACGCAGCTTCTCGGCGAGCGCCCGCTCGTCGGCCGCACCGGCCGCGGCCAGCACCACCGCCGGCAGGTCGTCGGTGCTGCCCGCGATGACCTGCGGGTCGACGCTCTCCGGCAGTTGGGCGTCGATCCGGCTCAACGCGGTCTGCATCTTGTTGACCACGTCGTCCAGGTCGGTGCCGAACTCGTACTCCACCTGGACGGTGGCCGAGCCCTCACGGGACGTGGAGGTGACCTTGTCCAACCCGGGAATGCCCTGGAGCGCGTTCTCGATCGGCTCGGTCACCTGCGACTCGACGATCTCGGGTCCGGCGCCGGGATAGGCGGCCACGATGAACGCGGCCGGGAACTCGAGCGACGGCAGCAGTTGCTGCTTCAGCGACGGCACGGCGAACGCTCCGAACGCCGTGGTCACCACCGCGATGAGGGCGACCAGCCCTCGGTTGGCGAGGCTGAATCTGGCGAGCAGCGACATCGGCCTGGCTCACTCCTGGAAGAGAATGCGGGCGGGGATACCCGAAAGTGTGCCGGACTCGATCACCGGAACACCCGCCGCCCCCAGGGCCGTCCCACCGCCGCCGGTCGACGGCCGGTCACGCCCCCGCCCGCACCGGCGGGCGGCACCGCTCTCAGGCCAGGTCGAGGGCCCGGGCGGCGGCCATCGGGTCGTTCGCGATGGTCAGCGGGGCGGGTGCCGTGGAGATGGCCCACTCCGGGTCCTTCAGACCGTGGCCGGTCACCGTGCAGACCACCGTCGAGCCGGGCGGCACCGCGCCCGCCGCAGCCTGTTGGAGCAGGCCGGCCACGCTGGCCGCGCTGCCCAACTCGACGAAGACCCCCACCTCGCGGGCGAGCAGTCGGTACGCGGTGAGGATCTCCCGGTCGGTCACCGCGGCGATCAGGCCGCCGGAGGCGTCCCGCGCGTCGAGCGCCTTGGTCCAGCTCGCCGGGTTGCCGATCCGGATGGCGGTGGCGATGGTCGACGGCTCCGGCACGACCTGACCGGTCACGATCGGGGCCGCACCGGCGGCCTGGAAGCCGTACATCTTCGGGGCGCGGGTGGTGGCGCCGGCGGCGCGCTCCTCCGCGTACCCCATCCAGTAGGCGGAGATGTTGCCGGCGTTACCGACCGGCAGGCAGTGGATGTCGGGCGCGTCCCCGAGCGCCTCGACGATCTCGAAGGCCGCCGTCTTCTGGCCGTGCAGCCGGTCGATGTTGACCGAGTTGACCAGTGCCACCGGGTGATCCTGGGCGAGCTTCGCGGCGAGCGACAGGCAGTCGTCGAAGTTGCCGCTCACCTGGAGCAGCTTCGCGCCGTGCACCAGCGCCTGGGCCAGCTTGCCCAACGCGATCTTGCCCTGCGGCACCAGCACCGCGCAGGTCAGCCCGGCCCGCGCCGCGTACGCGGCGGCGGACGCGCTGGTGTTACCGGTGGACGCGCAGATGATCGCCTTGTTGCCGGCCTCGACCGCCTTGGACACCGCGAGGGTCATCCCCCGGTCCTTGAAGGAGCCGGTCGGGTTGGCACCCTCCACCTTGAGGTGCACGTCGCAGCCGATCCGGGCGGAGAGCACGGGCGCCGGCAGCAGCGGAGTGTTGCCCTCGTGCAGCGTGACGACCGGCGTGGCCGCGGTGACCGGCAGCCGATCCCGGTACGCCTCGATCAGACCCCGCCACATGTCGCTCTCCTCGCCTCTACCGCCACGCCGACCTGAGCACCAGGCCACCCTGGACCACCCTGCCGGAGCGATCGACGGCACACCCCGGCTTACCCACCTGGCGGGACGCGCGAGCACTCCCGTCGACGGTGCAACGACTCAGGCGTCGCCCTCGACCCGCAGCACACTGGTCACCGACCGGACAATGTCCAGACCGCGCAGCTCACCGACGGTCGCGGCGAGCGCCGCGTCCGGTGCCACGTGGGTGACGATGACCAGCTCGGCGTCGCCGTCGCGGCCGGGCGACCCACCCGCCGAACCCTGCCGCACGGTCGCGATCGACACGTCGTGCCGGGCGAACACGCCCGCCACCGCGGCCAGCACACCCGGACGGTCGGCCACGTCGAGGCTCACGTGGTAGCGGGTCAGCGCCTCGCCCATCGGCCGGACCGCCAGGTCCGCGTACGCGCTCTCGCTGGCCGCGCGCACCCCGGCGAGCCGGTTACGGGACACCGCGACCACGTCGCCGAGCACGGCGCTGGCGGTCGGCGCGCCACCCGCGCCCCGGCCGTAGAACATCAGCTGCCCGGCCGCGTCGGCCTCGACGAAGACCGCGTTGAACGCGTCACCGACGCTGGCCAGCGGGTGGCTGCGCGGGATCATCGCCGGGTGCACCCGGACGCTGACCGTCTCCCGGCCGGTCGGGTCGACGCCCCGGGCCGCGATGCACAGCAGCTTGATCGTGCAACCCATCGCCCGGGCGCTGGCCACGTCCGCGGCGGTCACCTCGGTGATGCCCTCCCGGTGCACGTCGGCGGCGCCGACCCGGGTGTGGAACGCCAGCGAGGCGAGGATCGCCGCCTTCGCCGCCGCGTCGAAGCCCTCCACGTCGGCCGTCGGGTCGGCCTCCGCGTACCCCAGCTCGGTGGCCTCGTCGAGGGCCTCGGCGAAGCCGGCGCCGGTGGCGTCCATCGCGGAGAGGATGAAGTTGGTGGTGCCGTTGACGATGCCGGTGACCCGGGTGATCCGGTCGCCGTGCAGCGACTCGCGCAGCGGGCGCAGCAGCGGGATGGCCCCGGCCACGGACGCCTCGTAGTAGAGGTCGCCGCCGCCCTCGGCCGCCGCGTCGTGCAGCGCCGCGCCGTCCTCGGCGAGCAGCGCCTTGTTGGCGGTGACCACGCTCTTGCCGGCGCGCAGCGCCTCGACCAGCCAACCCCGGGCCGGCTCGATGCCACCGACCACCTCGATCACCACGTCCACGTCGTCGCGCTTGATCAGGCCGAGCGCGTCGGTGGTGAACAGGTCGTCGTCGACCGGCAGGTCACCGCGGTCACGCCCGAGCCGGCGGACGGCGATGCCGGCGATCTCCAGCGGAGCGCCGATGCGGGCGGCCAGGTCCGTCGACTGCTCGTGCAGCAGCCGCACCACCTCCTGGCCGACCGTGCCGCAGCCGAGCAGTGCCAAGCGCACAGGTGACGTCATCCAACATCCAATGCGAGCAGGTCGTCTTCGGTTTCCCGCCGGACGATCAGACGCGCCTGGCCGTCACGCACCGCGATCACCGGTGGCCGGGGCACGTGGTTGTAGTTGCTGGCCATGCTCCGGCAGTACGCGCCGGTGCCGGGCACTGCGACAAGATCTCCGGGCTGCACGTCGGCGGGCAGGAATTCATCCTTCACCACGATGTCCCCGGACTCACAGTGCTTTCCCACCACGCGGGCGAGCAACGGCTGCGCGGCCGACGCCCGGGAGGCCAGCGTCGCCGAGTACGACGCGTCGTACAGCGCGGTGCGGATGTTGTCGCTCATCCCGCCGTCCACACTGACGTACGTGCGGATGCCGTCGAGATCCTTGACCGTGCCGACCTCGTAGAGGGTGAACACGGCCGGCCCGACGATGGCCCGACCCGGTTCGATCGACAGGTGCGGTACGGCCAGGTTCTCCGCCGCGCACTCCGAGTCGACGATCTTGCGCAGTCGCTTGGCCAGGTCCTGCGGGGTCGCCGGGTCGTCCTGGGTGGTGTACGCGATGCCGAACCCGCCGCCCAGGTCCAGCTCGGGAAGCTCCACGCCGCGGGCGTCGCGGATCTGCGCCTGCAGGGCCAGCACCCGGCGGGCCGAGACCTCGAACCCGCTGGCGTCGAAGATCTGCGAGCCGATGTGCGAGTGCAGACCGCGCAGCTCCAGCACACCCTCGTCGAGGATCTTGAACGCGGCGTTCGCGGCGGCACCGCCGGCCAGCGAGAAACCGAACTTCTGGTCCTCGTGGGCGGTGGCGATGAACTCGTGGGTGTGCGCCTCGACGCCGACGGTGACCCGGACCAGCACGCGGGGCCGGACCCCACGCTCGCGGGCCAGCGCGGTGAGCCGGTCGATCTCGGTGAACGAGTCGACGATGATCCGCCCCACCCCGGCGTCCAGCGCCCGGGTCAGCTCACGGATCGACTTGTTGTTGCCGTGGAAGCCGATCCGCTCCGGCGGCATCCCCGCGGACAACGCGGTGGCCAGCTCGCCTCCGCTGCACACGTCCAGGTGCAGGCCCTCCTCGGCGATCATGCGGACCACCGCCCGGCAGAGGAACGCCTTGCCGGCGTAGAAGACGTCCTCGGTCGGGAACGCCGCCCGGAAGTCCCGGCAACGCGAGCGCAGGTCGGCCTCGTCGAGGACGTACACCGGGGTGCCGAACTCGGCCGCGATGTCGCGGACGCTCAGGCCCGCGACGGCGAGCGCGCCGTCGGCGCCGCGCGTCACGCTGCGCGGCCACAGCGCCGGCACGAGGGAGTTGACGTCCTCGGGGGTACGCAGCCAGGCCGGCCCCTGGTTGCTGATGTCCGCGTGCAGCGCACCGGCCTCGTGAGCCCTCATGTCACATCCTCTCGGGTGCGGAGACGCCGAGCAGGTGCAGACCGTTGGCGATCACCGTACGGGTGGCGTTGTTGAGCCACAGCCGGGCGCGGTGCAGGTCGGTGACCTCCTCGTCGCCCAACGGCAGCACCCGGCAGTTGTCGTAGAACCGGTGGTAGGACGCCGCGACGCTCTCCTCCAGGTAGCGGGCCACCCGGTGCGGCTCCCGCAGCTCGGCGGCCGTGGCCACCACCGCCGGGAACTCGGCGAGCGCCTTGAGCAGCTCGTTCTCCTTCTCGTGGTCGAGCAGCTCGGGGCGGAACGCGTCGGCGTCGCCCGGCACCAGCCCCACCTCCGCGGCGTTGCGGGCCACGCCCGCCGTACGGGCGGCCACGTACTGCACGTAGTAGACCGGGTTGTCGCGGGTCGCCCGGGTCCACAACTCGATGTCGATGTCGATCGGCGAGTCGCTGGAGTAGCGGGCCAGCGCGTACCGGGAGGCGTCCACGCCGATCGCGTCGACCAGGTCCTCCAGCGTGATCACGGTGCCGGCCCGCTTGCTCATCCGCATCGGGGCCCCGTCGCGCACGAGGTTGACCAGCTGCCCGATGAGGATCTCCAGGTTGCGCTCCGGGTCGTCGCCGAAGCAGGCGGCCATCGCCTTCATCCGGCCGATGTAGCCGTGGTGGTCGGCGCCCAGCATGATCACGACCCGCTCGAAGCCGCGCTCCCGCTTGTCCAGGTAGTACGCGCAGTCCGCGGCGAAGTAGGTCCACTCGCCGTTGGACTTGCGCAGCACCCGGTCCTTGTCGTCGCCGAAGTCGGTGGTGCGCAGCCAGGTGGCGCCCTCGGACTCGTAGAGGTGCCCCTGCTCGCGCAACCGGGCCAGGGCAAGGTCCAACTCACCCCGGTCGTGCAGGTCCTTCTCGTTGAAGTAGGTGTCGAACTCCACCCCGAAGTCCCGCAGCGAGGAGCGGATCTCGTCGAACATCAGCGCGACACCCTCGACCCGGAACACCTCCTGGGCCGCGGCGTCGTCCAGGGTCAGCACCTCCGGGCGGCGGGCCTGCACCTCGGCGGCGATCTCGGCGATGTACGCCCCGCCGTAGCCGTCCTCCGGCGCCGGCTCACCCTTGGCGGCGGCGAGCAGCGACCGGGCGAACCGGTCGATCTGGGAGCCGGCGTCGTTGAAGTAGTACTCCGTGCCGACGTCGGCGCCGGTGGCCCGCAGCAGCCGGCTCAACGCGTCGCCGACGGCCGCCCAGCGGACCCCGCCGATGTGCACCGGCCCGGTCGGGTTGGCCGAGACGAACTCCAGGTTGATCTTCTCGCCGGCCAGCCGGTCACTACGGCCGTACTCCGCGCCGGCCTCGACGATCACCCGGGCGAGCTGGCCGGCGGCGGCCGCGTCGAGCCGGATGTTCAGGAAGCCCGGCCCGGCGATCTCGACCGATTTGACCCCCGGTGCCCGACCCAGCTCGTCGGCCAGGGCGGTCGCCAGCTCCCGCGGCGGAACGCCCACCTTCTTGCTCAACTGCAGCGCGAGCGTGGAGGCGTAGTCGCCGTGCTCGGGGTTGCGCGGCCGCTCCACCACCGTGCGCTCCGGCAGCGCGGCGCGGTCCAGCCCACGCTGGGTGAAGACGGCGTGGGCGGCGGCAAGGACGACCGAGGCGAGTTCTGCAGGAGTCACCCAGCCATGTTATCGGGGGTAGACTCGGGCACTCGGCGGCTACCCTGCGCGTCATCCGGCCCGCCACTCCCCCTGACCGACCGACTTGACGAGGCACGATGAGCATCAGCACCCCGGGTGGCCCTGAACGCCGCCCGACCGTGGTCAGCACCGGCAAGAAGCCGGCCGCGGGCCGGCCGGCGTCCGGCGCCAAGGCCGGTTCCGGCAAGCCGGCGGGCACGCCCCGGGCGGGTGGCAAGGGCCCCCGCAAGCCGGTCACCCCGGTCAAGGTGAGCCAGGGCCGGGCCTGGGGCCCGATCGCGCTCTTCGTCGCCGTCGGCGTGCTCGCGGCCGGCATCATCGGGTACGGCGCCTGGGCGTCGTTCCAGGGCTCCAAGCCGTGGGACAAGAAGGCCAACGCCATCGACGGCATCGTCAACATCCGCAAGACCGACAAGACGAGCCTCGACTACGAGTCGCACAAGTCGGGCCCGCTGACCTACAAGTACTCGCCGCCGGTGGGTGGGGTGCACAACGCCGCCTGGCAGAACTGCATGGGCGACGTGTACGACGCCCCGATCGCCAGCGAGCACGCCGTGCACAGCCTGGAGCACGGCGCGGTGTGGATCACCTACCGCCCGGACCTGCCGAAGGACCAGGTCGACAAGCTCGCCGGCAAGGTGCGCGGCGTTGAGAAGATGCTGATGAGCCCGTACGAGGGCCTGGACAAGCCGATCTCGCTGCAGGCGTGGGGCTACCAGCTGAAGGTCGACAACGCCGACGACAAGCGGATCGACGAGTTCATCAAGGACCTGCGGGTGAACGCCTCGGTCGAGGGCCCGACGGCGCTGTGCAACCAGGGGGTCACCGCCACCGGCACCACGCCGCGTGAGCTTCAGCAGCAGCCGCCCACCCAGTAAGGACGCCGATGACAGCCCCCACCACCACCGACACCGAGTACGACGAGACCCAGCCCGCCCCGCACGAGGGCGGCCGGGCACCGGCGCGGCGTTACGGGGTGCTCGCGCTGGCCGCCCTGCTGGTGGTGGGGTTGCTGCTCGGGTACGCCGGCGGTCTGCTCACCCCCCGGCTCACCCGACCCGGTGACGCCTCGGTCGAGGCGGGCTTCGCGCGGGACATGACGACCCACCACGCGCAGGCGGTGGAGATGAGCCTGATCGCGTACCGGTCGGCCACGCTGCCCGAGGTCCGCCAGATCGCCGTCGACATCGCCACCGGCCAGCAGGGCGAGATCGGCGCCATGCAGACCTGGCTGCGCGAATGGGGGCTGAGCCCGACCGGCTCGAAGCCGCCGATGTCGTGGATGTCCGACGGCGCCACCGTCAAGGACGGGCTGATGCCAGGGATGGCCACGCCGCAGCAGATGGCCGCCCTGCGCGACGCCAAGGGCATCGAGGTCGACCGCCAGTTCCTGACCCTGATGTACGCCCACCACCTGGGCGGCATCCACATGATCGACGCGGCGCTCGGGGAGACCGACAACGCGGAGGTCGTACGGGTGGCGGAGACCATGAAGGCCACCCAGCAATCCGAACTGAACAACCTGCGGCAGCTCCAGGCGCAGGCCAAGGGCTGATCCCTCGCACGGGCCACACCGGGCCCGCGTCACCGCCGCACACCGGCGGGCCGCGGGCCCGCATCCTGTCCCGGGGCGCGGGCCGCGACCCCGCGTCCTGCCCGAGGGCCCGGGCCCGGTGATCGACTCGGGTTCCTGGAAGCCGGGGTGTCCCGGGCGCGTCGACACCCCGTTTTCCAGGAACCCGAGTCGATCAGCATGCATATCCGCAGGCCCCAGCCCCGTACGCCGCGCAGATGCCCCTTGTGGGCGTTTTGCGAGGGACAGGCGATTACGTTGCTTAGAGAGTTTTCTCCCCACATATCGTGACCAGTTGCGATTCGGGCTCGTTGCCCAAGACGTGGGGGTTGCACTCAGAGACGCACGGCGTTCGGTCACCAGTTGGTGCCGGCGCCACACCATCGGCGGTGACGGGGCGGTGGCAGCCGTCCGTCGCGGACAGCGGCAGGGCGAGCCGGGATTGCTCAGCCGCGAACAGGAACTTGAACTGATCGACGTGCTGCGGGGCGTCCACCCCGACGAGTTCGGCCTGGACGAGGAGTTGTGGACGCGGCAGAGCCTCACCACGCTCATCCAGCGCCGCTTCGACCTGCCGCTGGACTCCGGCGCGGTCGGGGCGTACCTGCGGGCCTGGGGGTTGGGTCCGCGCGAGCCGCGCGAGCGCGCCTGCGGGCTCTGCGTCAGCGCGGTCGAGCGCTGGGTACGCAGCGAGTACCCGGCGATCACCCGCGCCGCCCAGGAGCACCTCGCCGAGGTCTACTGGATCGGCCGGGTACGCCTGCGCGGCACCATGCCGGCGGCCGACGTGATCTCCGCCGTCTCGTCCCGAGGTCGGGTGCGCTTCATGATCACCACACCGACGGTCGACCCGCCGCTCCCCCGCGACTTCGTGCTGCGGCTCAGCGGCACGGAGGAGCGCACCGTGCACCTGATCGTGGACGGCTCCTGGCCGCGCAACGAGTGGCCGCGCCGGCTCCCGCGACGGATCGTCCTGCACCCGCTGCCCAGCTGCGGCCGAGTGATCGCCGCCGCCTGATCAACCGTCCGGACCATGGCCGCCGGCCACCGGCCAACTCCCGCGCCAGCCGGACCCGCACGACGGCGGCCGGCCAGGATCCGCGTAGGAACAGGGAAAGCGCCGCGACGGGGCAGCACCTTCCCGACGTTGTGCGGATCTTGAGATCGCGATCCGCACAGGGCCTGCGACACGATCGGGGCACCGATACCGATTCGGTGTTCCTGGAGGAGGTTTGCTAGTCTTCTCCAGTCGCTGAGCCCCCGTAGCTCAGGGGATAGAGCACCGCCCTCCGGAGGCGGGGGCGCAGGTTCGAATCCTGCCGGGGGCACCAGAGCTCAGCAGCACGGTAAGGCCCTTGACCGGGTGACATTCGGTCAGGGGCCTTTTCTCTGCGCCCGGACCCTCGGCGGTCCGATGGCGGATGTCCAGGTCGAGGCGGCGCGGTCACCCCGACTGCCCCGGATCTGTTAACAACCCTTGATATTAAACTTCACGAACGTCAATATGTGGAGGTCGCGGGACGTCGAAGCCTGGGGAGTGAGCATGAGAAGCCGTCGGATTTTCGCAGTGGTGGCCGGGGCGGCGATGACCGTCGCGGCCGCCGTCGCCTTCGTTCCCAGCAGCATGGCCGCCGTGTCCTCGGCCGACGTCGCACCGATGGTCGCCTGCACCGCGCCGGGCTGGGCCGAGGGCAACACCTACCAGGCGGGTGCCCAGGTCACCTACAGCGGCCGGCTCTACCAGGCTCTGGTCACCCACACCGCGTACCCCGGCACCGGCTGGAACCCGGCCGCGACCCCGTCGCTGTGGCGTGACCTGGGCGCGTGCTCGGGAGGCACCCCGCCACCGACCACCCCACCACCTCCGACCACGCCGCCGCCCACCACGCCGCCACCGACCACCCCACCACCCACCACGCCTCCGCCGACGGGTGGCACCTGCGCGGTGAAGTCGCGGCCCGCCGGCAAGGTGCTGCAGGGTTACTGGGAGAACTGGGACGGCGCCTCCAACGGCGTGCACCCCGGCCTCGGCTGGATCCCGATCACCGACAGCCGGCTCAGCCAGCATGGCTACAACGTGATCAACGCGGCCTTCCCGGTGATCCGCGCGGACGGCACGGTGCTCTGGGAAAACGGCATGGACGCTGGCGTGAAGGTCGCCACCCCGACCGAGATGTGCCAGGCCAAGGCGGCCGGCGCGACCATTCTGATGTCGATCGGCGGAGCCGCCGCGGGCATCGACCTGAGTTCCAGCGCGGTCGCCGACCGGTTCATCGCGACGATCGTGCCGATCCTGACGGCCTACCACTTCGACGGCATCGACATCGACATCGAGACCGGGCTGACGGGTAGCGGCAACATCAACACCCTGTCCACGTCGCAGGCGAACCTGATCCGGATCATCGACGGAGTGCTGGCCCGGATGCCGTCGAACTTCGGACTGACCATGGCACCGGAGACGGCCTACGTCACCGGCGGCAGCGTGGTCTACGGCTCGATCTGGGGCTCGTACCTGCCGATCATCAAGAAGTACGTGGACAACGGCCGGCTCTGGTGGCTGAACATGCAGTACTACAACGGCAGCATGTACGGCTGCGCGGGCGACTCGTACCCCGCTGGCACCGTGCAGGGCTTCACGGTGCAGACGCAGTGCCTGAACAACGGCCTGACCATCCAGGGCACCACGATCCGCGTGCCGTACGACAAGCAGGTTCCGGGCCTGCCCGCGCAGGTCGGCGCGGGTGGCGGTTACCTGTCGACGTCGCTGGTCACCCAGGCGTGGAACAGCGTGCCCGGTCTCAAGGGCCTGATGACCTGGTCGGCGAACTGGGACGGGTCGAAAGGCTGGACGTTCGGCGACACCGTGAAGCGTCTGCAGGGACGCTGAGCGGGGGGCAGGCGCCGGGCGTACCGTCAGCCGGCTTCCCGGCGGGCGCGGGCCCGGCGCTTGCCCTCGTGCATGGCCTGCACCCGGGCGACCGGGATGGTCCGGCCCTCGGCGACCAGGTCGGCGGGGAGCGGCTGCGGGGCCGGCATCGCGGCGGCCCACGGGTCGGTGTCGGCCACCAGCGACGGCACCGTCCGGATGGTGAAGTCGGCCGGGGTGACCTCGGTCAGGTCGGCCCAGTCGACCGGGAAGGAGACCGGCATCCCGGGGCGTAGCCGTGGGCTGTACGTGGCGGCCACGGTCGCGCCGCCGGCCCGGGTGGCGTCCACGAACACCCGGCCGCCCCGGTCCTCCTTGATGTATGCGGTGGTGGCCAACGCGGGGTCGATCCGCTCGGCACGAGCGGCGAGCGCCCGGGTGGCGGCGGCCAGTTCCTCGGCGGTGGGGTCGCCCGTCACCGGGACGAAGACGTGCACGCCCTTGGCCCCGCTGGTCTTCACCGCCCCGGCCAGGCCGGCGCCGGCGAGGGCCTGGCGGACGAGCAGCGCGGCGGCGACGGCCGCGGCGAATCCGTCGCCCTCCGGCGGGTCGAGGTCGAGCACCAGGTGGGTCGGGCGGTGCAGGTCGGCGACGGTGGCCAGCGTCGGGTGGTACTCCACCGCCCGCTGGTTGGCGAACCAGAGCAGGGTGCGCCGGTCGTCGCAGAGGGCGTACGAGATCTCGCGGTGGGACGCCTCGGCCCAGACCGGCGCCCGGCGTACCCAGTCGGGTGTGTACCGGGGAAGGTTCTTCTGCATGAAGGGCGGTTGGCCCGGGCGGACCCGGATCACCGACAGCGGCCGGTCCCGCAGCTGGGGCAGGAGCCGGTCGCCGACCGCGTCCAGGTAGTCGACCAGGTCGCGCTTGGTCGCGTCGGTGATGTCGGACAGGGGCTGGTCCAGGTTGGTCAGGGCCACCCCGTCGCGGGTCTCGTCGGCCTCGCTCACCCGATCACCCTCCCGGCCTCGGCGTCGTCGGTCAACCGGACGCGGCGCTTCGACACGGGCCGGTTCGGCTGGCCGCCGTCGCCGGCCGGCGCATCGGCGTCGGGCAGCGGGCCGGCCGGGCGCCGGGGCAGCGTGGTCAGGGCTGTCAGCAACGCGGCGAGCACCAGGACGGCGGCCACGGCGAACGCGACCCGGTAGCCGGCGGCCAGCGCCTCGGACTGGGCGGACCCGCCGGCCCGCAGGACGTCGGCGCGGGCGGCGGCGAGGGTGGCCAGCGCGGCCAGTCCGACCGCCCCGCCGACCTGCTGGGTGGTGTTGGCCAGCCCGGACGCGAGCCCGGCGTCGGCGTCGGTCGCGCCGACCATGGCCAGCGTGGTGACCGCCGGCAGCGTCAGGCCGCCGGCCACGCCGAAGATCACCATCGCGGGGAGCACGTCGGCGAGGTAGCCGCCGTCGGCGGGCAGCCGGGCGAGCAGCAGGAAGCCGACGATCGCCAGAGCGAGCCCGGCCAGCAGCACGGTCCGGGCGCCCCACCGGGCGATCAGCCGACCCGCCAGGCCGAGCGACACCACCGCGATCACCACCGGGGTGGGCAGGAACGCCCAGCCGGTGGCCGCCGCGTCCAGCCCGAGCACCAGTTGCAGCTCCACGGCGAGCAGGAACTGGAAGCCGAAGTACGCGGCCACCATGAGGAACTGCACGGCGTTGGCCGCGACCAGACCCGGGACGCGCAGCACCCGGCCCGGCAGCAGCGGCGTGGCCGCCACCCGCTGGCGTACGGCGAAGCCGGCGAGCAGCAGCGCCGCGAGCGCCGCCGCGCCGAGGGTCCGCGGGCTGGTCCAGCCGTGCTCACCGGTCCCCACGATGCCCAGCACGGCTGCCATCAGGCCGGCGGTGGCCAGCAGGGCGCCGGGCACGTCGAGGCCGGCCCGCAGGCCGATGCCCCGTTCGGCGGGGAGTTGGCGGACGGCGGCGAGCAGGATCGCCGCCCCGATCGGCAGGTTCACCAGGAAGATCGAACGCCAACCGGCCAGCTCGGTGAGCACCCCGCCGGCCACCGTGCCGATCGTGGCGCCGGCCGCTCCGGTGAAGCTGAACACGGCGATGGCGCGGGCCCGCTCGACCGACTCGGGATAGAGCCGGACGATCATGCCGAGGCTGACCGCCATGGCGAGCGCGCCGCCGACGCCCTGGCCGAAGCGCGCGCCGACGAGCAGGGCCGGCCCGGTGGCGGTCGCGCAGGCCAGCGAGGCCAGGGTGAACAGCACGACGCCGGCCAGGAAGACCCGGCGCCGGCCGAGCAGGTCGCCGAGGCGTCCGGCGAGCAGCAGCAGCCCGCCGAACGCGACCAGGTAGGCGTTGACCACCCAGGCCAGGCCGGCGCCGGTGAAGCCCAGGTCGCGTTGGACGGCGGGCAGCGCCACCGAGACGACGCTGCCGTCCAGGATGATCATCAGGCTGCCGGCGCAGAGCACGAGCAGGGCCGGCCAGCGGGCCGGGACGGTACGGTCCATCACATGCCTCCTTGGTGCACGCTTTGTTACTGACGTCATCGTCTGTGACCATGAGCCGGAGCGGAAGGAGGCACTGTGATGTCCCAGAGGAACAGCGATGTGTCCGCGCAGGTCGAGGCGGAGTTCACCTGCGCGGCCGGGACCGTGCCGTTCACCCCCGGGCAGGCTCGGGCGTGCACCGTCCGCGAGGTGCTCGACCGGGTCGGCGGCAAGTGGAGCATCGGCATCCTGGTGGCCGCGTCGAACGGCCCGGTGCGCTTCACCGAGCTGGAGCGGCACATCGAGGGCATCAGTCGCCGGATGCTCACGCTGACGCTGCGCAACCTGGAGCGTGACGGCCTGCTGCACCGCACGGTCTACCCGACCGTCCCGCCGAAGGTGGAGTACACGGCCACGCCGATGGCACTGGAGCTGTACGAGTCGCTGGTGGCGCTGACCAGCTGGGCCGAGCGGCACCGCCGGACCATCGCCGCGGCGCGGACCAGGTACGACGCCGAGCACGCGGGCTGAGCCAGGCCGCGTTGTGGTGAACGCCACCACGTTCGTCTGACCGATCGGTCAGGCTCTGACCGATCGGTCAGGCATGCTGGCCTGCGGAGGTGGACCAGTGATGGCCAGAGCGGTGTCCGAGACGCACGGCGAGATCCTCGCCGCGGCGGCCCGACGGTTCGCGGTGACCGGCTACCGGGGCACCTCGTTGCAGGACATCGCGGGCGAGGTCGGCTGCTCCAAGGCCACCGTGCTCTACCACTTCGCCAACAAGGAGGCCCTGCTCGCCGAGCTGATGGCTCCGGCGATCGGGGTGCTGCGCGACCTCGACGACCAGCTCACCGGCCTGACCGGCACGGCCGCCCAGGAGGTCGCGGCGCAGGGCTTCGTCGACCTCGCGGTCCGGTTCCGGCGGGAGATCGCGGTCCTCCGCGGCGAGTTCCCCGAGCTGCTGTGCCAGCCGGCCTTCGCGCACATCCAGCAGATCTCCGACCGGCTGCGCGACGCCTTGGCCGGCCACTCCGACCGGCCGGCCGCCCGGATCGCCGCGCTGGTGCTCCTCGCCGGCATCTCCGAGGCGTGCGCCGAGTTCGTCGACATCCCCGACGACGAGTTGCGCCCCGCCCTGCTCACCCTCGTCCGGCGGGCCGTCGAACCCGTCGACGCACCCCTGCCCCAACCACCCACGACCGAGGACAAGGACTCCTGATGGCCACCCTGCTCTACCGGCTCGGCCGGGGCGCGTTGCGCCGGCGACGGCTCGTCGTCGCGCTCTGGCTCGTCGTACTCGTTGGCGCCGGCATCGCCGCGGCGACCCTGCGCGGCCCGACGGCGAGCAACTTCACCATGCCGGGCACCGAGAGCCAGCGTGCGCTCGACCTGCTGGCGGAGCAGTTCCCCGCGGCCAGTGGCGCCACCGGCACCATCGCGGTCAAGGCGCCGGCGGACGGCCAGCTGGCCAGCCCCGAGGGCCAGGCCGTGGTGCGGGGGCTCGTCCAGCAGGCGTCGACGCTGCCCGGCGTGGTCGGCGCCGTCGACCCGTTCCAGGTCGGCGCGGTCTCGCCCAACGGGCGGTACGCGCTGGTCCAGGTCCAGTTCGCCACCGGCGCGGACGAGGTCACCGACGACCAGAAGGCCGCGTACGAAAAGGTCGGCTCGTCGGTCGAGGCGCAGGGCTGGCAGGTCGCCCCGGGCGGTGAGGTGCTGGGCGGTGAGCCCGAGGTGGGCTCCACCGAGGCGCTCGGCGTCCTGGTCGCCGCGATCGTCCTGATCATCACCTTCGGGTCGCTGGTGGCCGCCGGGATGACCATGCTCAACGCGCTGATCGGCGTGGGCGCCGGCATGGCCGGCCTGTTCGCGCTCAGCGGTGTCGTCCAACTGACCAGCACCGCGCCAATCCTGGCACTGATGCTCGGCCTCGCCGTCGGCATCGACTACTCGCTGTTCATCACCTCCCGGCACCGGCAGAACCTGCTCGACGGCCTGCCGCCGGAGGAGGCGGTCGGCCGGGCGGTCGGTACCGCCGGCTCCGCCGTGGTCTTCGCCGGCGCGACCGTGGTCATCGCGCTGGCCGGACTGGCCGTGGTGGACATCCCGTTCCTCACCGTGATGGGTCTCGCGGCGGCCGGCACGGTCACCGTCGCCGTCCTCGTCGCCATCACCCTCCAGCCGGCGCTGCTCGGCTTCGCCGGCCGTCGGGTGCTCCCCCGCCGGCTGCGCGCGCTCCCCACCGACGGCACGATCGCCGCCGACGCCCCGTCGGGCGACCGAGCGGACGTCGGCACCGCACCGGCCGAGGACAAGTCCGGGTTCGGCTTCCGCTGGGCCCGGTTCGTGACCCGGTTCCGCGTACCCGTCATCCTGGTCGGCCTGCTCGGCCTGGGCCTGCTCGCGCTGCCCACGCCGGACATGCGGCTGGCCCTGCCGGACGCCTCGACGGCCGCCGTCGGCTCGCCGGCCCGGGTGTCGAGTGACCTGATCACCGAGGGCTTCGGTCCGGGCTTCACCGGCCGGCTCGCGGTGGTCGTCGCCGGTGATACGCCGCAGGCCACGTCGGCCGCCGTACCGCAGGTCACCGCCCTGCTCCAGCGCACCGAGAACGTCCTGGCGGTGGCACCGCCGCAGCTCAGCCCGGACGGCCGCACCGCGCTGCTCGGGGTGGTGCCGAAGACCGGCCCGACCGACGAGGCGACCGAGACCCTGGTGCACGACGTCCGCGACTCGGTGGGCGGAATCCGGAACGCCGACGTGCTGCTCACCGGTGCCACGGCGATCGGCATCGACGTCTCCGAGAAGCTCTCCGACGCCCTGCCGGTCTATCTGCTGCTCGTCGTCGGGCTCTCCGTGCTGCTGCTGATGCTGGTGTTCCGTTCCCTGCTGGTGCCGGTCAAGGCCGCGCTGGGCTTCCTGCTCACCGTCGCCGCCACGTTCGGCATCACGGTGGCGGTCTTCCAGCAGGGCCACCTCGCCGACCTGGTCGGCCTGGACACGCCCAGCCCGCTGATCAGCTTCCTGCCCATCCTGCTCATCGGCATCCTGTTCGGCCTCGCGATGGACTACGAGGTGTTCCTGGTGTCCCGGATGCGGGAGGACTTCGTCCACGGTGAGACCGCCCAGCAGGCCACCATCAGCGGCATGGGGCACGGCGCCCGGGTGGTCACCGCCGCCGCGCTGATCATGATGTCGGTCTTCGGGGGCTTCGTCTTCCTGGAGGACCCGGTGATCAAGTCGATGGGCTTCGCGCTCGCCGTCGGCGTGGCCATCGACGCCTTCGTGGTCCGGATGACGATCGTCCCCGCGGTGATGTCCCTGCTCGGCTCGCGCGCCTGGTGGCTGCCGAACTGGCTGTCCCGCGCCCTGCCGAACGTCGACATCGAAGGCGAAGGCCTCCGCACCCATCTGCAGGACCGCACCCCAACCCGGGTCTAACCCCTCGCCCTTCGCGGTCGATCATGGAGTTGTGGTGCCTGTTGTGCCCCGATCCGGGGCCTTCGTCCAGCACCACAACTCCATGATCGACGCGGGTCGGGCCGCTCAGACTCCGGCCGGGTACGTCTCCATCTCGCCGGGGACCGCCGGGACCTGCAGCGGGTGCAGGGCCGCCGTCTCGTCGCACCAGATGAAGGCGTCGTAGCGTTCGCCGAGGCGGGTGGGCACGTAGTTGCCCCAGGACTCGAACGACGGGTCGTAGACCACCCCGATCGCCCGGTGGTCCGCCGTTCCGGTGACCCACTCCGGCTGATCGTCGCCGCCGAAGACCAGCACCGCCCGCTCCGGCATCAACTCGTGCAGCCTGCGCTCCACCGAGCCCTCCCGGGCCGGCGGCACGACCATCGCCTCGGACGGCGAGCCCCACCGGGGCGCGGCGATCGCCGTGCCCCGGTAGCTGCCGAAGCCGACAAGCGTCACCGCGTCGTCGCCGTACCGCTCCCGGGCCAACTGACCAATGTTGACCATCCCGTCGGCGGCCATGTCGGTGGCCCGCGCGTCCCCCACGTGCGTGTTGTGCGCCCAGACGATCCCGCGGGCGTCCGGGCCGTACCGATCCAGCAGCCGGTCCAGCGTGTCCTGCATGTGCGTGTCCCGGATGTTCCACGAATCAGGGCCACCGGCCACCATCGCCCGGTAGTAGCGCTCCGCGCCGGCCACCACCTCCGCGTTCTGCCAGGCCGAGAAGCGGTCCGGGCCGTCCGACATGGCCTGTTCCCGGGTACGGGCCAACAGCCGGACGACCTCCTCCTCACAGCGGGCCGACACGAACCGGCTGGCCGCGCCGTACTCCTCGACCCGCTTGCCGTACGGCTCGAAGCACCGGTACGCGTCCTGCGCCGCCTCCAACGAGGTCGGATCCTCCTCGCCCAGATAGTCGAAGATCGCCTGCATGGACTCCCACAGGCTGTACACGTCGAGACCGTGGAACCCGGCTCGTTGACCGTCCGGCCGCTCCAGGTTCCACGCCCGCAGCCAGCGGCAGAACCGGGCCACCTCGGCGTTCGCCCACATCCAGGTCGGCCACCGCTCGAAGTGCTCCAACGCCGTCTGCGGATCGAGGGCACCGCCCGGCGCGCCGGTGACCGAGCGGTGCACCCGGTCGCAGTCCGGCCAGTCGCCCTCCACCGCCACGAACGAGAAGCCGCACTCCGCGATGAGCCGACGGGTGAGCTGCTCGCGCAGCCGGTAGTAGTCGTAGCTGCCGTGCGTCGACTCGCCGATCATCACCACCCGGGCGTCCCGGGCGCGCTCCAGCAACGGATCAAAGTCGCTCGGTGCGCCGAGCCGCTGAACCAGCATGCCAGCGGCTACCCGGCGGCCGCGCCGACAAACCGTCGGCGCGCCGCCCGCCGACACGCCGGACCGGTGTACGGGTGCGGCGAGCGGGTAGCCGGCCGGCATGACGGTCACCGGGGTGCAGTTGCAGGAGTACCTGGCCGGGCTCGACTACCCGGTCTCCCGCGAGGACCTGGTCCGCTGGGGTCAGGAGAACGGGGCCAGCACGGCCATGTTGCAGATGTTGCAGGCGTTGCCGGCGGAGCAGTTCGACTCACCGGACGAGCTGAACGCCGCGCTGACCACCCTCGCCTGACGGCCCGGTTCACCGCGCGTGCAGCAGCCGGAACAGCACCAACCACTGTTCCGGCCAGACGTACCCCACCGGGGTGTCCGCCGCGATCCGCGTCGCCCGCAGGGCGGCCGCGACCCGGGCCGGCGGGTGGTGCCGGCGCAGGCTCGCGGCGAGGGAACCGCCGACGCCCTCGAAACCCCACCCCACGAGCCTTTGGTACGCCGGCAGCGCCGCCGCCGACAGCAGCGGCTCCGGGCGCCGCTCGATGCGCAGGATCCCGGCGTCGACCGCCGGCACCGGCCGGAATGCGGTACGCGGCACCCGCCCCGCCAACCGCCACTCGACCTCCGGCCAGGTCTGCACGGTGAGCCGGGTCCACCGGCCGTAGTCGCCGCTGCGCCGACGGGCGTACTCCAGTTGGGTGAGCAGGGTCGCCGAACGCAGCCGGGGCGCGGCCAGGCACCAGCGCACCACGGCGGCGGTCAGCGACCACGGGATGTTGCCGACCACCGCGAACGGCTCCGGTGGAGGTTCCGCGGCGAGGAAGTCGGCCTGCCGATGCTCGACGTTGGGCAGGGCCGCACAGACGGCGGCCAGTTCCCGGTTGGCGGCCGGGTCCACCTCGTACGCCGTGAGTCGCCCGCCGCGGGCGGCGAGCGGCCGGGTCAGCTGGCCGCGGCCGGCGCCGACCTCCAGCAGGAGCCCGGCCGGGTCGGGGTCGGCGACGCGGACCAGCCGGGCCACGGCGGCCCGGTCGGTGAGGAAGTTCTGGCTGAGTACGCGACGGGACCGGTCGCGTTCGGTCGGTCGGAGGTTGCGGGGCGCCACGGGTCGTCGTCCTGTCTGTCGCCGCTCGGCGACGGGCTGGACAGGCAGCCGGGATTCCGGGCCTGTCCGAGTGGATCGGGACTCGGACGGCCCTGGACGATGGCGCGGGTACGCGAGACGACGAGGCGACAGCCTCGTGCCGTTGCAGACGATCAGCGATGGTGGGGCGACGCCCCAACGTCACCGCGAAGGTGAACCGATCAGCGGCGGAATGCGTCCCAGCCGGCCAGGGCCGGACGCCGGACTCGCGGACGGGACACCAGCAGGGCACCCCAGGCGGCCGGCGCACCGGCCCCCTCGATCAGGGCATGCGTGAACATGCCCCCCACCCTACCGACCCCCAAACCCCCACCCCACCCATTTCCTCACCCACCCCGCACTGCCCCACCCCGCACTGCCTCGGCCCGCACTGCCTCGGCCCGCTCTGCCTCGGTGATCAAGAGGTGTGCGTCATGCGGCACGGCGTGTCGTGACGCAAACCTCTTGATCACCACGGTGGGTGGGTGGGGGGTTCGGGGTTACGGGAGGGGGACGGTTCGGGATTCGGTGCGGGCGGTTTCGGCGGCGGCGATGATGGTGACCACCTCGCGGCCGAAGCGGACGTCGCAGCGGTGGTCGCGGGTGCCGGCGCGTACCTGCTCGGCGAGTTGGTCGATCGCGACACCGAACGCCGTGGCCGCGTCGTTCTCGCCGTACGGGACGGTCTCGATGCCGTTCTCGCCGTAGAACACGAACTCGCGGGTCATCGACTCCTGCGGCGCGTCCAGGGAGAGCGAGGCGGCGCTGGTGGCACCGCCCTCGTGGGTGAGCAGCAGGTGGACCATGCCGCTCGGTCCGTCCATCGCCGCCACCCGGGTCACCCGCCCCAGCACCGGCAGCAGGATGGAGAGCGCGTGCGGGGCGATGTCCCAGAGCGCGCCGTGCTCCCGACGCCACAACGAACCGCCGTACGGGCTGCCGTCCTGGAAGATCGACGCGAAGGCGGTGGTCCGCCCGTGCTGCCAACCCCCGGCGGCGGAGGTGGCGGCGAGGAACGCGGTGACGTTCGGCTGGAACCGCTGCGTGAAGAAGACCACCGAGGCGACCCCGGACGCCTCGGCGGCGGCGACCACCCGGTCGGCGTCGGCGACGCTGAGCGCCAGCGGCTTGTCCAGCAGCAGGTGCCGGCCTGCGGACGCGGCCCGCACGGCGATGTCGGCCTGGATGTCCGGCGGCAGCGCCACGGCCACCGCCGCACACTGCTCGATCAGCGCGTCGACGTCGGCGTACGCGGGCACCCCGTACCGCTCGGCCAGCGCGGAGGCCCGCTCCGGGTTGCGCCCCCACACGCCGACCAGTTCCGCGTCCGGGTGGGCGTGCAACGCCTTCCCGTGGGTCTCGATCGCCCAGTGACCGGTGCCGAACAAACCGAACCGCAGCACGTGTACCTCCGCTTTTTCCCCGCACCGCGGCAACGCCACGGACGTGATCCACGCTAGTCGCCCCGCTGGTCACACCGGCGGCGGGTCGCCAACCTCGCATGATCGCGCTCGAACCTGGATCGAGTGCCCTCGTCCACGCATCGAAGGCCCTGTTTCCTGGATCGAGCACGATCTTGAGGCGGGACACCGGGGCGCCGCGGGGCGCGCGGGCACGGCGCGGGCGAGGCAGCGTGACCCGGTTACTACAGCGGTTAGTAGGCTGTGCCGGTGACCGAGGCAACGACCGGGTGGGTCCGGTGACCAGCGTGGGCACCGATTCGCCGGTGGACGGGATCGTCGCGACCGTGCCGATCGTGCTGTCGCTGCTCGTGGCGGTGTGGGCGCTGGTGGCGGCGGTACGCCATCGGCCGCCGGACCGGGTGCAGGTCGTCGGTCTGGCCGTACTGGAAGTGGCGTTGCTCGTGCTGAGCGTCCTGGCGCTGGTGGCGGTGGGCGGCGGGGATCGTCCCGGCGAGCCGGGCGCATTCTTCGGCTACCTGGTCACGCTGATCTGCCTGCCGCCGCTGGCCTGGGTGCTGGCCCGGATGGAGCCGACCCGCTGGGGCTCGGCGATCGTGTGCGCGGTCTGCCTGGTGACTCCGGTGGTGGTGGTCCGGTTGCAGCAGACCTGGGAGGTGCTCGGTGGTTGAGGCGGGACCGGCGCGGCGGCGTACGAACTCCGGGCCGGGTCGACTGCTGATCGCCGTCTACCTGCTCTTCGCCATCGCGGCGACGAGTCGGGCGGGCCTGCAGATCGCCACCAAGTTCGACGAGGCGCCGGTGGCGTACCTGCTCTCCGCGCTGGCCGCGCTCATCTACATCGTGGCGGCGGTGGGGCTGGCCCGGGCCGGGCACACCGGCCGGCGGGTGGCCTTGGCCTGCTGTTCGGTGGAGCTGGTCGGCGTGGTCGCGGTCGGCGTCCTGAGCGTGGTCGACCGGGAGCTGTTCCCCGACGAGACGGTCTGGTCGCAGTTCGGCAGCGGGTACGGCTACATTCCGCTGGTGCTGCCGGTGCTCGGCCTGCTCTGGTTGTGGCGCACCCGCCACGACCACGCCTGACCCCTCGGTCAGCCCCGCGGGCCACCGGCGACGTAGATGACCTGACCGGAGACGAAGCCCGCCCCCTCGCTCACCAGGAACGAGATGGTGTGCGCGACGTCCTCCGGCCGGCCCGGTCGGCGTACCGGGATCTCGGCGGCGGCGTGCTTCTGGAGGTCCTCGAAGTCGACCTTCATGCGGGCGGCGGTGGCCGCGGTCATGTCGGTGACGATGAAGCCGGGTGCGACCGCGTTGGCGGTCACCCCGAACGGCCCCAGCTCGATGGCGAGCGTCTTGGTGAAGCCCTGCAGGCCGGCCTTGGCGGCGGCGTAGTTCGCCTGACCCCGGTTGCCCAGGGCGGAGGTGCTGGACAGGTTGACGATCCGCCCCCACCTGCGGTCCACCATGTGCTTCTGGGTGGCCTGGCTGAACAGGAACGCGCCGCGCAGGTGCACACCCAGGACGGTGTCCCAGTCCGCGTTGGTCATCTTGAACAGCAGGTTGTCGCGGAGCACACCGGCGTTGTTGACCAGCACGGTGGGCGCGCCCAGGTCGGCGGCGACGCGCTCCACGGCCGCCTCGACCTGCTCCCGGTCGGACACGTCGGCGCCCACACCCAGCGCCCGGCCGCCGGCGGCGGCGATGGCGTCCACCGTCTCCTTGGTGGCGGCCTCCTCGATGTCGACCACGGCGACGGCCATCCCGTCGGCGGCCAGCCGTCGGGCGGTGGCCGCACCGATACCGCGTGCGGCTCCGGTGACGATGGCGACGCGGGGCTCCTCCGACATGATTACCTCCGGGTAACGTGGGGTCGATCGGAGGAGCTTAACGTCACCAGGCCGACCCTCGGCATAGGCGAATCCACCGGTATCCGTGGCCGGCGACCTTCACCGCGCCGAGCTTGCCCAACTCGCCGTAGCCCCGATCGGCGAGCACGTCGATCGGCAGGTCGGCCTCCGGCTCAAGACTGCTCAGGTCCACCTCGACGTCGTCGGTGCCCAGGTTGTGCACGAAGACCATCGTCCCGGTCGGCCCGTCCGCCCGGTGCGTCAGCACGCCGGGCGGCACCGGCACGTCGATGTGGGTGGTCGAGCCGGAGCCGATCTCCGGTGCCTCGCGCAGCGTACGGATCATGCGCTCGAACCAGGCGAGCAGCGACTTCGAGTCGCTCCGCTGGGCGGTGACGTTGACGTTCTGGTAGCCGAACTCACCCTTGTCGATCACCGGGCGGATCAGCTTCTCATCCTCCGCCGTGGAGAAGCCGGCGTTCGGCTGGTACGACCACTGCATCGGGGTACGGATCGCCTCGCGACCGGGCAGCGACAGGTCCTCGCCCATCCCGATCTCCTCGCCGTAGCGCAGCACCGGAGTGCCCCGCATCGAGAACTGCAGGGCGTACGCCAACTCGATGCGCCGCCGGTCGTTGCCGAGCATCGGGGCCAGCCGGCGGCGGATGCCCCGGTCGTAGATGCGCATGTTCTCGTCCGAGCCGAACTGCGCGTACACCTGGTTGCGCTGTTCGGTCGTCAACCGGGACAGGTCGATCTCGTCGTGGTTCCGCAGGAACGTGGCCCACTGCCCGCCGACCGGAAGCTTCGGGGTGTCGCGCAGCGCCTCGATCAGCGACTCCGGGTCCTGGGGTGTTGGCAAGAACCGCGACACCAGGGGCCAAAAAGATGATCTAGGCGTGAGGGCTGTCGGGGGTGCTGGACGTCGGAATGATCTCCGGCTGCGAAACGTCCTTTGATGAGTCTTGGGGACCTGGTTGAGCACTGGACGTTGGTCGGTGCTGAGCAGGATCTGGTCGCGGCAAAGCACCGCGATACGCAGCTCGGCTTTGCGCTGTTGCTGAAGTTCTACGGCCGGTTCGACCGGTTCCCGCGCGGCATTGTTTGGGAGTGTCCGGTTTTATCATGGTTTGTTAGATGCCGTAGACGGCGCGAAGGTGGCCTCGCTGCGTATTTTGCCGCTCGGCGGGCCTGTAGGGAGATCTGTGTAACGGAATATGTCGAATTTCCGTTAAGGCCGGTGGAGTCCGGCTAGCACAGATAGGACCGAGTGGATGAGTT
>NZ_JBFAHZ010000036.1:0-55488 GCF_040654415.1 Micromonospora sp. NPDC050695
GCCTCGTCCAGGTCGTACAGCCAGTCGGCGATCGCGGCGAACGACGAGGCGCCGGCCAGGACCGCGCAGACCGCGACGGTCAGCAACGCGGCCAGGGGATACCGCACTCCGTGCGGATCACGCGGGTCCGGGATCACGCTGACAGCGTCCAGGAGCCCACGACGTTCACCCTCGGTGATCGGCGGTGATGGCGTCTCACCGCTGGGGGTTGTCACAGTCAGTACGGAGATCAGAGATGATGACATCTGCGGGTGGAGTCCTCGGTGTCGTGCAGTCCTAGAGAAACTCCATGATCACCCTGAGGGCTTCACCCGCTCCAACCGCCTCCACATAGGCCAATCACCCAGCATCATCCCAGCTCACCAGCTTACCGAACGAGAACGCAACAGCCCTGGTCGGTTCACGCAGCCTCAATTGGCGCATCTTAGCGTCGAAGCTGGCTACGCCCGCCAGGCGATTAGCAGGAAATAAAGACCTGCTGTTAATCGCCTAGCAACACGCCAACCGCCATCAGCCAGGACTTTTTCAGGCCGGCACTGGTCGATCATCAAATCGCGAACATTGGCCTGGCTCGAGCTTGACCAGGCAACATGTACACCGAAGCCAACTGACCCGATTGATTGGGTCAGTTCAGCCTCACATCCAATCAAGAGTGTCACACCAAAAATCACCGAACCCACGACGACTTAGATTATAAAAGCCAACGTGACGTCAACGCTCTGACCTTAGAAGACTGCAAGCTTGTGCGTCTGACCCAGAAGGGAGGCATCACCTGCTTCGTAGATCGGCGCAGCACTGTCACCACAAGCTCGGCGTGTCCGAAATCGGACAGTACGGCGGGTCGTGAATGACAATTTTTTCAGCTTGTCCTTGCTCCCTGGACCATCCAACGAGCAAGCAACCGCACCTAGCTGAGGGGGCGACGCTGGCGACGCCACCACGCCACGGCATCCCAGGGCAGCGCTGTTCAGACAGTCAGAGACAGTTCGGTTCGATAGCGGAAGTAAGCACTCAAGCCCTCAGCGGTAGGGCTCCTTTTGTCTGCAAGCGAGATATCAACTTTAGGGCCGATATTACGGTAATGACGGATCTCGCAGAAACCCTCGGGGGTTGCGGCGCAAATGACCTTGTGCTATCTGTTACCTTGCAATATGCATTTCTGACCAGAGGATGAGGATGTGTTGCCGTGCCGAGGACCCGTCGACTCCGGAGCGATTTCAACTTGGGAGCTGGACAGGCCGAAGCCGACCCCCTTCTCAGTGAAGCCTTCTATGAATCAGGCGATTACCGGGCGATCCGATCGCGCCGAGACCCTCGCTGCTTCGTAGTCGCACGTACCGGTGCTGGCAAATCAGCTGCCCTGACCCACCTTGAGGAAGAATTCCCGGGAAAGGTCATCAGGATTGCCCCGCAAGACTTATCACTCCCGTATATCACCGATATCCAGGCCGTCAAATACCTGGATCAGTTGAATGTGCGTTTGGATCTCTTCTTTGAGGCACTATGGAAGCATGTCCTGCTTGTTGAGATCATTCGCCACAGATACAGCGTCGACTCCCCTGTCGCAAAGCAGAACTTTCTCCAAACCCTAGTGGAGAAGATTAGCCGCGACCCAGGCAAGCGCGAGGCGCTAAAATATCTTGAAGAATTCGAGGGAAAGTTCTGGTGCGAAACCGATCAACGGGTTCGTGAGATTGTCGATAAATTCGAGAGGAGTGTTGAGCGAAATGCGGGCACCGATCTCGGCTGGAATCGGCGGGCTGGCGACCTGGGCGGGAATCGGCCCGCTGCATTGGACAAAGACCGAGCCGAGGAAGCAGACTATTATCAACGGATTGTCAACGAAACACAGCTCGCCCGCTTGAATAAGATGATCTCAGTCCTGAACGAAGACATCATCGACAGCCCGCAGAACGCGGTTTACGTCATCATCGATGATCTCGATACACAATGGGTGGACGAGCGCCTTTCAAACGATTTAGTGCGATGCCTGTTCAGCGCCGTTCTCAGCTTGAAGCGTGTTCAAAACCTGAAAGTCCTCGTGGCGCTTCGAACTAATATCTTCGAAAAAATTGACTTTGGTCAGCGCGGGGCGCAGGGCGAGAAGTTTCGTTCGCTAGTGCTAAACATGAAGTGGACCCGATCAGACCTGCGTGAAATGCTCGACGAACGAGCGCGGGCGGCCGGCCGAGAAGCCGGCCTAGAAATCGATTCAATCTCGGACGTTATTCCTCACACCAACACTCGCCGCGGGGATCCCATAAATCACATATTTGACCGGACCCTTCTCCGGCCCCGTGACGCCATCTCCTACCTGAACGAATGCTTCAGCTCGGCTATTGACGGTGGCAGCAGGCTCACATGGGAGGACATCAGCGGCGCGGAGAGGGCCTACTCGTCGGACCGACTATTAGCGCTTCGCGACGAGTGGGGTCCTTCATACCCGGGAATAATGGATGCCTTCGAGGTCTTCCGGGGGTGCCCGTACCCGATGACCAAGTTGGAGTTTCAGAGTTATCTCGACGAGGTCATGCTTCTGCCCGCAAAAAGGCATTTCGAAGGCGTCGAGTGGGTCGAGTTGCTCTCGAAGGACATGTGGAACTCAGGAAATGGAAAGCTCGAGTGGATCAAGGTCTACAAGCCCCTCATTGCCCTCTTCTTCAATTTTGGATTCATCGGCTGCAGGGAGGGAAGAAGCTCGGAAGCCTTATACGCTCACGATGAGCCAGACTACGTGGATCACGACATGAAGTTCACCCCGGATTGCCAGTTCTTCATCCATCCAGCTTTTCATTGCGCGCTGGATATCCAGATCGCAGAGTCGGAGCGCCGGCGCCTGTCCCTCCACCACCATTGATACCGCATGAGCGGCCCGACCGAGAGCAGGACAAAGGGTTGGATGGCCGCTCACCCACCTGTGGTTACTTAGGGGAAGATATGACTGCGCCACCTGCCAGGGACTACGGAAACTTCGTCGAACCCATGCCGGACCTTGACGCTTACCACTGCGCTTTTGCGAACTGCGCTACCTATACTCAACAGCAAGAGATGACCGTAACTTTCAGCCTGAAGACCATTGGAATCAAATGGCTGGCCCGGCGTTGCCAACGATGCTTTCGGCCTACCCTCTGGGCGATAGAGGATGCAACAGCGACTGACTGGAAACTGGTCCACCCGCCTCGCATTAGCGGCCAACCTGCCCACCCCGATATGCCTGCTCAGATTCTTGCCGTGTATCAGGAAGCTCAATCCGTGGCAGAGCTGTCCCCCCGCAGTGCTGCGGGCCTGCTTCGCCTTGCCCTCCAAATGCTGGTCGACGAATTGGTCCCCGGACCAGGCGCGCTCGACGGCAAGATTGGTAAGCTGGTAGCCCAGGGATTGGATCCTCGAATCCAGCGAGCCATGGACGTGCTACGCGTAATTGGCAACAACGCAGTCCACCCTGGTCAGATTGATCTCGAGGGAAACGCATCAATCGTTCGTTCGCTATTCGGCTTACTCAACCTTGTTATCGAGCAGATGATATCTAGACCAAAACACATCGATTCCATTTTCGATATTCTGCCTGAGGGGGCGCTCGAGGGCATCGAAAGACGCAACCTTAGAGCCGTCAATTCGTCCTAGCCTTAGGGACTACTTTGCCCAGCCAAAGCGCAAAGGTGCGACCGCAAGGCCGAGGGGCGTATTGCGCAAAAGGCACTGGCCCGAGCAGACACGAGGACGAGGCGGCTCGGCCACAGCTCACAGCGCCACGATCGCCGCAGTCTCCGCCGGCAGTTGGATCCGGTCCCGCATCACGGTAACGCCCTCCCCCGTGGCCAGCAGCACTCGCCGCGCCACCCCAGGCAGCGACACCCCCTGCCCCCGCCCGGCAAGGTTGGCGACAACCAGCGTGTCCCCTCGCCGCATCAGCAGGAACTGGTCCCCGTGCTGCACAGAAACAGCATGCAGCCGAGGATCCGAGAGATCAGGCAGGGACCGTCGCAAAGCGATCAACCGCTGGTAGAACGCCAGCATCGAAGCGTGCTCAGGCTTGTCCAGCTCAGCCCAGTCCAACCGCGACCGTACGAACGTCTGCGGGTCCTGCGGATCCGGCACGTCCCCCTCAGGCCACCCGTGCGACGCGAACTCCCGCCGCCGCCCGGTCCGTACCGCGGAGGCCAGCTCCGGCTCGGGATGCGAGGTGAAGAACTGCCACGGCGTGGAGGCAGCCCACTCCTCGCCCATGAACAGCATCGGAGTGAACGGCGCGGTCAGCAGCAACGTGGCCCCGACCCGCAGCAGCGAAGGCGACAGCGAGGCGGAGATCCGATCCCCGGTGGCCCGGTTCCCGATCTGGTCGTGGTTCTGGAGGTAGGCCACGAACCGGTGCCCAGGAATCCGGGGATCAACCGGTCGCCCATGGTGACGGTTGCGGAAGCTCGACCACGTGCCCGCGTGGAAGAAGCCGCCCGTCAGCACGTCCGACAGCGTCTCCAGGGAGCCGAAGTCACCGTAGTAGCCCTGCCGCTCCCCCGTCAGCAGGGTGTGCAGCGCGTGGTGGGCGTCGTCGTTCCACTGGGCGTGCAGACCGAAGCCGCCCGCCTCCCGGGAGGTGATCAGCCGTGGGTCGTTGAGATCGGATTCGGCGATCAGCGACAGCGGCCGACCCAGGTGCGTCGACAACGACTCCACCGAGACGGCCAGCTCTTCCAAAATCGGAACAGCCCGCGAGTCGGGCAGGGCGTGTACGGCGTCCAGGCGTAGCCCGTCGACGTGGTAGTCGCGCAGCCACATGAGCACGCTGTCGATGATGTAGCGGCGGACCTCGTCGGAGTGCGGGCCGTCCAGGTTGACCGAGCGGCCCCAGGTGTTGCTCTGCTCGGCGAGGTAGGGCCCGAACTGCGGCGCGTAGGCCCCGGAGGGCCCGAAATGGTTGTAGACGACGTCGAGGATCACCCCCAGACCGCGAGCATGGGCGGCGTCGACGAACCGTTTCAGGCCGTCGGGGCCGCCGTAGGGCTGGTGCGGGGCGAACCAGCAGACGCCGTCGTACCCCCAGTTGTGTTCGCCGTTGAAGGCGTTGACCGGGAGCAGTTCGACCAGGTCGACACCGAGGTCGACCAGGTGGTCGAGGCGGTCGATGGCCGCGTCGAAGGTGCCCTCCGGGGTGAAGGTGCCGATGTGCAGCTCGTAGAGGATGCTGCCGGGCAGCTGCCGGCCCGTCCAGGAGGAATCAGTCCACTGGAACGCAAGATGGTCGTAGCGGCGGCTCGGCCCGTGCACTCCAGCAGGTTGCCACGGCGAGCGGGGGTCGGGCAGGGGTGTGTCGTCGTCGTTCAGCAGAAAGGAGTAGTCGAGGCCGGCGTCGGGGACGTCGACCTGCCACCAGCCGTCGGCGGCGGCGCGCATCTCGTGGTCGGTGTCGCCGGTCAGGCGCAGGCGTACGCGGGTGGCGTCCGGAGCCCAGACGGAGAATTCGGTCATGAAACGGCCTCCTCGGCGGCGGTGAGAGGAGCCAGCAGAGCGACGGGATAGTCGGCCAGAAGAGTGTCCAGCGACGTCTCCCCGCCACTGTAGACCCGGCCGGTGAACAGGTCCTTCACCTCGTTAACGGGAAGCGACAGGATTGTGTCGCGCCACCCACCGGCGCGCGCCAGACCCAGCGGCAGTCGGGTCGCGACGGCGATCGCGCCACCCCGGTCGAAGGCCACCACGTGCCGGGCCGCCGGCCCGTCCACGGGCACCGGCCGGTAGCCGGTGAACAGCTCCGGGTGCGCCCGCCGCAACCGCAGGGTCCGCGACACGACGAGCAGCTTCGCCGCTGCGTCGGTGTCGATCGGGGGACGCCAGCCGTCGTCGAGCCGTGCCAGCATCTCTCGGCGTACGTCGAAGTCGACCGGGCGGCGGTTGTCGGGGTCGACGAGGGAGTTGTCCCACAGTTCGGTGCCCTGGTAGGTGTCGGGCACGCCGGGCATGGCCAGTTGCACGAGCTTCTGGCCGAGCGAGTTGCACCAGCCGGCGGGGGTGAGGGCGGCGGCGAGTTCGATCAGCTCGGCGTGCAGCTGATCGTCGTCGTACATCCGGTCGATGACCGCGTGCATGGCCTGTTCGTAGGCCGGGTCGGGGTCCGCCCAACTGGTCGAGGCCGCGGCCTCCCGGGCGGCCTTCTCGGCGTACGCGTGCAGCCGCTCCCGTTCGATCGGCCACGCGCCGACGGCGGTCTGCCACAGCAGGTGGGCGAACGCCGGGTCGGGCAGCGGGGCGTACTCCATCCAGGCCGTGACCTGCTCGCCCCAGCGGCCCGGCAGTTCGCTGAGCACGGCGAGGCGGGCGCGGACGTCCTCGCCGCGTTTGGTGTCGTGGGTGGCGGTGGTGGTCATGCTGGCCGGCCAGCGGACCTGGCGCGCGTTGGCGAAGCGGTGGAACTCGGCGAGGGGCACGCCGAAGTGGGCGGGGCTGCCGCCGACCTCGTTGAGCGCCACGAACCGGGTCCACCGGTAGAACGCCGTGTCCTCCACGCCCTTGGCCATCACCGCGCCGGTGAGCTGCGGAAACCGTTGGCCCAGCTCGTCGTCGGGGTCGCGCAGCCGGCGAGTGATCGCGTCCAGGGCGGTCGCCAGGTCGGGGCGGCGGCGGCCCGCCTCGGAGCGGGCGGCGGCGAGGTGCCGGACGCCGTGCGGCGGGTAGCCCCGGTAGACGGGAAACGCGGCGGCCAGCTCGGCGAGCGCGGTGCGCGCCTGTTCGGTCGGCACCTCGGGGGCCAGCGCGGCCAGCCGGGTCAGCTCGGCGGCGAGCAGGTGGGTGGCGGCGGCCAGTTTCGTGGCGTGGGTCAGGTCCTCCCACGAGGTGTGCCGGCCGGTCAGCCGGGTGTCCAGCACGGTGAAGTCGCCCTCGGCGTCGGTGTCGACGAACAGCCCGTTCACCGCGGCGAGGGCGTCGTAGCCGGTGGTGCCGTCCACCGGCCAGTCCGGCAGCTCCTCGCCGTACTCCAGGATCTTCTCCACCACGATCCAGGCGTCCGGCGCGGCGGCCCGCAACCGGGTCAGGTAGCCGGCCGGGTCGCGCAGGCCGTCCGGGTGGTCGACGCGGATGCCGTCGACCTCACCGGCGGCCGTCCAGCGCAGGATCAGCTCGTGGGTGGCGGCGAACACCGCCGGGTCCTCCACCCGCAGACCGGCCAGGCCCGCGATGGCGAAGAACCGGCGGTACGTCAGCTCGGCGTCACCGCGCCGCCAGGAGATCAGCTCGTAGTGCTGCCGGTCGTGCACCGCTCGGGCATCGCCGTCGCCGGTGCCGTCGGCGATCGGGAAGCGGTGCTCGTGGTAGCGCAGCTCACCGTCGACCAGCTTGAGGTCGTCGAGGGCGGCCGGGTCGTCGGCCAGCACCGGCAGCAGCAGCCGGCCCCTGTCCCAGTCGATGTCGAACCAGTCGGCGTACGACGAGTCGCGCCCCCGACGCAGCACGTCCCACCAGGCCGGGTTGGCCGGGGGTACGGCGACACCGGCGTGGTTGGGGACGATGTCGACGACCAGGCCGAGCTGCCTGTCGCGCAGTGCGCGCAGCAGCCGTTGCCGAGCGGCCTCGCCGCCCAGCTCCGGGCCGACCGCCCGATGGTCGACGACGTCGTAGCCGTGCTGGGAGCCGGGGGTGGCGGCCAGCAGGGGTGCGCTGTAGAGGTGGCTGACGCCCAGGTCGGCGAGGTAGTCGACGACGGCGGCGGTGGCGTCCAGGTCGAAGCCGGGGCGGACCTGGATCCGGTAGGTGGCCTTCGGAGGGGTGGCCGGCATGTCAGATCGTCCTCTCCAACACCACCAGGGAACGGTCCGGCACCCGGATGGTGCCGCCCGCGCTGATCACCGTGACGTCGTCCGGTTCGGGTTCGGCGGTGCTGATCACCCGTTCCCACTTCTGCCCGTACTCGCTGCCCGGCAGGGTGAACTCCAGCGGCGCGTCGTGGGCGTTGAAGCAGAGCAGGAACGAGGCGTCGTGGTGGCGCTGGCCGTACTGGCCGCGCTCCGGGATGCCCTCCCCGTTGACGAACAGCGCCACCGAGCGGCCGAAGTCGTTGCCCCAGTCCTCGCCGGTCATCTCCCGCCCGTCCGGGGTGTGCCAGGCCAGGTCGGGCAGCGGCTCGTCGATGCCGCGCCCGCCGACCGGCAGGCCGGTGAAGAACCGGCGGCGGCGGAACACCTGGTGCCGTTTGCGGAACGCGGTCAGCGTCTGGACGAACTCCAGCAGCTGCGAGTCCGCGTTTTCCCAGTCGACCCAGGCCAGCTCGCTGTCCTGGCAGTAGACGTTGTTGTTGCCGTGCTGGGTGCGGCCCAACTCGTCGCCGTGGCCGATCATCGGCACGCCCTGCGACAGCATCAGGGTGGCCAGGAAGTTGCGCCGCTGCTTGGCCCGCAGCGCGAGCACCGCCTCGTCGTCGGTGTCGCCCTCCACGCCGCAGTTCCACGACCTGTTGTGGCTCTCGCCGTCGCGGTTGTCCTCGCCGTTGGCCTCGTTGTGCTTGTCGTTGTACGACACCAGGTCGTTGAGGGTGAACCCGTCGTGCACGGTGACGAAGTTGATGCTGTGGAACGGGCGGCGACCGTCGTCCTGGTAGAGGTCGGCGGAGCCGGAGATCCGGGACGCGAACTCGGCGAGGGTGGCCGGCTCACCGCGCCAGAAATCCCGCACGGTGTCGCGGTACTTGCCGTTCCACTCGGTCCACAGCGGCGGGAAGTTGCCCACCTGGTAGCCGCCCGGGCCGACGTCCCACGGTTCGGCGATCAGCTTGACCTGGCTGACCACCGGGTCCTGCTGCACCACCTCGAAGAAGGTGGACAGCCGGTCCACCTCGTAGAACTCGCGGGCCAGGGTGGCGGCCAGGTCGAAGCGGAAACCGTCGACGTGCATCTCGGTCACCCAGTAGCGCAGCGAATCCATGATCAGTTGCAGCGAGTGCGGGGCACGGACGTTGAGGCTGTTGCCGGTGCCCGTGTAGTCGACGAAGTAGCGGCGGTCCTCCTCGCTGAGCCGGTAGTAGCTGGGCGCGTCCACGCCCTTGAAGCTCAGCGTCGGGCCGAGGTGGTTGCCCTCGGCGGTGTGGTTGTAGACCACGTCGAGGATGACCTCGATGCCCGCCGCGTGCAGCGCCTTGACCATGCCCCGGAACTCCTGCACCTGCTGGCCGAGGTGGCCCAGCGCCGAGTAGCCGTGGTGCGGGGCGAAGAAGCCGATCGTGTTGTAGCCCCAGTAGTTGCGCAACCCCAGGTCGACGAGCCGGTGGTCGTGGACGAACTCGTGCACCGGCATCAGCTCGATCGCCGTCACCCCGAGCCGGGTCAGATACTCGATCATCGGCGGGGAGGCGATGCCCGCGTACGTGCCGCGCAGCTCCTCCGGGATGTCCGGGTGCCGCATGGTCAACCCGCGTACGTGCGCCTCGTAGATCACCGAGTGGTGGTACGGGGTGCGCGGCGGCTTGTCGTTGCCCCAGTCGAAGTACGGGTTGACCACCACCGACTTCGGCATGAACGGCGCCGAGTCGGTCTCGTTCATCTTCTCCGGCTCGCCCAGCTCGTAGTCGTACACCGCCGGATCCCACGTCACGTCACCGTCGATGGCCTTGGCGTACGGGTCGAGCAGCAGCTTGTGCGGGTTGCAGCGCAGCCCGTTCGCCGGGTCGTACGGGCCGTACACCCGGAAGCCGTAGCGCTGGCCCGGCTCGATGCCGGGCAGGTACGCGTGCCACACGTACGCGTCGACCTCACGCAGCTCGACGCGGCGCTCCGCGCCGGTGTCCCACTCGTCGAACAGGCACAGCTCGATCCGCTCGGCCACCTCCGAGAAGATGGCGAAGTTGGTGCCCATCCCGTCGTAGGTGGCGCCCAGGGGGTACCGCTCGCCCGGCCAGACCTGCATGTCGCTCCCTCAAAGCACGGTCATGTGCGGCCGTATTGCCCCGCGCCCCGGCACGCCAATCCATCCTTTCAGGCGATGGTCGAAATCCAGCTGTCCGATGCGCGCTACACCCCTCAGGTGTCTTCCGTCACCATGGCCTCTCTCGAGGTGCGGTATCGCGCTCGATGCCCTTTCCTTGTTGGGGACACGCGCCCGCGCGTGCCCACTCGGCCCTCGGCCACCCCGACACCTCACACTCCGCCGCCACTGATGCCGGCGCGCACCACCATGCCTGGACGGAGATTGATGTGACGACCCTGCGGGTCGGCGAGTTGCTCGCTGACGCCACGGACCGAGCCCACCTGCCCACCCTGACCGCCCGGCCCCAGACCCCCGCGCAGCCCGGTCTCCCCGCGCAGCCCGGCACGCCCGCGCCGGCGCCGCCCGGCCCGGGGGTGCCGCCGCGGACCCGTCGCATCCTGATGCTGTCCTGGGAGTACCCGCCGGTCCTCGTCGGCGGTCTCGGCCGGCACGTGCACGCCCTGTCGGTGGCCCTGGTCGCCGCCGGCCACGAGGTCACCGTCGTCACCCGCCACGCCGAGGGCGCACCCCTGGAGGAGTACGCCGACGGCGTGCGCATCCTGCGCGCCCCCGAAGACCCGGTCACCTTTCCTTTGGCCACCAGCTCACTGCTGGCCTGGACCATGGCGTTCAACCACACCCTCACCCGCACCGCCCTGCGCGCCACCCAAGCCGGCAGCTATGACGTCATCCACGCCCACGACTGGCTCGTCGCGCACACCGCCATGACCCTGCGCGACCACCTGGACATCCCCCTCGTCACCACCATCCACGCCACCGAGGCGGGGCGGCACCAGGGCTGGCTGCCGGAGGAGATGAACCGCACCATCCACGGCGTCGAGCAGTGGCTCAGCAGCGAGTCCGGTCGCCTGATCGTCTGCTCCGGGTACATGCGCGACGAGGTGAACGCGCTGTTCGGCGTACCGGCCGGGCGGGTCGACGTGGTCGCCAACGGCGTGGAGCCGCACCGCTGGAAGGTGCCGGCTCGCGCCGTGGCCGCCGCACGCGCCCGGTTCGCCGGGGACGGCCCGCTGGTCACCTTCGCCGGCCGGCTCGTCTACGAGAAGGGCGTCCAGCACCTGATCGCCGGCCTGCCGCGTCTGCGGGAGCGGCACCCCGGGCTGCGTGCCGTGATCGCCGGCGATGGCCCGTACCGCGCCGAGCTGGAGGCCGAGGTGCACCGCCACGGCCTGGGGCACATGGTCACGATGCCGGGCTTCCTCGGCGGCACCGACCTGCCGGCGCTGATGGCCGCCTCCGACTGTTTCGCGGTGCCGAGCATCTACGAGCCGTTCGGCATGGTGGCCCTGGAGGGCGCCGCAGCCGGAGCGCCCCTCGCCGTAGCCGCCACCGGCGGCCTCGCCGAGATCGTCGAACCGGGCGCGACCGGCATGACCTTCCGCCCGCACGACCCCGACGGGCTCGCCGACGCCGTGGACGCGCTGCTGTCCGACCGCGAGCGCGCCCGCGCCATGGCCCGTCGCGCCCGCCGGATGGTCCACGACCAGTACGGCTGGGCGGCCATCGCGCAGCGCACCGCCGCCAGCTACGCCGCCGCCATCGCCACCGACGCCGCGTTCACCGCCGAGCGCGCCGAGCAGCGCATGTCCCACGGGCGGGCGCTCCCGGCGCTGCCCGAGGGCAACCTGCTCGCCGCCGCCGGCCTGCGCTGAGGTGCACGTCGCGCGCTGACGCCTCTTGATCGACGCCAGTTCGCGCTGATCGCCGCCGGCTTGGGTGGCGCAGCGCGCGCGGGCGGGCGGGCGGGCGCAGACCATCTCCGCCTTCGGAGCCGGACAGCCCTCGCCGGCCCAGCAGGCTTCGTCCTGATGAGCGTGATGCCTGTGAGTCATCTTGATGACTCACCGGCATCACGCTCATCAGGGAACCCGTGGCGGCGGCCGGAACACCGCAAGCCGCCGACCCCGGATCGGGTCGACAGCCTGCGGTGGTGCGTACGGCGAAGGTCAGCGCTCGTTGAAGGGGACGTAGTCCCGCTCGGCGGAGCCGACGTAGACCTGCCGCGGACGGCCGATCTTGGTCTCCGGGTCGCTGATCATCTCGCGCCACTGGGCGATCCAGCCGGGGAGCCGGCCGAGCGCGAAGAGGACCGTGAACATCTTCGTGGGGAAGCCCATGGCCTTGTAGATCAGGCCGGTGTAGAAGTCCACGTTCGGGTAGAGCCGACGGGAGACGAAGAAGTCGTCGGCGAGCGCGATCTCCTCCAGCTCCATGGCGATGTCCAGCAGCGGGTCCGGCTTGGCCATCCGGCCCAGCACGTCCTGCGCGGCCTTCTTGACGATCGCCGCCCGCGGGTCGTAGTTCTTGTAGACCCGGTGGCCGAAGCCCATCAGCTTGACGCCGTCCTCCTTGTTCTTGACCTTGCGGACAAAGGAGCGGACGTCGTCGTCGCCGGCGTGGATCTGCTGGAGCATCTCCAGCACCGCCTGGTTCGCGCCGCCGTGCAGCGGGCCGAACAGCGCGTTCACGCCGGCGGACACCGAGGCGAACAGGTTGGCGTTGCTGGAGCCGACCAGCCGGACGGTCGACGTGGAGCAGTTCTGCTCGTGGTCGGCGTGCAGGACGAACAGCATGTCCAGCACCTTCGACATCACCGGGTCGACCTCGTACGGCTCCGCCGGCACGCCGAAGGTCATCCGCAGCAGGTTGTCCACGTACCCCAGCGAGTTGTCGGGGTAGAGCAGCGGCTGCCCGATGGACTTCTTGTACGCGTACGAGGCGATGGTGGGGACCTTCGCCATGAGCCGGACCGTGGAGATCTCCACGTGCTCGGAGTCGAACGGGTCCAGGCTGTCCTGGTAGAAGGTGGAGAGCGCGCTCACCGCGGACGACAGCACCGCCATCGGGTGGGCGTCGCGGGGGAAGCCGTCGAAGAACCGGCGCATCTCCTCGTGCAGCAGCGAGTGCCGCCGAATCCACTCGGTGAACTCGGTCAGCTGCTGCTCGGTCGGCAGCTCACCGTAGATGAGCAGGTACGAGACCTCCAGGAAGGAGGACTTCTCGGCCAGCTGCTCGATCGGGTATCCCCGGTAACGCAGGATCCCCGCGTCGCCGTCGATGTAGGTGATCGCGGATGAGGCAGCGGCGGTGTTGACGAAACCGGGGTCGTACGTCGTCATCCCGGTTTCCTTCAGCAGCTTGCTCACCCCGATACCGGCGGGGCCCTCGACCGCGGGATGTACCGGCATCGACAGCTGCCCACCGGGGTGATCGAGCTTGACTTCCGTCATGTGGTTCCTCGCTTCGCCGGCAGATCTACGTTGAATTGCCTTCGCTTCTACCGTAATTGCGGCTCGGGGGACAACGCCCGCCGTGGTTCGGCGGTGAGGCATGCGTCACCCGATTCCCGACCGGATGGCCGGGAAACCCCCTTCCCGGCAGGCGGAACCCGGGATGCGAGGTCGGCTCAGGACAGCGCCAGGCGTCGCAGCGTACCGTCCCCGGCGACCTGGTAGACGTCCAGCTGGTTGGTGCCGGCCCGGAACAGCCGGTCGTCGGTGAGCAGCGCGGCGAACCGTCGTCCGCCGGGGTCCGGTGGCACCACCGGGACGACGGCGCCGACGCGGCCGTTGACCGCCACGGCGAGCAGGGTGCCGTCGGGTATCCGGTCCGGCACGTCGCCCCACACCAGCGCCGGAAGGGTGCCGGTGTCCGGGTCCATCGACCGGAACGCGGCCAGGTCGGCCACCCTCGCGTCGCCCTGTGTGGCACCGGCGCGAACCTCGGTGCCCACCAGGGGGTGCGGCGTCGGCAGGGGCGGTGGGGCGGGCACCCCGCCGGGGAAGGTGACCGGTTCGCCGGGCCGGTCGTAGAAGTGCTTCGTACCGTCGGTGCGGGGGGCCTGTCGGGCGGAGCGGCCGTCGACGCGCCAGGGCAGGCGGACGCCGGCCTCGTCGGCGACGGTCGGCAGCAGGTCGACGTGTTCCCAGTTGCGGTCGTCCACCCGGCCGGTCTGCTGCCGGGGTTCCTTGATGACCATCGGCACCCAGGCGACCTGCCCGGCGGCGGCCTTGATCGCGTCCATGCCCCGGCCCTGGGCGCCCGGTGTGAAACTCACCCCGTGGTCGGCGGTGACCACGACGAGAGCCTGGTCGTAGAGGCCGCTGGCGCGCAGTGTGCGCAGCGTCTCGCCGATCAGCCGGTCGGTGTAGCCGAGCTGCGCGAGGTGGCGCTGCCGGGCCAGGTCGATCCAGCCGGCGCCGTCGTTGGGCAGGTCCTCCGGGGCGTCGTAGCGGGCGCCGGACGGCAGGTACGCCCACGGCGAGTGCGGCATCAGCAGGTGCAGGAAGTGCAGGGTGGGTCGGGCGGTCGGCTTCAGGCCGGCCAGGAAGCTCGTGAACCGGGCCGGCTGGTTGTCGTCGAGGCTGTCCCAGCGGAACTTCGGGTCGTCCGGCACCGGCTCGGCGGCGTCCAGGCCGGCCTCGGCGCGGGTCCTCTCCCGGTAGGAGTCCTCCGGGTCGACCGCGCTCTCCGTCGGCCCGGCGACCTGCCCGAGCAGCTTGCCGGTCTCGCGGACCAGCACGCCGAGGCCCTGTTCCGGGGCGACCGGCTGTTCGCAGCGGCTGGGCGGGCAGAGTCGGGTGATGCTCTCCTCGGCGCGGATGTCGTACAGGCCGCCAAAGGCGGTGAAGAGGTTGTCCGGGTACTGCGAGTAGTGCGGGGCGACCTGCCGCTGCGGGTACTTCCCGGTGAGCATGGCGGGCAGCGCGTTGGGGGTCCAGCCGCTGACGCCGGTGGCGTTGCGGTACCAGGTCGAGGCGCCGACCAGCTCGGCGAAGTTCGGGTACCGGGCCGCGTCGATGCGCCCGTCCGCGCCGAGCAGGCTGACCAGGGGCAGCTCGTCGAGGATCAGCATGACCACCGGCGGGTGCACGCCCGTACCCTGTGCGGTGCCGGCGGCGCCGCCGTCGCCGCGCGGCAGCACCACCGCCGAGGTGGGTGAGACGACCAGGAAGAGCGCCACGAACACCAGGGGTCCGACGGCGGCCAGCCGCAGCGCCCGGCCGGGCGCCCGCCACCGCCGGTGCGCGGCAGCGCCGGCCGCGCCGGCCAGCAGGGCCACAACCAGCAGGGGTACGCCCCGAAGCGGCGTCACGTGCCGGCCCACCTGCACGGCGAGGGCGGCCAGCAGCAGCCCGACCAGCCCGGTGTGGGCGCTGGCGCGGACGGTCCGGCCGGCGAGTCGACTGAGCGCGCCGAGCAGCGCCACCGGCACGGTGGGCACGACCGCCACCAGGGCCGTCAGCAGCAGGATCTGCCCCGGGTCGGCGCGGTGGAACAGGAAGAAGTCGGGGCTGCGGCCCAGCACGTCCAGCAGCGGTTGGGTGACCACCAGCCCGACCAGCGCCACGACCTCCAGCAGCCGGCCCAGCTCACCGCGCCAGCCCCGGTCCCGCCGCCCGACATCGGGTGGTGGCACGGCGACCGGTTCAGTCACCCAGCACCGCCCGGTAGAGCGTGCGGGTGCCCGAGGGCAGCTCGAGACGGTCGGTGACCCGGCCACGGGCGGCGAGCAGCCCCTCGAACACGTCCCGCCGGTAGTCGGGGAAGAGGCCCTCGGGTTTGTTGGCGAGCAACCGCCGGGCCATCGGGTCCTCGGGGTGGACGAACTCCACCACCACCGCCCCGCCGGGCGCGGTCAGCCCGGCCAGCCAGTCGACGACCTCCGGCAGCGGCACGTTGCGCCCGATCGCCAGGTGGTGCACCACCGCCAGGGCGAGCACCGCGTCGGCGGCGGCCCGCTCGGCGAACCCGGCCCGCTCGACGCCCCGCCAGCCGCCGCCGGGTGACGGGTCGGCCAGGTCCAGCACCAGCGGGAGGATGCGCTGCTGCCCCTCGGAGCGCAGCGCCCGGTACAGCTCGTCGACGACGGCCGGGTCCTGCTCGACGGCGACCACGTAGTCGGCGTACGCGGCGGCCAGCCGCGAGTAGCGGCCGTCGTTGGCGCCGAGGTCGAGCACCAGGCGGGGGCGGGTGCCGGCGGTCAGCGCGGCGGTCACGAACTGTTCCTTGGCCGTCCGGTCCTGCGCGGAGTAGCCGCAGGTGCGCTGGTAGTCCGCCCAGTGGCTGTCGGCCGGGCGGCGGTCGAGGCGGTGCAACAGCTTGTCGATGCCGCGCACGGTGGCCAGCAGCAGATCGCGGGAGAAGCCGGCGGCGCGCAGCTGGTCGCGTACGTCGGTGCTGCTGGCGGCGGCGTTGCGTTGCTGCATCGCGCCGTGCAGGTGCAGGTGGGTCAGGACGCCGGGGCGCAGCCGGCGGGTGCCGCCGAACAGCGGCCGGAGCTGCTCGGCCTCGATGCCGTCGACCTGGGCGCGCAGCCACGGTTGGAAGTCGACGCCCAGGTGGGCGGTGAGCAGCAGCGGGTAGAGCGCGGTCTGGCAGAACTGGCGGTAGCCGGCCCACGGTTCGCCGTCACGGACCGGCTCGAAGGAGCCGATGTCGATGAAGACGGGTTGGGCGCCGTGCCACTGCAGGTTGTAGGCGGAGCCGTCCTTGGTGGTGAAGCCGTCGCCGAGCGCCGCCCGCAGGATCTCGGTGTGCAGCAGCGCGGCGTCGCGCAGCATGGTGAACGACCACTCGTACGGGTGCGAGACGAACGGGATCCGCTCGTGGCGCAGCACCGCCGCCCACGGCGTACCGGCGGGCACCAGCGCCGGCGGTGCGTCCTCGGTGGCGCAGACCTTGCCCGCAGCAACCAGTGCGGGGAAGAACATGCTGGCGCGCAGCGCCCGCCAGTGTTCGGCGGCCCGCGCGTCCAGCCCGCGCAGCACCTCGTCGCCGACGTGGAAGACCCGGTTGGCCGGGTCGCGGAAGGAGGCGGGCTCGGGGCGTACCCGGGTGGGTGCGGTCGTCATCGCCGGAACGGACCGGGTCACCGCTGGTCGGTGGGCTGCCGACGGAACCGGTCGACCAGCCGCCGCCAGTAGAGCTTGGCGGCGACCGCGACGCCGGCGACCCCGCCGACGACCGCCTGCACGATCAGGCTGCCGGACCCCGCGTCCAGGTAGGCCAGATGGATCACCGATCGCTCCTTGTCCTCGCCCCGTCTCAACACCGGCGTCCCGAGTGTGCAGCGGTGAGGCTTTTGACCCAGAAAGCCGGACTTGTCTGCCACCGTACGCCGAACGCCAGCGCCGTCGCGGGTACATCGGCGTACTCCCAGCCTCACCACAGAATGTGGCCGGGACGTCGTGGACGCGCCACTGGACTCCTCCGGCGCGGAGCGGGCACCGGCCGCGCTGCGCTGGCCGGACCTGATCGCGCTGGTCACCCCCCCCCCCTGGCGCGCGCCGACCGGCTACTCGACATCAGGGTGACCGACCGGAACGTCGACGAGGACCCCGACGGGCGCCACACGCGACGCGTCGTCGAGGTCCTCGCACCGGCGCCGGCCGGTCGACGCCTCAGCTCCTGCGGTGGTGCATGCCGAGGCGCAGCAGCACGAACCGCAGCACGGTGGCGGCCAGGTTCGCGGCCACCAGCACCGCCAGCTCCACCGGCCGGGCGGGTACGGCCTGCACCGCGTGCAGCACGGCCAGCGAACCACTGGTCAACGCGAGGCCGAGCCCGAAGGCGAGCAGCCCCTGCACGTGGTGTCGACCCGCGTGCCGTCGCCCGCTGATGCCGAACGTCAACCGCCGGTTCGCGGCCGTGTTCGCCACCGCGGTCACCAGCAGCGCCAGCAGGTTCGCCGGCTGCGCGCCGAGCGCCCCTCGGGTGGCCACGAAGAGCAGCAGGTACGCGAGCGTGCTGGCCACCCCGACGGCGGCGAACCGGACCAACTGCCGGGGCAACCCGACCGGCACCTGCGCCGGTGGGGCGGCCAGCGGTGCCCGGCCGAGCTGCGCGCGCAGCTCGGTCAGCGGCAGCGCGCCGGTCAGCAGCGCCCGCCCCAGCCGACCCATGCCCCGCAGGTCGGCCAGGGCGGTGGCGACGATGTCGACGCGGCTGTCCGGGTCGTCGACCCAGTCCACCGGCACCTCGTGGATGCGCAGCCCGGCCCGCTGGGCGAGCACCAGCAGCTCGGTGTCGAAGAACCAGCCGGTGTCGCGCACCAGCGGGAGCAGGCGGCCGGCCACGTCGGCGCGGATCGCCTTGAACCCGCACTGCGCGTCGGAGAACCGCGCCGCCAACGCGCCGCGCAGCAGCAGGTTGTACGCCCGCGAGATGACCTCCCGTTTGGCGCCGCGCACCACCCGCGAGGTACGCGCCAGCCGGGTGCCGATCGCCAGGTCCGAATGCCCGGAGATCAGGGGCGCGACCAGCGGCAGCAGTGCCGCAAGGTCGGTGGACAGGTCCACGTCCATGTACGCCAGCACCGGCGCGGACGACGCCGACCAGGCGGCGGAGAGCGCCCTGCCCCGGCCCTTGGCGTCCAGGTGCAGCACCCCGACGCCGGGCAGCTCACCGGCGAGACCCTCCGCGACCTTCAGGGTGTCGTCGACGCTGGCGTTGTCGGCGATGGTGATCTGGAACGGGTACGGAAAGTGCTCGCTCAGGTGGGCGTGCAGCCGCCGTACGCATGGTCCGAGGTCGGTCTCCTCGTTGTAGACCGGGATCACCACGTCGAGCACCGCACCGGTGGTGGGGCGTGCCTGAACGGCGGCGCGGGGGGCGCTGAACGCGCTCACGACGCGTTCCCGCCGGTGCTCAGGTCGTAGACGGTGACACCGTCCACGGTCTGCTCCGTGAAGGTCTCCGCTACCCAGGTGGAGATCTCCTGCGAGGCGGAGCTGCCGCCGTTGGCCCGGAAGCCGCCACCACCGACGAAGTAGTGGATCTTCCGGTCGGCGACGTAGCGCTGGAACTGCGCGAGGGTCGGTGACGGGTCACTGCCGTTGAACCCGCCGATCGGCATCACCGGATCGCCGGTGGCGAGCTGGTAGCCGGAGGCGTTGTTGGAGCCGATGGTGGCCGCCACCCAGGTGTAGCTGTCGCTGTCGCGCTCCAGCAGCTCGCGCAGCGCGGCGCTGGGCTCGCGGGCGTCGAGCAGCCCGCCCATCCCGCCGCCGGCCTCGCGGCCCTGCCCGCCACCGGGGAAGCCGGGCATTTGACCACCACCCGGGAAGCCGGGCATTTGACCACCGCCCGGGAAGCCGGGCAGCTGGCCGCCGTTCTGCCCGCCCGGGACCTGACCGCCGTCTCGTCCACCGTTGCGGCCGTCGCCGGGGAACTGGCCGCCGCCCGGGAACTGCATGTCACCGGGCGGTCGCCCGCCGGGGAAGCCGCCGCGCCCGAATCCGCCCTGCACGAAAGGGCCGGCGCTCGGGATCGATCCGGTGTGCGGGGTCGAGGCGGTCTGCGCCGCGTACGCCGCCGGGCCGGTGAGGGCCGCCGCCACGCCCAGGCCCAGCACCACCGGCACGAACCGGCGGGGCAGCCGGGTGACCAACAGGAGCAGTGCCGCGCCGAGCAGGCCGGCGACGAGCACGACGACCCGCAGCCACGGGTACCAGTCGGGGCTGCGGCCAAGCAGCACCCACGCCCACCAGACGGTGACCGCGAGGGTGCCGGCGAGGGTCACCGTGGCGGCGAGGGGACGCCACCGCTGCCAGCGCGGCGCGGCGGCCGGAGCGTCGTCCGACGCGGACAGCGGCTCGCCGGTCGACGGCGCCGGACCGCTGGCGGCCGGGACCTGGTCGCGCTGGCGCCACAGCAGCGGCACGCCGATGCCGACCAGCGCGCCGACGGCCGGGGCGAGCGCCACCGTGTAGTACGCGTGGAAGATCCCAGACATGAAGCTGAAGATCAGGCCGGTGACCAGCAGCCAGCCACCCCAGAGCAGCAGCCCGGCCCGGGTCCGGTCGGTACGCGCCGCCCGCCCGGCCACCACCAGCCCGGCGACGAGCAGAATCAGCGCAGCCGGCAGCAGCCAGGAGACCTGACCGCCGATCTCGCTGTCGAACATGCGCAGCAGTCCGGTCTGCCCGGAGAACGGGCCACCGCCTCCTCCGCCCATGCGGCCGGCCCCGCCGCCGACGCTGCCCACCTCGTCGCCGGTGATCCGTCCGAGGCCGTTGTAGCCGAGGGTCAGCTCCAGGATGCTGTTGCCCTGCGACCCACCGATGTACGGTCGGGCGCTGGCCGGGACCAGTTCGACGACCGCCACCCACCAGCCGGCGGACACCACCACCGCGAGGCCGGCCAGCAACAGTTGCCGGACCCGCCGCCACAGCCCGGTCGGCGCGGCCAGCAGGTAGACCCCGGCGAAGACCGGCACCAGCAGGAACGCCTGCAACATCTTGGTCAGGAACCCGAAGCCGACCAGCACGCCGACCAGCACGATCCACCGGGTGCTGGCCGTCTCCAGCGCGCGGACGGTGGCGTACGCGCCGGCGACCAGCAGCAGGACCAGCAGCGCGTCGGGGTTGTTGAACCGGAACATCAGCGTCGCGACCGGGGTGACGGCGAGTACCGCACCGGCGATCAGGCCGGCGACCGGCCCGTACCAACGCTTCACCGTCGCGTACAGCACGCCCACCGAGGCGACCCCGCAGAGCGCCTGCGGCACGAGCATCGCCCAGCTGTTCATGCCGAACACGCGCACCGACAGGGCCATCAGCCACAGCGAGGCGGGCGTCTTGTCGACGGTGATGGAGTTGGCCGCGTCCGACGAGCCGTAGAAGAACGCCTTCCCGCTCACCGAGCCGGCCTGCACGGCCGCCGCGTAGAACGAGTTGGCCCAGCCGGAGGCGCCGAGGCCCCAGATGTAGAGCAGGGCGGTGGCGAGCAGCAGGACCGCCAACGCGGGCCGGGTCCAGGCCGGCGAGCGGCGCTGCGGCGGCGAGTGTTCGTCGGGGCGCGTGGCCGTCGCCGGCGGGTCGGGTTCGGCGGGTGCCGGCAGCAGGGTCTCTGATGTGTCCATGCGGCCAGCCTCGACGGCGGGGCTGGTGCGAGGCCGTGCGTCGCCTATGCGTCAGCTGTGGGATTCGGCAACCGGACGGTGAACACCGTCCGCCCTGGACGGCTGTCCACCGCGACCGTGCCGTGGTGGGCCTCCACCACGGCCGCGACGATCGCCAGGCCGAGCCCGGTGCTGCCGTGTGCCCGGGACCGGGAGCTGTCGCCACGGGCGAACCGCTCGAACATCTCCGGTTGCAGCTGCGCCGGCACGCCCGGCCCGCCGTCGGCGACGGCGAGCACGGCCGCGTCCCCCTCGACGCTCAGCGTGGTGGTCACCGTCGTGCCGGGCGGGGTGTGCACCCGGGCGTTCGCCAGCAGGTTCGCCACCACCTGGTGCAGCCGGGCGGTGTCGCCGGGCACCCGGATCGCCACCTCCGGCAGGTCGAGCTGCCAGCGGTGCTCGGGGCCGGCGACGTGCGCGTCGCTGACCGCGTCGACCACCAGGGCGGTCAGGTCGACCGGTTCGACGGCGAGCGGCCGGCCGGTGTCGAGGCGGGCCAGCAGCAGCAGGTCGTCGACGAGGTGGGTCATCCGGGTGCTCTCCGACTCGACGCGGCGCAACGCGTGCGCCACGTCGGCGGGGACCTCGTCGCGCCCGCGCCGGGCCACCTCGGCGTACCCCCGGATCGCGGCCAGGGGCGTGCGCAGCTCGTGGCTGGCGTCGGCGACGAACTGGCGTACCCGGGTCTCGCTGGCCTGCCGGGCGGCGAGGGCGTCGGCGACGTGGCCGAGCATCCGGTTCAGCGCGGCGCCCACCTGGCCGACCTCGGTGCGCGCGTCGGTGTCCTGGGCCGGGACGCGCACGGCGAGGGCCACCTCGCCGCGGTCCAGGGGCAGCTCGGTGACCCGGGTGGCGGTGGCGGCCACCCGGTTCAGTGGGCGCAGCGTGGCGCGGACGATCAGCGCCCCGGCGGCCCCGGCGATGACCAGCCCGACGGCCGCCACCGCGGCCTGCGCGGCCACCATCCACCAGATGGTCTCCTGGACGCCGGACAGCGGGATCGCGACGACCCGTACCCGGCCGTCCCAGTACTGCCGGGCCACGGCCCGGTAGTCGCCGCGGGCGCCGAGGTCGACGGTGCGCGGGGCGACGCCGACCGGCAGGTCCGCCAGGGTGGCGACCTCCCCGACCGGGACGGCCTGCTCGTCGGGGAACGGGTCGGCGCTGGACGGGCTGTTGGTCAGGGTCCGCGCGCTCGTCACCCGACCGTCGGTGATCTCGGCGACCACCGTGCCGGACGGCAGCCCGGGTGGGACGGCGGGGCCGCTGCCCGGGAACGCCGGCCGCCCCGGACGGTCGCCGCGCATGGCCGTCGCGGGCGCCAGTTGGCCGTCGAGCCGGTCGATCAGGAAGTGCCGCAACGCGATCGTGGTCAGCCCGCCGATGGCGACGCTGACCACGGCGAGCAGCGCGACCAGGGCGAGCACCAGTCGTGTCCGCAGGGACCGGCCGGCCATCCACCGTCGGGCGGCGCGCAGCAGCCGGCGGCTAGTCGGCGGGTTTGAGGACATAGCCCGCGCCGCGCAACGTGTGGATCATCGGCGCCCGACCGGCGTCGATCTTCTTGCGCAGGTACGAGATGTACAGCTCGACCACGTTGGCCTGGCCGCCGAAGTCGTAGTTCCACACCCGGTCGAGGATCTGCGCCTTGCTGAGCACCCGGCGCGGGTTGCGCATCAGGTACCGCAGCAGCTCGAACTCGGTCGCGGTGAGGGTGACCAGCTGCCCGGCGCGGCGGACCTCGTGGCTGTCCTCGTCGAGGCTGAGGTCGCCGACGGTGAGCACCGCGTCCTCGCGGGCGGCGACCGCGAAGCCGGAGCGGCGCAGCAGCGCGCGCAGCCGGGCGATCACCTCTTCCAGGCTGAACGGTTTGGTGACGTAGTCGTCGCCGCCGACGGTCAGGCCGGCGATGCGTTCCTCGACGGCGTCGCGGGCGGTCAGGAAGAGCACCGGCACGGTGGGGGCGTGCTCGCGCAGCCGGCGCAGCACCTGGAAGCCGTCCAGGTCGGGCAGCATCACGTCGAGCACCACGGCGTCCGGTTGGAACTGCCGCGCCGCGCTCAGCGCCGCCATGCCGTTGCCGGCGCTGCGCACCTGCCAACCCTCGTAGCGCAGCGCCATCGACAGCAGGTCGGTCAGCGTCGCCTCGTCGTCGACCACCAGCACCCGGACCGGCTCGCCGTCGGGGCGGCGCAGCTCGATCCGGCCCGGCGCGGCCTGCCCGTCCATGACCATGCCCCCCATCGTGGGCGTGGCACCTGTGCCCCACCCCTGCGGCACCTGTGTGCCAGCTGTGCGGCCGGGTCGGCGGCCGGTGCGCGTCACCGCCCGGTCACTCGGACACCCCGAACGCGTCGGTGCGGACGAACCGCATGCTCCAGCCGCCCAGACCGTCGGGCTGGTCGCGTTCGTAGAGGTGGTCGGGGCCGGGCTGGGTCGGGCCGGTGCCGTCGGGATGTCGCATGATCCAACGCTGCGGCGGGGCGCCGTCCGGATCGGCCGGGACCTGCCGGACCAGGCCGTCCGCGGGCCCGCCGACGAAGCGTACGGTGACCTCGCTCATCGCGGCGTTCCCCTCGGTGACCGCGCCGGCACGCTCGGTGCGGCCGGCTCTGGATCGCAAGCTACCGCACCCACCGTTACCCCGCAGCGGGGTACGGCGGGATCGGCCGCGCACGCTTCCCGCGCCGGTTTGCCCTGCTCGGAGCCCGGGTACCGCGAACGAAGACACCCGCCGCCGGCGGGTCGGGGACGAGGAGCGGTCGATGCGGACGCTGGACGGGCGGTACCGGCTCGAACAGCGCATCGGCGTCGGTGGGATGTCGGAGGTGTGGCGGGCCCACGATCAGGTGCTGGACCGGCCGGTCGCGGTGAAGCTGATCCTGCCCGGCCCGGACGGGCAGCACGACCCGGTGGAGCGGATCCGGGACGAGGCCCGTTCGGCGGCCCGTCTCGTGCACCCCAACGTGGCGAGCGTGCACGACTTCGGCACCTCCTGCACGCAGCCCGGTCGCCCGGTGCCGTACATCGTCATGGAACTCGCCGAGGGCGAGACACTCGCCGCGCACCTGCGGGCCGGTCCGCTGGACTGGCGGATCTCCACGCGGGTGTGCGCGGAGGTGGCCGCGGCGCTGGCCGCCGCGCACGCCAGCGGCATCGTGCACCGCGACGTGAAGCCGGCCAACGTCATGCTCACCCCGGCCGGGGTGAAGGTGCTCGACTTCGGCATCGCCACCCCGACCGGCGCACCGGACCCGCTGCCGCCCGGGATGCTGATGGGCACCCCGGCGTACCTGGCGCCCGAGCAGCTCGACGGCGCGCCGGCCACCCCCGCGGCCGACATGTACGCCCTCGGCGTGCTGCTCTACTACAGCCTCACCAGCCGCCTGCCGTACCAGGCGGACAGCACCAGCGAGCTGCTCGGCGCGCGTCGGCGCCGGCCGCCGGACCCACTGCCGGAGATCGACGGGCTGCCGCCGGAGGTGGCCGAGCTGTGCCACTCCTGCCTGGCCGACGATCCGGCGCAGCGGCCGACCAGCCTGGTCGCCGCGCTGCTGCTCGCCGAGGCCGTGGACGCCCGGGTGTACGTGCCGATGCTGGTGCCGAGCCCGCGTGAATCGGCTTCCACGTCGCCGTGGACCGAGCGGGCGGCGACGGAGGTCACCGAGGCGGTGGCGGTCTTCGACGGGCGGGACGGGCGCTGACCGTGGCGCTCGCGGCGTTTCGCCGGGCCACGGCCGGGTAGCCGAGCCGTGAGCGACGGGAGAAACGCGATGCCGGATCAGAGTTCCTGGCTGCGTGAGGCCACCGCGACCGCCGAGGGCGGTCACGTACGCACCGATGATGGCGGGCTCTCCACCGCGCTGGCGTCACCGCTGGCGCCGCACTGCACCGGTCTGACGCCGGAGCAGTTGCTGGCGGCCGCCTTCGCGTCCTGCCTGCACCACGCGGCGGTGGAGGTGGCTGGAAAGATCACCGACGAGGCGCACACGGTCCAGGTGCGGGCGGAGGCGAAGCTGGGGCGCGACAACGACGGCCGCTACCGCGCCGACGTGCACGCCGAGATCTCCTCGGCCGGCCTCAGCCGAGACCAACTCGCCCACCTCGTGGAGTACGCCGACCGGCTCTGGCCGTTCTCCAGCGGCGACAACACCCGGCACCGGCTGACCGTCACGCCGGCGGAGAACGGCCGGCACTGACCCGGTCCGACCGACGGCCAGGCGGCCGAGGTCAGCCGTTCGGCGGATCGGTTGATCGCCCGTACGGGTGAGGTCGGACGGGCGGCCGGAGTCGGCGCGACGGCTCGACCCGGTGACCGCATTCGCCCGGCCAATCGGAAATACCCGTCTGGCCCGATCGGCGAGGTTGCGCGTACTCGGAGGGCATTTGCCGCTTATCGCGCGCATGATCCGGGCAAATTGTGGCGCATGCCACCGTAAGGGCCGATGGCATCGCGCACTGAGCTATCTAGCCTCGTCGGGTGCATTCCGACGACCCCGCCGACCATGAGCTGACCGACGCGCGCCCGACCACCCTGCTGGGCGACGCCGCATCAACCGAACGGACGATCGGCCGTCACCGGGCCCCCGAACCACCCCGCCGGACCCTGCTGGGCTCGACGCCGGTCCGGGTCGCCCTGGCCACCGGTGTCACCTGCTGCCTCGGCCTGGCCGCCGTGGTCACCGCCCGAGGCGCCGAGGACGACACCCGCCCCGTGGAGCCGCTCGCCGAGGCGATCGCCGACCGCGCCGCCATCGCCGACGAGCGCGCCTCCCGCTCGCTGGACCGCGACCTGGCCCCCGCCCGGGTCACCCCCAGCCCGGTGGCGACGCCCACCCCCAGCCGCGCGGCCGTGCGCAAGACCCCGAAGAAGCCTCCCAAGCCACGCCGGCCCCGCCCGGTCGCCGGCCTCGACCAGGCCCAGATGGACAATGCCAAGGTCATCGTCGACGTCGGCCGGGAGATGAAGATGCCGCGGCGCGCCCTGGTGGTCGCGCTGGCCACCGCGATGCAGGAGAGCAACCTCTACAACCTGGCCAGCGACGTGCTGCCGGAGTCGTTCGACTACCCGAACCAGGGCAGCGGCTCCGACCACGACTCGGTCGGCCTGTTCCAGCAGCGGCCCAGCAGCGGCTGGGGCACGGTGGCCGAACTGATGCGCCCGTCGTACGCCGCACGGGCCTTCTACTCGGCGCTCAACGAGATCCCCGGCTGGCAGGACATGAGCGTCACGGCCGCCGCGCAGGCCGTGCAGGTCTCCGCCTACCCCGACGCGTACGCCCAGCACGAGGAGCGGGCCACCACCATCGTGGCGGCCCTCATCGTCTGAGCGGGGCGGCGCCCAGCGGTGGCCGCATCTATGGTGCGTGGCATGTCGACCACCGACCGGGATCTGGTCATCGAGGCGGCCACCGCCGGAGCTGCGGTCGTACGCGCTCACTACGGGGCGTCGTTGACCCGCTTCGAGAAGTCCGGCGGGGACTTCGCCACCACGGCCGACATCGAGGCGGAACGGGCCATCCTCGACGTCCTGCACGCCGCCCGCCCGGACGACGTCGTGGTCGGGGAGGAGAGCGGGCGCACGGGCACCGGCGGGAACGGACGCGAGTGGCTGGTCGACCCGCTGTGCGGGACGCTGAACTTTGCCGTACACACCATGCTGGCCTCGGTCAACGTGGCGCTGCGCGCCGGGACGCGGGTCGTCGTGGCCGCCTCGGCGGATCCGTTCGCCGATGAGGTGTTCTGGACGGACGGCGCCGGCGCGTACGTGCGGCGCGGGGGCGTGGACGAGCGACTCGTCCCGTCGGCCGGGTCGACGCTGGTGGATGTCAACCTTGATCCACCGTTTCCCAACGCGTCGGTCTTCCGCGCCGCCCGCCTCCTTGCCGACGACGGTTTCATCGGGCAGTTCCGTCCACGCGTCGTCTCCACCACCCTGGCGGTGGCGTGGGTCGCCGCCGGGCGCCGCGCCGCCTACGTCACCGACGGGCACCTGCACGACAGCGTCCACTTCGCCGCGGGCATCGCCCTCTGCCAGGCGTCCGGCTGCGTGGTGAGCGGGATCGACGGCCAGCCGCTGCACACCGGGGCGGGCGGTCTCGTGGTGGCCGCCGACGAGCGGACGCACGCCGCCCTGCTGGCCCTTGTCGGCAACCAGCGGGCACCCGTCAGTGCGGACGGCGTGCTCCCGGCCCAGGCGACGTGAGGGCGGACATAAATTTGCGTGGCGCGCATCTTTGCGTGTCACGCAACTAATGCTAGCGTGGTGGCATGACGGGACTGCGGGAGCGCAAGAAGGCCGAGACGCGGGCGGCGCTCGGCTGGGCCGCGATCCACCTCACCGCCGAACGCGGCTACGACAACGTCCGCGTCGAGGACATCGCCGAGGCGGCCGGTGTCTCCCCGCGCACCTTCAACAACTACTTCTCCAGCAAGGCCGAGGCGATCGCCTCCCGCCACCTCGACCGCAGCCTGCGCACCGCCGCCGCGCTGCGCGAACGCCCCGCCGACGAGCCGCTCTGGGCGGCGCTCACCCGGGCCGCGCTGGAACAGTTCACGCCCGGCCCCGAGGTCGAGGCGATGCCCTCCCCCGCACACGCCCAGTGGGTGGCCGGCGTACGCACCATGCTCGCCGAGCCCGCACTCCAGGGCGAGCGGCTGCGCGCCGTCGCGGTCGCCGAGGCCGAGCTCGCCGCCGCCGTCGCCGAACGCACCGGCACCAACCTCGCCACCGACATGTATCCGCGGCTCGTCGCGGCCGCCGCCAGCGCCGCCGTGGCCGTCGCCATGCAGCACTATCTCGACAGCCCCGACCCGCCCACCCCGATCGATCGCCTGATCACCGACGCCTTCACCCAGGTCGCCGCCGGCCTCCCGCCGCCGCCCCGCTGACGCCCCGCCTCGCACCCACCTCTGCAGCCGCGTCACACCCGCGACGGGCCGGCCACGCGCCGCGTCCGCCGTGGCGATGACGCACACCCGGAACGGATCACGATCATGATCGATGTCCTCATCGTCGGAGCCGGCCCCAACGGCCTCATGCTCGCCTGCGAACTGGCCCTCGCCGGCGTCCACCCCGTCGTCCTCGAACGCCACGCCGAGCCCACCGGCGAACCCCGCGCCAACGGCCTCGTCGGCCAGGTCGTCCGCCTGCTCGACCGGCGCGGCCTCTACGCCCCGCTCAGCGGCGAGAGCACCCCGCCGACGCCCCAACCAGCCTTCGTCTTCGGCGCGTTTCCGCTGGATCTCACGACGCTCGCGGACAACCCGCACTACGCGCTCGGCGTGCCGCAGGCCCGGCTCGAGGCCGTCCTCGCCGCCCGGGCCGGCGACCTCGGAGTCGACCTGCGCCGCGGCCACGAGGTCGTCGACCTGCGCCAACGCCCCGACGCGGTCGAGGTCCGCCTCGCCGACGGTACGCGGCTCACCTCCCGCTTCCTCGTCGGCGCCGACGGCGGCCGCAGCACGGTGCGCCGCCTCGCCGGCATCGCATTTCCCGGCACCACCGTCGACACGTCGGTCTCCCGCACCGCCACCGTGACCGTCCCCGCGTCGTCCCTCGACCCCGCCACCGGCGGCCTGCGCGTTCCCGGCTACGGCGTCGTCCCACCGTTCCAGCACACCCGCACCCCCCGCGGCCTGATCGCCTGGGCGCCGTTCCCCGGCCGGCCGGCGATCCTGAGCACGACGGAGTGGCCCGACACGCCACCGAGCGACGAGACCCCGATGAGCCTGGCGGAGCTACGCGCCAGCGTCGCCCGGGTGCTCGGCGCCGACGTCCCCTTCGGCCCGCCCGACGGCCCCGGCCTGCTGCGCCGGCTGACCGGCGGCAACACCCGCGTCGCCGACCGCTACCGCGCCGACCGGGTGCTGCTGGTCGGCGACGCCGCGCACGTGCACCCCGCGATGGGTGGCCCCGGCCTCAACCTCGGCCTGCAGGACGCCGTCAACCTGGGCTGGAAGCTCGCCGCCACGGTGCGCGGCTGGGCACCGCAGGGGCTGCTCGACACGTACGAGACCGAGCGCCGCCCCGTCGCCGAACGGGTCGTCATGTCCACCCGGGCCCAGTCGGCGCTCATCGCCCCCGGCGACGACATCACCGGCCTGCGGGAACTCTTCGCCGAACTGCTGCGCAAGCCGGAGGTGACCGGGCACATCGCGGCGCTGATGTCCGGCGCGGACGTCCGCTATCCCGCCGACCCCACCGACCCGCTGGCCGGCCGCAACGCCCCCGACGTCATCGTGCACGGCGACCACGGCGCGCTCCGCCTCGCCGAGCTGACCCGCACCGCCCGGCCGCTGCTGCTGGACTCCACGGGCGCCTTCGCCGAGGTCGCCGCGCCCTGGCGAGACCGGGTCGACGTGATCACCGGCCCGCTGCGGGGCACCACCGCGACCGCGTTGCTCGTCCGCCCCGACTGCTTCGTCGCCTGGTCCGCCGGGGACGCCGACACCCTGCGCGCCGCACTCATCCACCACTTCGGTCCCGCCCGATCACTGTCCGCCAGCGCGTCGGCGTGAAGCCGGCAGGGCCGCGGACACCTACCGGGTGTCGGTCGCGGCCCGCCCACTCGGCGACTCGGCGGCCCGGCCGCCGGCGGCCACCCGGATCGCCGGCACGCCGGCAGCCGCCGTCACGGTGTCGGCGGGCACCGGCTCGGCGGCCCCCTCGCTGTCGACGGTCACCCCGCTGAGGATCTCGTCCGCCCGGGCCGCACGCCGCCGACGGGCGTGCAGTGCCGCCTCGAACTCGCGGCGGGCCTGCACGGCCTCGGCGTACGCCCGCTCACGCACCAGCCGCGCCTCCGCGCGGGCGTCGTCCAACTCGACGCGGGCCTGCGCCAGGATCTCCGCCGCCTCCCGGCGCACCGTGTCACCGGCGTACCGGGTCACCGCGGCGTCGCCCAGATCGAGCCGCTGGAGCAGCCCGCTGAGCCAGGCCGCCTCCTCGCGGATCTCGTCCCACTCCCGGGTGGCCCCGGCCACGCTCTGCGCCCGCGCGGCGAGCCGGGCCAACCGGACTCCCAGCTCATCCAGGCAAAAATCGACCTGCCGCTGGTCGTAACCGGTCTCAACGACGGAGAACCTCATACTGTCGCCCCCCAGGCAGCTGCTGTTACTTCCCCACCTGGATCCTCGACGGCGGCGGCAGTGGTCGAGGGGGTTCGGGAAAAATGTTCAGCATCCGAGGGGCGCGCCTGGGTCAGGGGCGCTTGGGCAGGACGACCACCCGTCCGAAGAACTCGTCGATGCGGCGCACCACGTCGTTGAAGTCGTCCAGGTCGATCGGCTTCGTGACGTACGCGTTGGCCTGCAACGTGTAACTGCCGACGATGTCGGTGTCCGCGTTGGACGTGGTCAGCACCACGATCGGGATGGTACGCAGGTCCTCGTCCTGCTTCACCGCGCCGAGCACCTGCCGCCCGTCCATCCGGGGCATGTTCAGGTCCAGCAGGATGACATCGGGGCGTCGTGCCTGCTCGTGGCGGCCCTCGGCGCGGAGGAACTCCATCGCCTCCTCGCCGTCGCTGACCACGTCGATGATCTTGTCGACGTCGGAGTCCGCCAACGCTTCCTCGATCATCAGCACGTCGCCCGGGTCGTCGTCGACCACCAGGATGCGTACCGGCTGCGGGCTGTCTACGCCCATCACTACCTGCCTCGAAGTCAGCGGAGGCGGGACCTGACGGTCACCGCGCTGGCGGGGAAATCTAGCCCATCAGGGGGCGCTGTGGGACGCCGGGTCGACAGTGTCCGGTTCGTAGCGCAACACCTCGGCCAGGCCGGTGACCCGCAACACCCGCTCGACCCGGCCGTTGGCACCGACCACCCGCAGCCAGCCGCCGTCGGCCGCGGCCCGGTTGTCCCCCCGCACGAACACGGCCATCCCGGTGGAGTCGCAGAACGTGAGGTCGGTGAGATCGAGCAGCACCCGGCGCTCGCCGGCCTCGGTGAGCCGGTCGATCGCGGCGGTCAGCTCAGGGGCCGTGCTCAGGTCCAGTTCACCGGCGAGCCGAAGGCAGGCGCCACCACCGTCACGCCCGGCGTACCTGACGCTGAACGTCACCGTTCTCCCCCTCGCTCCACCGCTGGGTGGGACGTTTGCAGTGCGGCAAGTATACGCAGGGGCACCCCGCCGACCGCACGGCACGGTGATCCACCGGGGGTGCCGTCAGCGGGCGGCGCGGGAGCCGGCGGCGGACGTCTCGGCCCGGCCGAGCGCCAGCGCGTAGGCCGCGCGGGGAAAGTCCCGCAGCACGCCCGCGTAGTGCTCCAGGGTCAGGTCCGCCGCGGCCGCTGGCACCCCTCGACTCGACAGGATCCCCACCAGCCACTCGACGAACTCGGCGAACAGCGACGGGTCGTCGACGTAGAGCGCGGCGGCCAGGAAGTCCACGATGTGGCCCAGGTCGCTCACCGTCGCGTCGAGCTGGGCGACCGTGTAGTCGCGGGCGGCCGGCACCCGCTCCCGCAGGTCGGCCAGCGCGCTGTCGATCAGCTCGCCCCGGCGCCGGATGAGGCTCGCGTACTCGTCGTCGGCCAGGTGCGACAGCTGCGCCGGCGCAACCCGACGCAGCGCCCGCTCGTCGGCGACCAGCTCGGCCGCCGCCGGTGCGCTCGGCGCCCACGCCGCGCCGAGCTTCGCGGCCCACCGCCCGTCCGTGCCGAACCCGCGCCCGCCCACGACCACCGGGACGTCCGAGCGGCGGCACGCCTCGATCATCCGGTGCGCGTGCGGCAGCCGCATCGGCAGCGCGCACGCCAGCGCCACCGCGTGCGCGTCGTGCCGGTGCAGGTACGACACCAGGTGCGCCGCCGGCACGCTGGCGCCCAGAAAGGTCACCTGCCAGCCACGCAGCCGCAGCACCTCGGCGACCAGCCGGGGAGGCAACGCGTGCCACTCCCCGTCCATGCAGGCCACCACGACGCGCCCACCGGTCGGGCGGGTGTTGGCGTGCGCGGCCACCGCCGCCACCACCCGCTCGCTGATGTGCGTGGCGGCGTGCTCCTGCGCCACGCTCCACTCGTTGCGCGCCCAGCGCTCGCCCACCTCGGCCTGCGCCGGCGCGACCAGGTCGAGCAGCACCCGTTCGGCGGGCACGCCCGCGTCGAGCAGGGCGAGCGCCACGTCGATCGCGGCGTACTCGTCGGCGTCGGTGAGACAGTCCAGGTAGCCGCGGTACGCGTCGGTCGGGTCGGCGGCGGCCGTCGGAGCGCTCACGCGTCGGTCTCCCTCTGCTGCTCGGCGCCGACCGGCTCGGGCACCGAGTGCAGGTGCCGAGGGGCGCGACCGCTCGGGCCGACCGCGCGCAACGCCAGCACCGCGATGTCGTCGTGGTCGCCGTGCCCCAGCCAGTCGCAGGTGACCTGCTCGACCCGCTCGGCCAGGGCCGGCGCCGGCATCCGCTGACAACCGGTCACCGCGGTGACCAGCCGCTCCGGGCCGAACTGCTCGTCGCCCCGGCGCCCGCCCCGGGCCTCGGTCACCCCGTCGCTGTAGAGCAGGCACGTCTCGCCCGGTGCCAGCCGGACGGTCACCTCGCCGACGCGCGGATCGGGCACCACGCCGATCAGCATGCCGCGCAGCGACACCGACTCGACCTCGCCGGACGCGCGCAGCACCAGCGGGGGCAGGTGCCCCCCGCCGGCCATGGTGAGGGTGAGACCACCGTCGCGGTGCGGACGGGCCACGCCGAGCACCATGGTCGCGAAGCGGCCCTGACCGTGCGCCTGGGTCGTCTCCAGCAGGGCGTCGTTGAGCAGCCGCAGCAGACGCCCCGGATGCGACTCCAACCGGTGCAGCGCCTGGAGGCACTGCCGCAACTGACCGGTGAAGACCGCCGCCTCGACACCCTTGCCCGACACGTCGCCGAGGAAGAACACCGAACCGCCGTCGGCGAGCCGGTGCGAGCCGTAGAAGTCGCCGCCGATCCGCAGCCCCGCCTGCGCCGGCCGGTACGCGGTGCCCCACTGCACGCCGGCGGCCTCGACCGGCTCCACCGGCAGCAGGCTGGCCTGCAGGGTGTCGGCCACCTCCGCCTGGTCGCGATAGAGCAGGGCGGTGGTCAGCGCGGCGCCGGCCCGGGCCGCGAAGGCGCGGATCAGCTGCACGTCGTCCTCGTCGTACCAGCGGGTGTTGCGGCGGGCGACGAGCAGCACCCCGACCGGGGCGTCGCGGCCCGGCAGCGGGACCACCCGGGCGGCACTCTCGGCGCCGCTGAGGCCGGGCAGCCAGCCGGCGTCGACCGCCTGCTCCACCAGCCAGTCCACCGCGTGCGGCTCCACCCCGGTCAGCCCGTCGGCGATGGCCGCCGGCAGGTCGACGCCGGGCAGCACCCCGCTGTCCACCAGCGGCGTCTCGTCGTCGCAGCGGGAGGCACGCCACCAGCGGGCCCGGCCGGCCCGCGGTGCGAGCACCAGCACGGCCACCTCCGCCAGGGACGGAACGGCGAGGCGGACGACCGCGGCGGCGGCCCGGTCGGGATGCAGGGGGTTACCCAGCTTGTCGCCGACGACGGCCAGGAAGGCCGAACGTGCCCGCTCGGCCAGCAGCGCGTCGGCGCGGCTGGCGCTCTCGGTGACGTCCTCGACGTACCAGCAGCACCGGGCGCCGGAGAGGGGCACCTGGCGAGCGGTGAGCTGACGCCCGCGATGGGTGAAGGTCACCGGGCTCCCGTCGCCCAGAGCGGGCACGCCGGCGGCGGTGAGCAGCTCGCCGGGGACCACCTCGGGCAGCAGTCGCTCGGCCACCGGGCTGACGTGGCGCACGACGCCGGCGGCGTCACAGACCACCAGGCCCTCGCGGAAGTGCTCGACGACCTCGGACCAGTCGGGCTCGGCGCCACCCCGGTCGGGCGCCAGCGGCGGCAGGGCGGCGGCGGGCCGGAGCGAAGCGTCGGCGGACCGCGCCAACGCCCGCGTGGTACTCGGCGTGGAGATCCGTCCGTCGCCCGGGTCGAAGCCCCTGACGTCGGATGCAGTCACCAGCTGAGCCTCACTCCTTCGTCGTCCACCGAATCCGCACGGGAACCGGCGTCTGGGGTCAAATCTCTCCGGCCCACCCTACGCCGGTACGCCGAAACCGGCACCTCGCGGCAGCTCGCGGGCCCTCGTCGCGTACCCGGCAGGCCCGGTCGCGGGTTGTTACGATCCCCCTCGAACCGGCCGGAGCGGCAGCGGTGGAAAGGCGTGATCGTGAAATCCCCAGTGCGGCGACCCAGGACCAACCCACTGACCACGACCGTCGATCTGTCCGACCCGAACGCGCCCCTGATCCGGGTCGGCGGCGAACTGGCGTACGCGACGTCCGCGCCGCTGCGTGTCGAGGTCGACCGGCTGCTCGCCGACGCGCCACCGACCGTTGTTCTGGACTTCGCCGACCTGCACTTCATCGACAGCACCGGCCTCGCCGTGATCGTGTACGCGTGGCGCGAGGGCCGGCAGGTCGGCACCGCGATCCGACTGCGGGCGGTGCCCCGGTTCCTGGCGTCCATCCTCGACATCACCGGGGTGGCCGGGCTGCTCGCCCGGCCACTGCCGCAGGCGCGGCCCACGCAGGCACTGCCCACGCAGGCACTGCCGCAGGCGCGGCCGGGTGACCAGCGGCCGGCGGCGAGCGCCTGAGCGTCGCCGGCACGACGCGGGTCACGTGTCGGCGCCCCGGCTTTGCGTTCGGGCCGAGGACTGGGAACATGGTGGGGTGCCCGACCAGCTGCTGACCATCGAGGTGACCCGGCTCGACGCCGGGCACGTCCAGCTGCGGTTGACCGGCGAGCTCGACTACGACACCGCACCCGAGCTGATCGAGGCGGCGGCGGAGCTACGCGAAGCGGGCCGCCAGCAGGTGCTCATCGACCTGACCGGAGTGACTCTCTGTGACTCCTCCGGGCTCAGCGCGCTGCTGGTGGTGCACCGTGGCGCCGAGTCGATCCGGTTGACCGGGGTCAGCCCGCAGCTGCGGCAGATGCTCGACCGCACCGGCCTGAGCGAGCTGCTGGCCGTGGAGCACACCGCGACCGGCGACGACCTGCGCGCCATCGGCTGATCGGCGCCACCCCGCCAGCCGGGGTGGCCCCCGACCCTGGGACCTGGGGTCGGGGGCCGGAGAAATGTCTAGGGCGCCGTCATCGGCTGGAGCCGGGGGCCGTCGTCGCGCAGCTCGCCGATCGGCGACGCGTCGGCGTCCTCGGGAGCGCCGGAATCGGGCGTCTGGTACAGGTAGCGGACGAACTCCCCACCCGCCTCGTTGTCGTCCGCGCCGGGCCATTGGCCGATGCAGTCCATGCCGACCACCTCGCGGCCGGTCCCGTCGGCCTCCTCCAGCAGCGCCCACAGGCTCACCGGGTAGCACCGGGTGGCATCGGGCGTGAGCTGCCAGCGGGCGTACCAGCCGGGTCGGGCGGGGACGATCTCGACGATCCGCTTCATGACGACCTTCCTTCCGCGTACCTCGGAAGAACTCCGGTCCTGCACCCGATCGTGCGGGCCGTGCGGGTGAGCGCCCATCACCCGTGGCGGATGAAGCCCGCCGAGGCCCGGCCGGCCCACCCGGCAGCGTCCGTTTCGGCTCCCTGTAGGGCGGGAAGGCGACGGACACAGCCACGATCCCCAGCGGAAGGGGTGCGTCACCATGCGCAAGCAGATGGAGGGCGACAACCAGCGGCGCCGGGCACTGGCCCGGCAGGCCCGCGAGCAGGGTCGCCAGCCCAGCGAGTTCGGCGCCAGTCTGAGCGCCTCCAAGCAGATCACCAGTCTCGACCAGAGCAAGCGGGCCGGCCCGGCAGCGGCCGGCCAGCACAAGCAGGACTCCACGCGCGGTGGGCCCGCCCCGCCCGCGGTCGGCACCGCGGACAATCCTCGACCGCAACCGTCCCCGCCGGCCGGTGCCGCCGGAGTGAACAGCGTGGGCTACCAGGATCTCGTCGGTGAGGTGGGGCGCCGGGCCGGCGTGGACTTCCAGTCGGCCAAGGTCGGCACGGAGGCGACCGTGCTGGTCCTGGCCTTCGCCCTGGAGGCCGCCGAGCGGCAACGTCTGCTCGACGCGGTGCCGAACTCGCTGCACGACGTGCTGCCGGTCGACGGTATCGAACGGCACCATGACCTGCCCGGCTTCCTGGCCGAGGTGGGCCGGATCAGCGGCCGCACCCCGGAGCAGGCCCGCTACCAGGCCGAGGCGACGCTCGCGGCGCTCGCCGACCAGGACGGCGACCTCGTCGAGTCCCTGCACGTACCGGACGGGCTGCGCGAGTTGCTGAACCCGCCGGAGGCCGGCGGTGGCATCGTGGGCGCCTCCACCGCCACACCCACGCTGGACCAGGCCCAGCTCGATGCGGCGCTGGACGACCTGCCGTACTGGGCCGGTGACAGTGACGGCCTGTACCGCGTGGTCGCGCTGCCGCCGGACAACCTGGACCGGGTGCTCGACCGCCTCGACCGGCTGCGCCAGGAGACCGGACGCGGACCGAGCATCGGCCGTCCCGGCGGCACGGCCGCCGTGCTGACCGTGCGGACCAACCAGGCCGACGGGGTGACCGCGCTCGACGTGGACCTCGCCCACCGGATCGACGACGCGATCGACGAGATGGGTGCGGGGATGGCCGGCTGACCGGCCACCGCGGCGTATGGCGGCCGGCGGACGCGGGGTACGCCCCGCTCCGCCGGCCGGCTCGGCTAGCGTGCCGGTCATGAACCGCGCCGCCGACCGGCTTGAGCTGGTCACCGATCCGGTCCGCCGGACCGGGCGGACCCTGCTCTCTGCCGGCGTCGAGCAGTCGTACGTGGATGTCGAGGATCCTCGGCACCTGCATTTCGAGTACGTCCGACGGATCGCCGCGGCGGCGGAGCTGACGGCCCCGGCGGGCGTCCCACTGGACGTCCTGCACCTGGGCGGGGGCGCGTTGACGCTGCCGCGCTGGCTGGCGGTCACCCGTCCCGGCTCCGCGCAGCGGGTCGTCGAACGCGACGCGGCGGTGGTTGAGCTGGTCGCCCGGGAGCTGCCACCGCTGCCGCCCGAGGTGCGGGTGGAGGTGGCCGACGCCCGGGAGGCGGTCACCGCCACCGCGGCGGGCAGCTACGACCTGGTGATCGCCGACATCTACCGGGCGGCCCGGATGCCCCGGCACGTGCGTACCGTGGAATTCGCCGCCGAGGTGGCGCGGACCCTACGCCCGGACGGGTTGTACCTGGTCAACGTCACGGATCTGCCGCCACTGGTCGGCACCCGTGTGCAGGTGGCCACCCTGCGGGCCGTCTTCGGGGACGTGTGCGTGCTCGGGGACCGGCGGATGCTGCGCGGCCGCCGCTACGGCAACCTGGTGCTCGCCGCGACGCCCCGGCCCGGTGGGCTGCCGGTCGGCCGGCTGGCGGTGGCCGCCCTGCGTGACCCGGTGCCCGGGGGTCTGCTGCACGCCGCCGCGCTCGACACGTTCGTCGCGGGCGCCCGACCCTCCACCGACGACGACCCGCACTGACGGGACCGACCGCAATCACCGGTGATGCCGGGTTTCCGACGGTGTGCGCGGGGAAGGCCCGGCGGGTGAGCGACGCCGACACCCGGACGACCGCCCGCCGAACCCTGATCGTGATCGGTCTGGTGCTGGCGACGGCGTTCGCGCTGGCCTTCGTGTACGCGACCCGCCGGGTGCTGGTGTGGGTCGTGGTGGCCGCCTTCTTCGCCATCGCGCTCAAGCCCCTCGTCGACCGGCTGCAACGCCGGCTCGTACGGCGGCGGGCACTCGCCACGCTGCTGGTGTTCCTCGCCGCGCTCGTCGTGCTGGCGGCCCTGGCCGCCGTCATCCTGGCGCCGCTGGTCAACGAGGTGGGCCGGTTCGCCGACCGGGCTCCGGAGCTGCTGCACGACGCCCGTGCCGGTCGTGGTCCGCTGGGGCAGGTGCTGGAGCGCACCGGCGTCCGCCGCTACGTCAGCGAGCACTCCGACCAGGTGCGCGACCTCGGCTCCCGACTGCGCCAACCCGTGGTCGGGGTGCTGCGTGGCGTGGTGGAGACGGTCGCCGGGCTGGTCACGGTCGTCGTGCTGGCGTACCTCATGGTGCTGGAGTCGCCGCGGATCACCGGCGGCCTGCTCGCGGCGGCCGGGGACGGTCAGGGTGAGCGGTTGCGCCGGGTGGGGCGGGAGGTGTCGCGGGCCGTCACCGGCTACCTCACCGGCAATCTGCTGATCAGCGTGATCTGCGGCGGGTTGACCTTTCTGGTGCTGACCGTCACCGGCGTGCCGTTCGCCGCCGTGATCGCCCTGCTGGTGGCGGTGGCCGACCTGATACCGCTGGTCGGCGCCACCCTCGGCGCGGTGATCGCGGCCGGTGCCGGCTTCCTGCACTCCCCCACCGCCGGCGTGGTGGTGCTGGTCTTCTTCGTGATCTACCAGCAGCTGGAGAACCACCTGCTCCAGCCCCTCATCCTGTCCCGCGCCGTCCGGCTCAACCCGCTGACCGTGCTGGTCAGCGTGCTGCTCGCGGCGGAGCTGGCCGGGCTGCTCGGCGCGTTGCTGGCCATCCCCGCCGCCGGCATCGTGCAGACCCTGTTGCGCGAGTACGGGCCGAGCCGCCTACGTCCGGGCCGCTCAGCGGCCGCGGGCCGCGACCTCGGGTGAGGTGCTCTCCAGCGGTACGGCGTCCGCCGGCACCAGCCCGAGCTGGACCGCCGAGCGGGTCAGCGCGGCGTCCAACACCCAGTCGGCCCCGACGCGGGTGCGGTTCCCCGGCATCGCCATCAGGTGGTACGCCCGGGTGACCGCCTTCGCGGGCAGCCCGGCCAAGTTGACGTGCAGCGGGTTCGCGGCCGCGTCCTTACCGCCCAGGTCGACCACCCAACCCAGGTCATGATGCTTGTACGGCTTGCGCCGGCCGAAACCGTACGACGCGGCGATGTTGTGCGCGGCGAGCTTGCCCTGCCGCTGCGCGTGCTGGGCCGTCATCCCGCAGATCTGTCCCGGGTTGACCAGGTCCGGCACGGCGGCGGCGTCACCGCAGGCGAACACCTCCGGGTAGCCGGGGACGTTGAGGTACTCGTCGGTCACCAGCCGGCCCCGCTCGGTGCGCAGCCCCAACTCGTTGACGAACGGGTCGGGGCGCACGCCCACACACCACACCAGGGTGCAGGTCGGCACGTACTCGCCGTCGGTGAGCTTCACGCCGTCACAGGTCGCCTCGGCCACCGAGGTGCCCATCCGGACGTCCACCCCGCGCCGGTTGAGGACCTTGTGCGAGGTGTCCGACATCCGCTTGTCCAGCTCCGGCAGCACCCGGGGCGCCACGTCGAGCAGCATCCAGCGGGGCCGGACGGTCAGCCGGGGCCGCTGGGCGTGCAACGCGTCGGTGAACAGCTGCCCGTGCGCGGCGACCTCGGTGCCGGTGTAGCCCGCGCCGACCACCACGAACGTCGACCGGGCCTCCTGCTCGGCCGGGTCCTCGGCCTGCTCGGCCAGCTCGATCTGCCGCACGATGTGGTCGTGCAGGTAGACGGCCTCGGGCAGCCCGCGGAAGCCGTGCGCGTACTCGGTCACCCCGGGGATCGGCAGCAGCTTGTTGACGCTGCCCACGGCGAGCACCAGCCGGTCGTACGCCAGCCGGTTCTTCTCCCCCTCCGGCTGGGTGAAGCCGACCCAGCGGTTCTGCAGGTCCACGTGGTCCGCCTCGCCGATCACCACCCGTACGCCCTTGAGCGTCCCGGTCAGCGGCACGGCGATCCGTCTGGGCTCGACCACCCCGGCGGCCACCTCGGGCAGCAGCGGCAGGTACAGGAAGTAGTCGGTGGAGTTCAGCACCACGATCTCGGCCCGGTCCCGGGCGATCCGGCTCAACGTCTTCGCCGCGTGGTAACCGGCGAACCCGGCCCCCACGATCACCACACGAGGTTTCGTCATTGCGGGCCGTTTCCCGTCGCAGCCCCGGACAAACGTCGGTAGCGCCTGTGTGCGGTCAGCTCCGCTCAAGCCAGACGCGACCGCTGGAGCCCGTCGCCTCCACACCCCACTCCTCACCGAAGGCCCGCACCCGGTTGGCCGAGATCTGGCCGACCTCCGGTGGGATCGCCGGGTCGAGCACGAGCCGACCGTCGACCGGGTTGAGCCCCAGCATCGCGCGGACCAGCGCCAGCGGCGTGCCGGCCGCCCACGCCTGCGGGCTGCACGCGGTGGGATACGGGATGGCGAACAGCAGCCGTTGCCGGTCGGCCCCGCTGAGCGCCTCGGGCAGCCGGTGGCCGAACTGCTCGGCCGCGTCGATCATCGCCAGGCTGATCCGGTTCGCCTCCGCCCGATAGCCGTAGCGGGCCAGGCCGAGCGCGATCAGCGAGTTGTCGTGCGGCCAGACCGTGCCTAGATGGTAGCCGAGGGGCCGGTAGAGGCGTTCCTCGGCGGACAACGTCCGGATGCCCCAGCCGGAGAACATGTCCGGTGACATCAGCTGGCGCACCACCGCGTCCGCCCGCCCCGGCGGCACGATGCCGCTCCACAGCAGGTGACCCATGCTGGACGTCTTGCAGTCGACCACGTTCTTGTCGCCGTCGAGGGCCACCGCGTAGTAGCCGCCCCGCTCGTCGACCCAGAAGTCCCGGTTGAACCGCTTGTACAGGGTGCCGGCCTCGTCGCGCAGCCGTGCCGCCAGGGTGGGGTCGCCCAGCGGGCCGTCGAACAGCTCGGCCAGCCGCACCTTCGCGTCGAAGGTGTAGCCCTGGATGTCGGCGGTGGCCAGCGGCAGCACCGGGATACGCCCGTCGGCGAAGCAGACGCCGTCCGGCGAGTCCCGCCAGCACTGGTTGCCCAGCCCTTCCGGGGACCGGGTGGCGTACTCCACGAAGCCGTCGCCGTCGCGGTCGCCGTACTCGTCGATCCACCGCAGCGCGGCCACCGCGTTGTCGCGCAGGTGCCGGATGGTCTCGTCGTCGCCGGTCCAGCGCCAGTACTCCGAGAGCAGGATCAGCCAGAGCTGGGTGGCGTCGGCGGTGCCGTAGTACGGGCCGTACGGCTTCTGGCCGGTGCGGGTCAGCTCGCCGCTGCGGACCTCGTGCATGATCTTGCCGGGCTCCTCGTCGGTGAAGTCGTCACAGGCGTCGCCCTGCAGTCGGGCGAGCGCGAGCAACGCCCCCTTCGCCAGCGCCGGCCCAGCTACCAACGTCTGGTACGCGGTGATCAGCGTGTCCCGCCCAAAGACGCTGAGGAACCAGGGCAGTCCCGCGCCGGGCAGCAGGATCCGCTGACCTTTGACCTCCAGGTCGAGCCGCAGCGCCGCCAGGTCGTTGCGGGACTGGCGGACGGTGCACTCCAGCGCCTGGCTGTCGCTGCGTAGCACGGCCCGGTCCTCGGTCCACCGGCGCAGCGGGTCTTCGGCCCGGCCTTGAATGACGTCGATGATGTCGCCCCGCACCGGCTCGACCACGCCCAGGCCCGGCGCCAGCGGCACGTGCAGGTCTACCAGCCAGCTCTCGCGCGGACGCAGGTGCAGGTCCCAGACCAGATCGTCCCCCTCGATCCGGTCCGCCGGGGTCGCGCAGCGCACCCGGGTCTCGGCGGTGAAGTCTCCGTTGCGGTAGGAGAAGCACAGCTCGGAGCCGTCGGCGGCGTGGCCGCGGACGATCTGCGCGGAGCGGTCCCGGACCACCGACTTGACCTCGAACAGGTCGGCGAAGTCCACGTCGACGGCGAGGCGCAGCTCCGCCCGCACCGGCTCGGGCTGGTACGACACCAGCTCCAGCCGCTCGTGGAAGCCGTCGCCGACGTAGCGCAACCGCCGGACGGCGAGACCGTTCGGCGGCAGCCCGGGCAGCTCCGGGTTGGTGAGCACGTACTGCGCGGAGTAGTGCTCGATGGTCTCGGCCCGCAACACCAGCAGCTCACCGCCGTTGACGGTCAGCGTCCAGCCGCTGATCAGGCGGGTGTCCAGGTGGACCAGCCCGCCGATGCTGCCGGGCGGCACGTCGCCACGCGCGTTCGAGTACAGGAACGTGGGGCCGCTGAGAACGGCGAGCGAGTCGGGGCCCAGCTCGGGCGGCATCGCCCGCTGGTCGCCGCTCGCCCCCGTCACGGGAGGCATGCCGACGGTCGGGTCGGCGGGGGTCGCGCGCACGACAGCCATGACACCCACCGTAGGAACGGTCGCCACGCGGTGTCATCACCCGGTCCGGGTGAAAGCTCCGCAGCCATCCACGCTCAACGATATGGACAGCCACCATCATCGATGGGCAGGATGCCGGAATGGGATCAGACGACACCGGCGCACGACCCACGAGGTCCACCCGCCGCACCTTCCTGTCCACCTCGGCCGCCGCCACCGTCGCGGTGCCCGCGCTGGCCGGACCCGCCGCCGCGACCGCCCTTCCGGCCGGCCCCGGGCACCCGGCCCGCGCCCAGCGGCCCGACCGCGAGCTGCGCGACCTGCTGCGCCAGGTCGACCCGCGCCGGATCGAGGCGATCGTGCGCCGGCTGGCCGCGTTCGGCACCCGGCACACGCTGTCCAGCCAGGACGACCCGCAGCGGGGGATCGGCGCCGCCCGGGACTGGATCTACGCCCGCCTGCAGGAGTACGCGGCCACCTCGGGCGGCCGGATGACCGTCGAACTCCAGTCGTACGTCCAGCAGCCCGCGTCGCGGATTCCCACCCCCACCCGGATCACCAACGTGGTGGCGACCCTGCGCGGCCAGAGCACGCCGAACCGCACCTACGTGGTGACGGGCCACTACGACTCCCGGGTCACCGACGTGATGGACGCGGTCAGCGACGCGCCCGGTGCCGACGACGACGCCTCCGGCGTGGCCGTGGTGCTGGAGCTGGCCCGACTGATGGCCACCCGGCCCACCGCCGCCACCATCGTGTTCGCCGCGGTGGCCGCCGAGGAGCAGGGCCTGTACGGCTCGGCGTACCTGGCCGCGCAGCTCAAATCGGCCGGCGCCGACGTGCAGGGCATGTTCAGTGACGACATCGTGGGCAGCAGCACCGCCGACGACGGCACCCGCGATCCGTACGCCGTGCGGCTGTTCGCCGAGGGCGTGCCGACCGCGGAGACGCCGGCGGAGGCCACCACCCGCCAGTCCGTCGGGGGCGAGAACGACTCACCGTCGCGGCAGCTCGCCCGGTTCGTGCGCGACGTGGCGGAGAACGACGCCACCGGCATGCTGGTACGCGTGATCTACCGGCGGGACCGCTACCTGCGCGGCAGCGACCACATCTCGTTCCTGCGCGAGGGCTGGCCGGCGGCGCGGTTCACCGAGCCGAACGAGGACTTCGCCCACCAGCACCAGGACGTCCGGGTGCAGGACGGGCAGCAGTTCGGTGACCTGCCGGAGTTCTGCGACTTCGCGTACATCGCGCGGGTGGCGAGGGTCAACGGCGCGGCGCTGTGGTCGCTGGCCCAGGCGCCCGGCACGCCCAAGGGCGCCGTCATCGTGACCACCGACCTGACCAACAACACGACGCTGCGCTGGCAGCGTGGCGACGAGCCGGGGCTGGCCGGTTACGAGGTGGTGTGGCGCGAGACCACGGCCGCCGAGTGGCAGCGGGTGATCGCGGTCGGCGACGTGACCGAGGTGAGCATCGACCTGTCCAAGGACAACGTCTTCTTCGGCATCCGGGCGGTCGACCGCGCCGGCCGTCGCAGCCCGGTGGCCTACCCCCCGCCCCGGCGCCTGAGGTCCCCTTGTGATCAAGAGGTTTGCGTCACGACACGCCGTAGCCGATGACGCAAACCTCTTGATCACGCGGAAGGGGTGGGTGGGGTGGGTGGGGCGGTTATGGCCCAGCGCTCGTGGTCGCGCCACTCGCCGTCGACGAACAGGTAGTTGGGGGAGAAGCCCTCCAGGCGGAAGCCGAGCTTGCGGGCCACCCGCCGGGACGGCTCGTTGCCCGGCTGGATGTTCGCCTCCAGCCGGTGCAGACCGGCCGTGGTGAACGCATGGTCGATGACCAGCGCGATGCCCGCCGAGGCGTGCCCGGTGCCGCTGAACGGCGCGAACGCCGCGTACCCGAGGAAACCGCCGCGCAGCGCGCCCAGCACGATCCCGCTGATGTTCACGTAGCCGGCGATCGCGCCACTGGCCCGGTCGCAGATCAGGTAGCCGGCGCTGTCCCGGCGGCGGATGCGGGCCAGGTAGCGGTCGTACTCCTCGGCGCTCGTCGGCGCGACCAACCACGGGTGGTGCAGGTCCCGGCTGCGTCGCGTGGCCGCGACGAACTCGTCGGCGTCGGTGGGCCGGGGCCGGCGGATCGCGGCCAGAGCGCCGGTACGCAGGTATCTCACGGCGGACCACTCTGGCCGACCGCCCCGGTCGTTGTCCAACCGGTCGCTCAGCGTGCCGGGACGTCGGTGCTCTCCCGTGCGAGCACCAGCAAAACGGCTTTGCCGGTGTAGTTCCGACCCTCCCTTGCAGGCGTTTTCACACCTGTCAAGGCGCTACGGTGGTGTTCAGGAGAGGGGTGGTCGGTGGACGAGAACGACGCGGTACCGGCCGCTGCACGGCTGCTGCGGGACTTCGTGAACACCGTCGAGCCACAGATCGCCGACGAGACGCTGACCAGCCCGGAGCGGCTGCGGGACTGGCTCGTCGAGCGGCGCCTGCTGCCGGCCGACGTACGCCTCGGGCCGGCCGACCTCGACGCGGCCGTGACGATCCGGGAGGGCCTGCGCGCCGTGCTGCTCGGGCACGCCGGCCACGCCGGTGACCCGGCTGCCCTCGACCGCCTCAACCAGGCCCTGGCGGCGACGCCCGTCGCGCCGCGCTTCACCGCCGACGGCCACCACCTGGTCGCCGTCGGCGGCGCGCCGCTCGACCCGGCGGTGGCCGGCCTCGTCGACGCCATCCGGCAGTGCGATGTGGACGGCTCCTGGCGGCGGCTGAAGGTCTGCGCCCGGGACACGTGCCGCTGGGCCTACTACGACGCCTCCCGCAACCAGGCCCGCCGCTGGTGCTCGATGGCCGGCTGCGGCAACTACGTCAAGATGAAGCGGGCGTACGCCGTGCGCACCGGCCGCACGCCCGCCTAGACGAGCACGTCGCCGACGCCGCAGACCTCGCGGGCCTCGCGCGCGGTGGCCACGGACGCTGACCCGTGGGGCCGACGGCCAAATCCCCGGCCGGCCGGCAGCGATCACCGTCAGTCACCTCCGTCGGGGCGGGAGGTTGCGCTCGCGGGCCTCAGGTCGGTGTTGCCGGGGACAGCCGACCGCCCTAGCGGGACGTCAGCAGCCGGAAGTGGGTGCCGTCGGGATCGGCCAGCACGACCGCGCCCTCCTGGTCGGCGTCGACCAGGGTGGCGCCGAGGGAGAGCAGACGGTCGACCTCCGCCTGCCGATCACCGTCGCCGCTGACCGCGAGGTCCAACGTCACCCGGTCCCGGTCACCTCTGGGCATCAGGGGTGGGCCACCCCAGGTGATCTTCGGGCCGCCCAGGGGTGACTGGATGGCGGTTTCCTCGTCCTGATCCCAGACGAGCGGCCAGCCGAGCGCCTGACTCCAGAAGTAGCCGACGGCCTGCGAACCGTCGCAGGAGACGTCGCCGAGGAACCCGCAGCCGGCGAGGAACTTGTTGCCCGGGCCGAGGACGCAGAACTCGTTGCCCTCGGGGTCGGCGAGCACCTCGTGGTCGTCGTCGGGGTCCTGGCCGATGTCGACGTGCCGCGCGCCCAGCTCAAGGGCGCGGGCGATCGTCTGCTGCTGGTGGTCCAGCGACTCGCTGGTCAGCTCGATGTGCCCCCGGTTCTGGAGCACCTTCGGCTCGGGGATCGCGGGAAAGCGCAGCCGGAAGCCGGTTTTGTCGTCGGGCAGCACCAGGGCGCCGTCGCGGGGGTCGTCGACCAGCTCCCGACCGAGAATCTCGGACCAGAACCGCGCGACGACGAGGGGGTCGTTGGCACCGAAACACACCGCGAACAGGTCGCTGGCCATCGTCGCGCTCATCTCCGATCCGGGAAGGTCGAGACCCAGTCGGCCCGGGGACCGGAAGCCTACGAGCGGCCCGGGCCACGCGCACGCGATTAATCGACGCCGAGCGACGCCAGGCCGAACTGGCCCCCACGAGACGGGGGCGACGCCAAGCCAACCCACGACACAGGCCGATGCCGACGCCGACGCCGACGCCGGGATGATCCACTCGACATCGCCGATGTCGGGGTATCCCGGCGCTCGCTCGGACAGCCCCACGTCGGTGAAGCGGAGTCGATCACGTAGCCGGCCGAGCCGACGGGCCTGACGGCAGGGGTCAGTGGCGCTTGGCGAAGGTCACGAAGGCGCGCCAGGCCGCCGGGGCGACGACCAGCACGGCCGCCGACACGACCAGCCGAGCCCGCAGCGGAACGTCGCGCCACAGACCGGTGCTCTGCCGGCCAGTCTGCCGCTGGCGCCTTCCGGGCCTCGGCTCAGGGGCCATCCCGTGTCGAGGCCCGGAAGCGCGCGTTCGGCGCGGGCTACGCCGGGTTGTTGGCGTGGGTCAGTGTCTCCCAGGCGACGAAGAGGTTGTTCGTGCCCTGGGGACGCTTGCGCTCGGTGTAGCTCTGGGTGTTGGCCATGCCGATACCCATCCGGTTGTGCAGCGCGTTGAAGCCGACCTCCGTGATCGGGCCGAGGCCGAGGGTCACCGAGCCGCCGCACACGCTCGACGGGACGGCGGTGCCGTTCTCGAACTTGGTGTGGAAGCCGAGCGCGTGCCGCAGCCGGTCCTGGAGCTCGGGGTAGAGGTCGCCGCCCTGGATGCGGGTGGTCTCGGCGACGTGCGAGATGGCGGAGAGGCTGTAGCCGGTGTGGACCCAGTCGCGGCAGGTCTCCTGCGCGTGGCCGTCGGTGTAGGTGGCCTGGCCGTGCCAGCGGGAGACGAGTTCGGCGGGCGTGTCGACGCTGGTGGCCGGCGGGTACAGGGGCCGAACCCCGTCCGCGGCGATGTAGATGGAGGCGGCGGCCGCTGCCCGGAACCGGGCGAGCGCACGGTCGTACGACGTGCGGTCCTCAAGGAAGATCGAGATGCCGATGGCCGCCTCGGCGAGGGTCAGGTCCCAGTTGCTGGTGCGGGAGTCGCCAGCGATGACCACGGGCAGGTAGACGGTGCGCAGCATGGTGGCGAACCGCGCCTGGTTGGGCCAGTTGCCGTACGTGTAGCGGATGATCTCGGCGGCGCGTGGCCACACCGAGCCGGCCCAGCCGGTCTGCAACGGGGCGTTGGAGTTGGTGTGCCGCTGGATCGTTGCCGACCAGGCGTCCATCAGGGCGATCGACTTCTGCGCGTACGCCGAGTTGCCGGTGATGTACCAGGCCAGCGCGTCGGTGTACGCGGCGATGGCGTCTTCGCGCTCGTCCGTGCAGCCGTAGTTCGGGTTGGACGTCTGGCCGCACTCGACGGTGGCCCGAGGCGCGGGGACTCGGGACAGCGAGGCGTACCGGCTGCCCATCATCTGGTTGTAGGCGTTGCGCCACGGCTGTTCGCCGGCCTGCACCTTGGCCTTGACGAAGTCGAGTTGTGGGCGGCTGACCAGCACGCCGGGGTGGGTGAAGGTGGCCGGGGCAGCCTGTGCGCTCGGAGGTTCGGTGATCGTCACCGCGCCGGCGGCAAGCGCGATGACCACCGCCAGGAGTACGCGTCGACAGCGCATGGCGGTCTCCTCAGTACGGGTGAATGAATAGACAGCTGCCTTAACAGTTGTCGGACATCCGACCCCAGGCCGCGAAACCGAGCAAGAAGACATCGATAAATTTAAGACTACGCTAAATCCATATCCACTTTCATCGATCGGGCGCGCGCCCCCGACCGGTGACGAGGGGGCTCAGCCCGGCAGAGAGCTGAGCTCGCCTCCGTTGGCGATCACCACGGTTCCGTTGACGTAGCTGCTGCGGTCATCCACCAGGAACAGGACGACCTCGGCGATCTCGTCGGGCGCCCCGATCCGACCGCGGATGTTGACCGTCCCGAGCATCTCCACGTTCCCGCCGAGCATCTCTTCGGTGCCTTCGGTGCGCACCCACCCACCAGGAGGAACGGCGCCCGCGTGTTGATCGCGACGTGCCGGTCGAAGCTCGCCGTGCTGGTGTCCAGCGTGCTGGTGAAGTCGTAGATCCCGGCGTTGTTCACCAGGATGTCCACCTCGGCGAGCTGTCCCTGGTGCTGCTGACGGCTCTGCAGTGCGGGCACTCCTGAGTCAGACGATGCGCAACACCCAGCCGATGCGCGCGTCGATGGACTCCGCCCTGGCCTACATCCGCTCGTTCACACCGGTGCCGTAGTCGCCGCCGTGCTCGCCGGATCGGCAGGTGTGGCGCAGAGTTCTCGTCAGAGCGGCTCGGGAAGTGCCTGCTCCATCGGCATCGGCACCTGGAGGTAGGTGACGCCGCGCATGTCCAGCCAGGCCCGGTCCGGCCCGCGCACCAGCCGCACCATCACCGACTCGCAGGACGGGCAGCGGGCGACCAGACCCGGCGCGTGCGGGTAGACGTGCAGGCTCGCCATCGAACCGGTCATCCCGCAGTTCTCGCAGCGGCCCATGGCGGTGCTCAGATCGACGGCGAACAGCTCGCGCAGCGGACCGTCGAGCATGTTGCCGTCCAGGTAGGACATCTCGGTCATCGGGTCTCCTCGACGTTGCCATGGGCGAGCGGGGTGGGCGGTCAGCCGGTGGGGCCGAAACGTTCGGTCTTGATCCGCCGCGACGGGTGCCCCAACCCGACCAGCAGGTCGGCCACGGCCTCCACGAACCCGGTCGGGCCGCAGACGTAGGTGAGCGGTTGCAGGTCCGGCGGCCAGCCGTGGGTGTTCACGTCGGCCAGCCCGACCCGGTGCGGCTCACCGCGCCAGTCCTCGGGTGCCTCGCGGGTGTACACGTACGCCACATCCAGGCCGAAGTCGTCGCGGACCCGGCGGCGCAGCTCGGCGGCGTAGATCACGTCCTCGGGCGTGCGCACCGAGTAGATCAGCCGGAACGGCACCTTGCTGCCGGTCGCCCGGCGCGACCGGATCATCGCCATCAGCGGCACGATGCCGGAACCACCGGCGACGAGCTGCACCGGCTCGGTCTGCTCCGGCCGCCAGATGAACCAGCCACCGAGCGGTCCGCGGACCTCCAGCGGGTCGCCGTCGGCAAAGACATCGATGAGGTACGGGGACACCTCGCCGTCGTGCACCCGCTGGACGGTCACCTCGATCCGGGGGCCGCCCGGGCCGTCCACGGCCGGCCCGGCGATGGAGTACGACCGGGCGGCCTGGTAGCCGTCCGGCGCGGTCAGCCGCACGTCGACGTGCTGCCCGGGCAGGTGCCCTGGCCAGTCCGGCACCTGGAGCACCAGCGTCTGTGCGGTGGGTGTCTCCACCCGGCGCTCCACCAGCCGGGCCACCTGCCAGGTGATCGGAGCGCGGGCCGGAGTGCCCGTCGCCACGGCGCGCTCAGTCACCCTGGTACCGCTGTTCGCGCCACGGGTCGCCGTAGTCGTGGTAGCCGGCCGTTTCCCAGAACCCCGGCTCGTCCATCGTCTTGAGCCGGATGCCGCGCACCCACTTGGCCGACTTCCAGAAGTACAGGTGCGGCACCAGCAGCCGCGCCGGGCCACCGTGCTCGGCGGGCAGCGGCGCGCCGTCGAAGGTGTGCGCCACCCAGGCCCGGCCGCCGCGCAGGTCGTCCAGGGGAAGGTTCGTGGTGTACCCGCCGTAGGAGTGCGCGACCGCGAAGTGCGCGCCCGTGTCCACACCGTCGAGCAGCGTGTCCAGGGAGACGCCCCGCCAGGTGGTGCCGAGCTTGGACCAGTGGGTGACGCAGTGGATGTCGACGGTCGGCGTCTCCTGCGGAAGCGCCATCAACTCCTGCCACGACCACCGGTACTCGGAGCCGTTCTCGGCGGCGATGACGAACTCCCAGGTGTCCAGAGACACCCGCGGCGTCGGGCCGGCCGAGAGAACCGCGAAGTCCTCGGTCAGGTACTGACCGGGTGGCAGGGCCGGCTCCTGTGATCGGGGCCGACCCTGAAAGCCCGGTGACACGATTCCCATTGCACAGTCGTACCACCCGCGCCGGGCGGGGCGGGAGCTTTCCCGCGTACCCCCCCGTCGTCGCGGCGCGGCGCGGTCAGTGCCGTTCCGTGACGACCTCGCGCTCCTCGGGGGTGCCGCCCCGGGTGGCGCGCAGGCTGGTCAGGGTGACCACCACCAGCACACCGATGATCACGCCGAGCGAGGCCAGGGTGGGGATCTGCGGCACCGACTCCCAGATCCCGTGCGCCCAGTGCAGGCCCAGCTTGAGACCGATGAACGCCAGGATGATCGCCAGGCCGTAGCTGAGGTGCACCAGCCGGCTCAGCGCCGCGTGCAGGACGAAGTAGAGCGCCCGCAGGCCGAGCAGGGCGAACGCGTTGGTGGCGAAGACCAGGTACGGGTCCTCGGTGATGCCGTAGACCGCCGGCACCGAGTCGACGGCGAAGACCACGTCGGTGGCCAGCACCGCGACCACCACCAGGGCGAACGGGGTGAGTGCCCGCTTCGCGCCCTGCCGGACCGTCATCCGGGTGCCGTGGTACTCGTCGACCACCGGCATGATCTTGCGCAGCAGCTTCACCGAGCGCATCTTGTTGATGTCGACTTCCTGCTGGTGCCCGGAGAGGGCGTCGCGCAGCAGCTTCACCGCCGTGGCGATGAGGATGACCGCGAAGAGCAGGAACGCGAAGTCGAGGGTCTGCAACGCCGCCGCACCGAGGGCGATGAAGACCGCCCGCAGCACCAGAGCGCCGGCGATGCCGTAGAGCAGCACCCGCTGGGCGAGCACGGCCGGCACCGCGAACGCGGCCAGCAACAGCATGAAGACGAAGAGGTTGTCGACCGAGAGCGACTTCTCCACCAGGTAACCGGTGATGTACTCCACGCCCTGCTGAGAGCCGTAGCGCGCCCAGATCCAGCCGCCGAACGCCAGCGGCAGGGCTATGTAGAACGCCGACCAGCCGAGCGCCTCCCGCATGGACACCTCGTGCGGGCGGCGCGTGACCAGGAAATCCAGCACCAGCAGGGCGAGCACACCGGCGATGGTCACCGCCCACAGGGTGGGCGTGCCCACCGAGGACAACTCGCTGGCAGCGGACAGGTACGATACTTCGGTCATGGGGCCTCCTCGAACACCGTGTCATGTTCGAGGTCTCCTTCACCCACCACCTGGTGGGCAATCACCCGAGGCGCGCCGGGCACGCCGTACTGACCGGAATGATTCGTGGGAAGTACTCCCCTCGCACGGACAAGGTTAGGCCAGGCTGATTCGCCACGCCAAGTGGGACGTCGATGGTTGCCCTGGTAAACCGCTGTACGAGGCCGGTGTCAGGCGCGGCGCAACGTCGCTCCCGGGGCCATCGCCTGCTCCACCAATCCCCGGTAGTCGCGCGGCAACTGGGTCGCCACGTCGTCGAACTCCCCACCGGTGATCGCCTCCCGCAGCGTCGTGAAGACCGCCCGTACGGCGTCGCGGGCCGCCGGCTCCTGCACATTGGCACGCAGTGCCACCCGCGCCACGAACTCGGCCGCCCCGAACCGGTCCGCCTGCTCGGTGCTCGGGCTCGGCTTGAGCACCAGTTGCAGCGGCTGCGGCATCTGCGCCGCCAGGTCCAGCACCTCGCCACCGGTCAACCGCTCGGCGAACGTCTCCAACACGGCCCGCGTCAACTCGACCGCCCGCTCGGACGACGTCGACGTGCGCTGGGAAACCTGGTCGATGAAGGTGTCGTAGTTCATCCGCGTACTCCCTCGGGCTGGCGTCGGCGCCTGCGGGTACCCGCGGCGGCCGGGTGGAAACGGCACCGATGACCGCCCGGGCGCGCGTGACATTTCCCGGCGGGGCGGGCGTGACGCGACGGCGGGCGGGTAACCGCCGCCGGTCGTGACCACATCGATGCCCGAGGGAGCCGCTGCCATGGCGAGCTACGCCGACGTCCTGCAGTACCTGTCGAGCCTGGACTACCCGGCCGAGAAGAACGACGTCGTCCGCGAGGCCGAACGGGAGGGCGCCCCGCCGGACGTCCTGAAGGCGTTGCGCGCCCTGCCGCCGGTGGACTACGCCAACGGCACCGAGGTCGCCCGGTCCGCGGGCATCGAAGCGGCCCCCGAGGTGGGCCCCTCGCAACGTGCCGCGCAGGCCCGGGACAAGAAGCACAACCGGGTCTCGCAGCACCTGCGCGGCATCTGACCCGGCGGTGACGGCCGCAGACCTGACACGCCGGTCGTCGGGATGACCCGCACCGGGCCGCTGTCCCGCCCGCCGGACGGGCACACCCCGGCCGCCGCGCAACTCGCCCTGGTGGGGGTCGTCGGCGTCGTCGTGGGCGTTGCCCTGGCCCTGCTGCTGCCACCGTCGCTCGCCCCCCTCGCCGGCTGGGACGTGGCCGCACTGAGTTGGCTGGTGCTGGTGTGGCGCAAGATCTGGCCCCTGGACGCCGGACGGACGGCCGCGCTCGCCGTGCACGAGGACCCCAACCGGGCCATCCGCGACGTGCTGCTGCTCATCGCCTGCCTGACCAGCCTCCTGGCCGTGGGGCTGGTGGTGGCCAGCGCGCACGCGGCGCCCCCCGGCCTCGCCCGCGACCTTTACGGCGGACTGGGCGTGTTCAGCGTGCTGCTGTCCTGGCTGGTGGTGCACACCGTGTTCGCCGCCCGGTACGCCAGGATCTACTACACCGGCCCGGACGGCGGGGTGAACTTCAACCAGCCCGAACCGCCGCGCTACTCGGACTTCGCGTACGTCGCGTTCACCATCGGGACGACGTTCCAGGTCTCCGACACGAACCTGACGAGCAACGAGATGCGGCGCACGGTGCTGCGGCACTCCATGCTGTCGTACCTGTTCGGCGCGTTCATCATCGCCGTCACGGTGAACCTGCTGGCGGGCCTGGCCCGCTGATCGCCGGGACAGGCGGGCGCCCCCGGGTCACGAACCGCGACCGGGGGCGCCAAACCTGCCCAGGCGGTGAAACGCGCCCGAACCGGGCGCGACCACCAAGCGGTGGATGCCCGCTCGAACCGAGCGGCCAGCACTGCCGAGTCCAACCATACGACAGAACATCCTCCATACGGTCAGTTTTTGCTGAACTGTGGGCCAGGGCACGTCAGGGCCGACCGGCCAGCTCCCCGTACCGGTGCTCCAGATCGACCCGTGCCAGCGCCCCCACCAGCCACGCCAGCCGTTCCGACTCCCCACTGGCCAGTCCCGCAAGGTCAGCCGCGGAACGGCCCAACCCGAGCCGCCGCGCCGCGGCGAGAGCCCGCCGGTCCGCCACCGGGGCCACCTCCCGCCACAGCGCCTGAGCCTCCCGCAGGAACAGGTCGATGACCTGACCGTCCACGCCGGGCAACTCGGCCAGCAGCGCCCGCTCCCGGACCGGATCGTGGTGCGCCGCCGACCGCAACCGGCGCAGATCGCCCCGATAGCGCTCGACGACCGCACGAGCCAGGTCACCCACCACGACGGCCACCGCGTCCACGTCACCGCGCTGACCGCTGTCGCGCAACACCCGCACCCGGTCCTCATGCAGCGAACGGGCCAGCCGGGCAGGACTGTCCCACCCCGCGTCGCGCAGCGCCCGCGCACCGTCCAACGCCCGCCGGAAGTCCCCCCGACGGGCCAGCAGCACCGCCAGGTAGAGCACCTGGAACAGGCTCGCCGGATTGTTGGTGACCCGGAACCCGTACTGCTCGGCGAAGCCTCGCCCGCTGCCGGCGAGCCGGCGGGCCAGACGCTTCCGGTCCTCCACGGGGGTGATCAGAGTGGTCGGCATGCCGGCGACTACCCGCGCGACCGCCGGTCACACGACCGCCTGTCACCGCCCGTTGGTCGCCCGCCCGTTGGTTGGCCGCCCGGTTTCAGCCGTGCAGGTCGCCGGTGCGGTCGCGGGCCTTGAGCCGGGTGGTGGGCAGGGCCGGTGCCGGCAGCGGCGGCGCCGGATCATCCGCGACCACGCCGAAGCGCCGCCCGGCCATCCAGTCCTCCCGGGCCTCCGCCACCTCCTCGTGCGAGCGGCCCACGAAGTTCCACCACATCACCAGCGGCTCGTCGAACGGCGTACCACCCAACAGCAGCAACCGCGCCCCCGCGCCACCGCGGACGGTCACCTCCCGCCGACCCGACCCGAGGTAGAGCAGCGCCCCCGGCTCGAACCCCACCCCCGCCGCCTCCGCCGACCCGTTCATCGCCAGCAGGGCGTACTCGAAATCGGGCCGCAACGGCAACGTGGTCGGCGCCGTACCACCCAACTCCAGCTGCGCCCCCATCAGCGGGGTGTGCACCACGGCCGGCGACCGCTCGCCGGCAAGCTCACCGACCAGCAAGGTGACGTCCAACTCGCCGTCGCGCCATCGCGGCAGGTCGGCGTGGTGGGCGAAGTCCGCCGCACCGGCCCGCGCCGGATCCGGCAGCGCCACCCACAGCTGCACGCCGTGCATCACCGGCGGATGGACGGCCGGCGACCGCTCGGAGTGCGCGATGCCCCGCCCCGACGTCATCACGTTCAACTGACCCGGCCGGATCGCCTGCACGCTACCGAGGCTGTCCCGGTGGATGATCTCGCCGTCGAGCAGCCACGTCACCGTCTGCAGCCCGGTGTGCGGGTGCGGCGGCACCTCCATGCCGGGCCGCTGCGCCACGTCGTCCGGGCCAAAATGGTCGACGAAACACCACGCGCCGACCATCCGGCGGGGACGCTGCGGCAAGAGCCTCCGCACCGTGGTGTAGCGGCCGAGCGGCACGTCGTGGCCCGGCAGCAGCACGCTGCCGGGATCGGCGTCGGCCACGCCAGGCGGTCGGGTCTGCGCCAGCATCGATTCGGTACGCTCCACCGTCCGACTGTACGCTCGCGCCCACCCGCGACCCCGACGCTTCACGCCGTTGCCAGGTTCTCGGGTCGGTGGCAGGCCCTCGGGTCGGTGGCAGGCTCTCGCGGCGGCGCTTGCGTCTACCGACCGCCGGTTGGCTGACGTGGCCGGCGTTTTCGCTGGCGGGCGGTTGGCGGGCGGGCTGCGGCGTGTTCAGCGGGGGCCGGTGTCCACCGTCACGCTGTTGGCCCCCGCCACCAGGTCGAGGTAGAGCCGGTCCGTCGACCGGTCCCAGCCCGGCGCACCCAGCAGCGAGCCCGCAGCCACGCCGTTCCACCGTTCGTCGCCGACCACGACGGAGCCGGCACCCGCGCCCACCCGCACCCGTACCGGAGGCTGGCCGGGCACCCGCACGTCAAGCTGACTCGTGCCGCCGCGGCGGCCAACAACATGCGAGCGCCGATCGACCACCGCCCGGGTGCGGTATCGGTTCGCGGCTCTGCCGCCGGTTGGAGTTCCGGCTGCTGGCCTGCCTCGTGAACTGCTTCGTGCTCGGTGCCGTCACCCACTGCGGCCATGCCTCGTCCCTCCGCCGGTCCCCCACCGGGAGGTACGTACCCGTCCGCCGATCGGATCACTCCGCGCCGATCACGCCGCTCCGCTATGTCGTCCCCGCCGATCACGTCTGGGTACGACGAAGGCCGGCACCCTGTGCGGGTGCCGGCCTTCGGTGTTGTTCTGCGGGTCAGCTGTTCCAGTGCTGGCCGACCAGGTCGGTGGCCTGCTGTTCCCACTGGGCGTAGGCGTCCGGGTAGGCCGACACCTGCACGGTCTGCGCGGCGTCGGTCAGCGCCATGTCCT
>NZ_JBFAHZ010000037.1:0-53739 GCF_040654415.1 Micromonospora sp. NPDC050695
GTTCTGCCACTCGACCATCCCGTCCATCACCTTGTCGGTGATCGTGGAGATCGTCTGCTTCGACACCTCGGCGCCGTACACCTCGGCCAAGTGCGCGGCGATCTCCCCGTGCGTCAACCCCTTCGCCGACAACGACAACACCATGTCATCGACCCCGGACAGCCTGCGCTGCCGCTTACGCACGATCTGCGGCTCGAACGTCCCCGCCGCGTCACGCGGCACCCGCACCTCGACCGGCCCGACATCGGTCAGCACCGTCTTAGTCCGGCTGCCGTTACGCGTGTTCCCGCTGCCTCGACCCGCCGGGTCGTGCTTGTCGTAGCCGACGTGGTCGGTGATCTCGCCGTCCAGCGCCGACTCCAGGACCCGCTTGGTCAGCTGCTGCAACAGCCCACCCTCCCCGGTCAACCGCAGCCCGTCCCCACGAGCCCGATCGGCCAGCATCGCGATCAACTGCTCATCCGTCACCGCACCCACCGGCTCGGCGGCCGGCTGTCCCACGGTCGTCTCGGTCGTCATCTGGCGTCTCTCCCTTGATCGGTCGATCAGCCGTTATTTGTACAGTCCCAGGGAGTGGGCGGGGGTGCGAGTGGGCGGGAGTGGGGGAGGGGTGCGGAGGGGGCGGGGAGGGGGCGGGTCAGGGGGCGGGGCGTTGGTGGGGTGGGGTTACCTGGTCGGTGGGGGGTTCGGCGTGGTGGTGCAGGAGTTCGGTGATCCATCTCGTGGCTTCGCGATGGGCGTTGAGCAGGTGGTGGCGGGCGTCGGCCACGTCCTGGTCGTCGGCGTCGTCGCTCAGGATGGCCATCCAACGTCGACTCAGCTCCTCGGCGTACCGGGCCTTGCGCAGCTGCTCGTCGAACTGGTACTCCAGCTTCACCATCCGGTCGACGTGCGGCTGGAGCGCCGGCATGATCCGCTCGTCGAGGCGGACGGCGGCGTCGGGTCGGCAGGTGATGACGACCTCGCCCCGCTCGTAGGACCACTCCGGATCGTCGGCGAGCGCCTGCTGCAACGCCACCTCCAGATCGCCCGCCCGGTGCGGCGGCAGGTCCCGGGCGGCGTCGGCGGCGAGCCGGGTCAGCCGTTGGATCGCGTTGGGCTGGAAGTACTGCACGTACCAACTCAGCACCTCGGAGCGCAGACTCGCCGGTGACGACCAGGCGAACGTGGCGCGGATGTGGAACGAGTACACGTAGCCCCGGGCGGGGACCGTGATCAGTCGGGGCGCGTCGCGCTGTTCGACGAGCGGGCCGGACGGCGTCGGGCCGGCCGCGGAGCCGACGGGCGCCTCGTCCTGAAGTGCGGCGACCAGCCGATCCCAGCTTCGCGCCCACCACCGCCAACCGCGGACACTCACGTCGCGGGCGACGGTCAGCCCGCGAACGCCTCGATGTCGCCACTGGTCCGCGGGTCTCGGCCTCCCATCGGGGGCGTCCGTCATGGCACCCCTCCACGGTCACGGATCCGCACGCCACGCTAACAACCGGTGACCGATATGCCCGTCGCCACGCCGGCACGGCACGGGCCCGACCCGGACGACACCACGCCGTCGCCTGAAGATCGTCGGGCGGTCGTGTGCCGGTCAGTCGGGGGCGACATCCTGCCCGGGTGCGCACACTGCCGACCGTCGTCGCGTACCGGCTGCTCGGGGGAGCCGGTGCCACCCTGGTGGCGTCCGCCGGCCTGGCGGCCGGCGCGCTGCCGGTCGGCGCGCACGCCGCCTGGTGGAGCGCGCTGCGGCAGCTCGCCGGGCCGGGGCTGCTCTGCGGGTACGCCGGACTGACCCTGCTCACCGCCGCCTGGTGGTGGGCCGGCCGACAGCCGCACCCGCCGGAGGTCGGGCGGCACCCGCACCCACCCGAGCAGGGGGTCGGTCGGCGCTCGGCGGCGGTGACGCTGGCGTGCTGGGCGGGGCCGTTGCTGGTGGCGCCGCCGTTGTTCAGCCGCGACGCGTACAGCTATCTCGCGCAGGGCGCCATGGTGCTCGCCGACGTCGACGTGTACCGCCACGGCGTCGCGTACCTCGGCGGGGCCCTGGCCGCCGAGGTGCCGCAGATGTGGCAGCAGACGCCCGCGCCGTACGGACCGGTGTTCCTCGCGTTGGCGGCGGTGGTGAGCGGTGCGAGCGGCGGCACGCTGGTGCTGGGCGTGCTGGGGTTGCGGGTGGTGGCGCTCGCCGGGGTGGCGCTGCTGCTGGTGTACCTGCCCCGGCTGGCCCGGCACTGCGGCGTCGACCCGGCCGCCGCGCTCTGGTTGGGGGTGCTCAACCCGCTCGTCCCCCTGCATCTCGTCGCCGGCGCGCACAATGAGGCGGTGATGCTGGGGCTGCTGGTGGCGGGGCTCAGTCTCGCCTTCGAGCACCGTCACGGCGCGGCCACGGTGCTGGTGACCCTCGCCGCGCTGGTCAAGGTGCCGGCGGTGATCGGGCTGCTGGTCGTCGTGTCGCTCGCCGCGCGGCACCGGGCGCTGCCGGCCTCGGTGGCGCGCACCGCCGGCGTCGCGGTGGGCACCGCCGCCGTGGTCACCTGGGCCACCGGCATCGGGTACGGGTGGATCGGCGCCCTCGGCACACCGATGTACCGGCACAGTTGGTCGGTCTCCAGCGCGCTGGGCAGAGTGGCGTCGCGCGCGGCCGGACGGTTGGGCCTGCACCTGGGTGACGCCCCGATGCGGCTGTGCCTCGCGCTGGGCGTCGCCGCCGCACTGGCCGTGGCGGTCGCCGCGTGGTGGCATCGGCGGCGGCTCGGTCCGGCGTACGCGCTGGGTCTGGCGCTGGTGGCGGCGGCGCTGCTGGGCCCGGCGACCCGGCCGTGGTACGCGCTGTGGGGCCTGGTGGTGATCGCGGCGTCGGCGCCGCACGGGTGGGCGCGGCCGGCGGCCGCGTCCGGCGCGGTGGTGCTCGCGTTCGTGGCGCTGCCCAGCGGCTTCGGCCCGGACGCGGCGCAGGCGGCGCTGGCCGTCGCCGGAGTGCTGGTCGGGTTGCTCGTGGTCGGTTCGCTGCGCCTGCTGAGGCCGATCGCCCCGGTGGAGGTGGCGCGATGAGCGCGACCCGGCTGCGGGTGGCGACGGTGGTCGGGCTGGTGACCGTGCTCGCGGTGGTGATCGCGATGGTGCCCGGGCATCGGGGCTGGTTCGACGTCGGGGTCTACCACGGCGCGGTCGGGCACTGGGCGCGCGGCGGCGACCTGTACGGGTGGACCACCCACAACGGGTACGGCTTCACCTATCCGCCGTTCGCCGCGCTCTGCATGCTGCCGATGGCGGCGCTGGCCTGGTATCCGACGATCGTGGCGCACCTGCTGCTCACCGCGCTGGCCGTGGCGCTCCTGCTGCACCTGCTCGTGGACCCGCTGGCGCGGCGGTACGGGTGGAGCCGCTGGTACGCGCTCGCGCTGACGTGCTGCCTGCTGGCCGGGCTGAACCCGGTACGGGACACGGTGAGCTTCGGTCAGGTCAACCTGCTGTTGGTGGCGCTGGTCTACCTGGATCTGTGGTTGTTGGAGCGGGGCAGTCGACTGGCCGGCATCGGGACCGGGCTGGCCGCCGCGGTCAAGCTCACCCCGGCGGTCTTCATCGGGTATCTGCTGGTCACCGGGCGGTGGCGGGCCGCGGGCACGGCCGTCGGCACGGCGGTCGGCGCGACCGTGCTCGCGGGCGTGCTCGCCCCACAGGCGACCCGGACCTTCTTCACCGAGGCGCTCTGGGACACCGAGCGCGTCGGACGGTTGGAGTATGTGGCGAACCAGTCGCTGCTCGGCCTGGTCGCCCGGCTCGATCCGGCGCACCCGGACCGGCGACTGTGGCTGGTGCTGGTCGTCGCCGTGCTGGCGGTGTGGGTGGTGCGGGTCCGCCGGGCGGTGCGGCGGGGCGACGAGCGGGCCGGCTTCGCGGTGACCGGTGTCGCCGCGTGCCTGCTCAGCCCGGTCACCTGGGTGCACCACCTGGTGTGGCTGGTGCCGGGCCTGGTGGTGCTCGTCGCGTCGACGCTGCCGTGGCCGCCCTCGGATCGGGTGGCGCGGCGACGGTTGTACGCCGCCGGCGTCGCGTACGTGGTGCTGTGCAGTGGGCTGGTCTGGGTGTTCAGCAACGGCTGGGCCGGGCCGGTGGGGTTCGTCGGCGTGAACGCGTACCTGTGGGTGAGCATCGGCATGCTGGTGCTCCTTCCGGTCGGGCGGGCCGGGGGAGCGGATCATCCGGGGTTCACCGAGCATTGTGGAGCAGTTGGGCCGCCGAGGGGTGTCGGAGCCGACCGGTAGCGGTGAGACTGGGTCCGATCCGACAGTGAAGCGGATCGATGGATCGAATGGTCTGGAGGCAGCCTGTGTCCACCCTCGTGTCCCCGCTGGCCACGCTCGGCGCGATCCGCCGGCGTACCACCACTCTCGCCCTGCTGCTCACCATGGTCGCCGCCGCGCTGGTCGGCCCGTCCGTGGTGGCCCCCCGGTTGACCGACTCCGCCTCGGCTGCGGTCTACAGCTCCTGCACGATCAGCCGCTGCGCCGACGCCCGCGCCGCCCGCTCCGGATGGTCCGCGAAGGGCTTCCCGACCAGCCGCGGCTGGTACTCGTGGAGCGGCGGACTGTCCAACTTCGCCGGCGGCCGGTTCTACAACTACGAGGGACAACTGCCCACCAACGCCACCTACTACGAGTACGACGTCTACCCGCGTACCCAGGGCGCGGCCCGTGACGCGTACCGGATCGTGGTGAACCGCAGCACCGGCGCGACCTGGTTCTCGCCCAACCACTACACCGACTTCTACCGGCTCTGAGCGACCGGGGCCGGCCGGTGGCGGCCGGCCCCGCGCGGTCACCCCGGGTCAGAACAGGAGGTACGCGATGGTCGACGGGGACGATGGTCGGAGGGGCGCTTGGCTGATCGTCGGCCGCGACGGCGACCTCGACGAGCCGGGTGCGGTGGTGCTGCCCGCAGCGGCGACCCGGACCCGGGCCGGTCTGTTCGCCACGCTGACCGCCGCGCTGGCCCTGCCGGCGTACCTGGGGGACACCTGGGATGCCCTCTCCGACGTGCTGCGGGACCGGCTCGACGCCGGCCCGCTCACCCTGCTGATCACCGACGCCGGCCACCTGCTGGTCGACGAGCCGGCCGATCAGTACGCGCTGCTGCTCGCCGTGCTCGGCGACGTGGCCGCCACCGCCCCGCACCCGATGCGCGTCGTCCTCGACGAGGCCGCGCCCTGCTGACGAACGACACGCCTGCCGCGTCGACTCGCGCCCGCCCCGGCGGCGGCCGATGGCTGTGTCGGTGCTCAGTTCCCGACAGTCGGTGCCTCGTGCGGGCACGGTGACGGTGGCGGTGACGCTCGGGTGACGGCTCCTTCGCGATCCTCGTGCCGAGCCGGGCGGAACGCACCGGCGCGGGCAGCGAGGAGGCCGGTGCGGTGGACTTCGTCGACGGGGTGCTGGTGCGGTTGGCCGATCCGGGCACCCGCGCCGCCGTGTTCGACGACGCGTCGCTGGCCCACCTGGTCGAGGCCGCGTACGACACCGAGGCGATGCCGGTCGCGCCACCGTACGCGGCGGTGTTCGACGAGCTGACCCTCGGCTTCGCCGCCGCGCCGGTGACCGTGGCGGAGGGGGAGTGGCTGGGCTCCGGCGGCACCACCCGCACCGAGCTGCGCGTACGCCTGCACGGTCTCGGCGGCTCGGCGCTGCGCATCGACGCCCTGTGGCGGGGCAGCCTGGTGGTGCGGACCAGCACGGCCCGGGACCGGGTCGAGGACGTCGACGTGGCGGTACCCGCGTTCGACGTCGACCCGCAGATCATCGCCGAGCTGGGCGCGTTGCCGGCCGACCCGGCGGCCCTGGAGACCGAGCGCCGGACCCGGCTGGTGGCCCGGCTACGCGCCGGACTGCACCAGCCGGCCGCGTTCACCGACTCGCACCTGGACCGGCTGCTCGCCGGCGTCGGCGCCGCGAACGCCGGTGACCTGGTGGCGCGGATGCGCGGGCAGGCCGCCGGGGCCACCGTGAAGCTGCGATACGCCGCCGCGCCGGCGGCCCCGCCGACCCCGCGTCCGCTGCCGTTCGCCGCCGCCGTACTGGTCCGCGACAAGGGTTTCTCCCTGGCCGACCTGCTCGTCGAGACCCGTCTGGTACGGGCCCGCGCCGAGGAGTTGGGCCTGGACGTGCCGTCGCCGGACGACGTCCGGCGACGACATCGGGTGGTCGCCGTCTGGGTGGTGCCCATCGAGACGTTCGACGACGACGGCTGGCCCGGCGGCGACACCGGCACCGACGCGCAGAAACGGGCCGCCCGCTTCGCGCGGGCCGGCCAGTGGCTAGCCGGCAGCGGCATCGGGCTCGCCGCCCTGCCGACCTGAGACGCCCGGCCGCCGGCACGAGCAACGGCCGGCAGCCGCCCCAACGACCGCAACGGCCGGCAGCCGCCCATCGACCGAGCAGCAACCTTCGTCCGGGAGGACCCGTGGCACCGACAGCAGCATTCCCGTTCATCGAGGTCCGGATCGTGCCGCCACCGGCGCCGCTGGCCCAGCGCTCGCCGGGCGTCGTCGCCGTGGTGGGCAAGGCGCCGTCCACGGCCGACGGCGGTTCGGCGCCGGCGAACACGCCGGTCCGGATCGAGACCCTGGACGACGCGGTCACCAACTTCGCCCGCCGGCAGGCCGGCAGCGTGGTCCGCAACGCCCTCTACAACTCCCTCGAACTGGCGTTCCTGCAGGACCCGCGCCCGGCCAAGGTGTACGGGGTGAAGGTGGCCGGCGACGACTACGCCGCCGCGCTGAGCGGCCTGGAGGCCGCCGACGACGTGACCATGGTGTCGCTGGCCAACGAGTCGACCGTCGGCAACCCGGCCGGCGCCGGCGCGCCCACCGGGCTGCAGGCGCTCAAGGCGCACGTGGAGACGATGTCGGCGGCCGGCCAGCGGCGAATCGGCTTCGCGATGGTCAACCCGGCCACCGAGAAGGGCCCCACCTACGTCGCCGACGTCACCACCGCGGCTAACCCGCTCAAGAGCAGCACCAGCCGGATGGTGATGATCGCGGCGCGGGGTGCGGACGGCGACGCGGCCACCGCCGCGATGGCTGCCGTGGCCGGCCTGCCGGTGCACCACAGCATCGTGCTGAAGAAGATCCGCGGGGTGGCCATCCCGGTGGCCAAGCAGTACAGCCCGGCGGAGATCAAGGGCCTCTCCGAGGCCAACCTCACGCCGATCATCGATCCCACGCTGATCACCGGGGAGAGCCTGCACTTCGCCGACGGTCGGCTGTTCACCTCCGACGCGAGCCTGCTGCACGTCGACCTGGTGCGCACCCTCGACCAGATCGAGTTCATGCTGCGCGCCGGCCTGATCGGCCTGGTCGGCGACGCGCGGATCACCAAGCCGGGGATGACCCTGCTGAAGACCCAGGTGGACGGCATCCTCGGTCCGCTCAAGCGGCAGGCGGTGATCGACGACTACCAGATCGAGATCCCGGTGCTGGACATCCTCGGCATCCCCGAGGTCGCCCGTACCGCCACCGACACCTCGATCGTCACCGCCGCCCGGGCCGACCGCACCGTCGACCTGGTCGTCACCGTCACGTACGGCCCTGCCGTGAGCCGCCTGCTGGTCACGCTCGTGGCCAAGTTCTGACCCGGAGGAACCAGACCATGGAGTGGAAGACCCGCCTCGCGGTGCAGTACACCAAGGGCACCGAGACCGTGCTGATCAGCCCGATCGACTCGTTCAGCCCGTCCTTCTCGCTCAACGTCGAGGCCCTGCACTCGTGCGAGGTGACCCACCTGGGCGCCATCCACGCGCCGGTGTCGATGAACTTCACGATGACCGTCAAGGCCATCGGGGACGTCGCCGGCCGGCTCACCAAGCTGGCGCTCGACGGCGAGCTGTTCGACATCGCGCTGCTGGAGCACACCGGCGACGACTGGTCGTTCTCGTCGTTCGTGCTGCGGGACTGCCTGATCACCAGCGCGACACCGACGACGGCCACCATCTCGGGCGCACCGGCGGCGACCTTCAGCGGCTTCAGCCTGGCCGCGTCGGTCGACCCGAAGACCGGCGACCCGTCCGTCCTGCCGTGACCCCACCCACGACTGACCGGAGGTAGCAGATGGCGACCGGTGCTGGCCGTGCCGCCCGGGTCACCCGTACCGGGCTGGCCCTGGTGCACGCGGGTGAGCTGGTGCTGCCGGCGGCCGGCAGCGAGGCGGAGGCCGAGCAGGTGGCCGAGGACGACCGCGCGGTCATCGCGTACCACTTCCCGGTGGAGATCGAGGTGGTCGCGGCCGGCGGCGCCCTCGACGCCGACGCGCTCGCCGACCTCGCGCTGGCCCGGCTCGCCGCGCACCTGGACGGGCGGTCCTGACAATGGCCATCTCGGTGCACGTGCCGGTGCGGATCCGGCTGGACGCCCGGTCGGTGACCGCGCGACCGGAGGTGGTGACCGAGGCGCTCGCCGCGGCCCTGACGCGCGCCCTGGAACGCTCCCGGCGCGAGGTGGTCGCGCCCCGTGGCGGCTACCTGGAGGTACGCACCGAAGCACCGGAGTTCCGCTGGACCGGCGCGGCGGTGGCGGGGGTGTCCCCGGACGAGCGGCGGGCGTTCGAGGCCCGGCTGCGCCGGCGCGTCGACGAGGTGGTGACCGCGGCGCGGCTCGATCCGGGGCTGCCCGCCGGTGTGGCCGTGCCGCTGAGCCGGCCGCCGAGCGAGGTGTTCGACGCGTCTCGGATGCGTCACCTGCTGGCCGTCTACCGGGTGCCGTCCTACGACGACGGTGGTGACGCCGCCGAGGTGCCGGTGGACGGCGACGATCCGCCGCCGGTGACCTACCAGTGGTTCCTGCGGCCGGCCACGTATCTGGTCGGTCACTTCGCCGAGCTGGCCCGCGAGGCGGTACGCCAGCACGGTGGTCTGCCCTCGGGCGCCCCCCAGGGGATCATCGCCCGGGTGGTCGGCTCCGACGGACGCCAGGTCTGGGCGATCATGGTGACCACGACTCCACTGTCGGTGCTGACGTTCGACACGTTCGGCGAGACGGTGTTCCGGGCCACCCCGCAGCCGCATTTCGAGGTGGAGGCGCGGGTGCCCAGCCCGCAGCCCGGGACGGTGCAGCGCCGGCCGGTCGCCGACCGGGTCGCCCTGGTGGCGGTGGTGGACGACGAGCTCAGCGCCGACATCCGGCAGCGCCTACGGACCGCCCAGCCGCGCGGTGAGACCACCAGCGTGGCGGAGTACGAGGCACAGCTCGAGCGCGCCGTCGACGCGGAGGTGAACCGGCGGGTCGACGCGATCCTCGCCTCGGTGGGCGGGTCCACACCGAGCAGCCTGGTGGTCGTCCGCGTCGGCGGGGTGTCCCTGCTGCTGGTGAGCACCGCGGAAACCGAGGAGAACCTGCACTGGACCGGCACGGCGAACCTGCTGCCGATCAGCGTGGAGCAGCACCCGACCACCGCGGCGGACCCGAACGCGCCCGCGGGCGGGGGCATCGGCGACGGCACCGGCACGGGCTCGGGCAGCGGTGGCGGGTCCGGCTCGGGCACCGGCAGTGGACCGGGCGGCGCCGGCGTCGGCACGGGCACCGGCCCGGGTGGTGGCGCCGGCGGCACCGGCGACGGCACCGGTGGGGGACGCCGGGGCGGATTCGTGTTCGACCCGAGCAGCCCGAGCGCGCCGGCCGGCGTCGAGGGCAGCCGGTTCCCCGTCGTGGCCGGTGGACACTCCGCGATGCCCGCGTGCGCCCCGCTCAACGGCGAGCCGGAGTTGGACGCGCTCGGCCCGGACGGCGACGAGCTGCGCCGGCTCATGGACGACATCGCGTTCCGGCTGCAGATGGGCGAGCCGTGCCGCTACCCGGCGAACTTCTGCCTCCAGGCCGCCGCCGTGCTGCGCGGTCGAGCGGCGGCGATCAGCCTGCTGGTCGGATCGGCCGAGCGGGAGGCGTTCACCCGGCCCGTGCCGGAGGGCACCGGCCGGCTCGGGCCGCTGGACTTTCGGCCGGTCGCCTCGCCCGCCGTGCAGGTCCTGCGCCACCTGGCCGGGGTCGTGCCCCGCCTGGACCATCTCGCCCGACTGGTCATGGCTCGCTACCGCCAGCCCGAGCACTTCGCCCGGATCCGCGGCGGCTGGATCGACTCGTCGGCGTCCTGGAACCTGCACTTCGTCCAGGCGCTCAGCCCGGCCGTCAAGGGCGCCGTCGGGCAGCTGTTCATCGTCGGCAGCCAGGCCATGCTGGTGCAACTGCTGCTCAGCTCCCGCAGCGGCATCAACGCCCGGATCGCCAACTTCGAGCGGTACGCGCCGATCTTCGAGCGGCTGATCGTCTCCCAGCTCACCGACTACGCCGAACTGCAGGGCCTGCGTGAACGGCTACGCCGCCACGAGGCCGCCCGGTGGACCCAGGAGCACACCGACGTCGGCGGCGGCGCCCTCGCCACCGTCAGCATGGCCAACCCGTCGACCGCCTGGTACGGGGCCGCCCGTGCCATCTCCACCGCGTTCCTCGCCGCCGAGGCCACGCTGACCAGCCCCGGCGCGGCCGGTGAGATCGTCGAGCGGGACGGCACCACGCGGATCCGCGACTCGCACGCGGTGCTCTGGACCCTCGCCGAGATCGAACAGGCGCTGGTCATCCAGCGCGGCGAGGCCGAGGGCGTGGACCCGTTGGTCAAGCAGATCACCGACGTGCCCGACGTGCTGGCCCGCTTCGCCGGCGACCGCTCGGCCATCCGCGACGAGCTGTGGCGGGTGCTGCACGACATGCAGCGCAACAACACCGAGATGCTCGGCCGCGCCCGCGCCGACGCCCGCTTCGCCTTCCGGTCCAGCCGGATCAGCGAGCACATCCCGTCGGCCACCATCCCCGGCGGGCAGTTCGCGCTGCAGGGCATCCACCTCGTCACCCACCAGCAGATCGGCGAGTTCTTCGGCGGCAACCTGTACTACGCCACCGGCACCGACAGCCTGTTCAACACCGAACTGGGCCGGGAGGCGCTGACCGGGATCGGCATCATGGTCGGGATCATCGCGCTGTCGGTGCTCTGCCCACCGCTGGGCTTCGTCGTCGGGGTCGCCGTCGCCGCCGTCGACGTGGCACACGCCCACCAGCGGGCCCGCCTCTACGAATCCCTGCTCGACCCGGAGCTGGTGCTCACCCGCACCGAGGTCGAGGTCGAGCTGTTCGCCGCGTACCTCGGGCTGGCCATGTCCTTGATCCCCGAGGCCGGCACGATCGGCGGCGCGGCCGTGCGCGGCGGCCGGGTCGCCCTGCGCTTCGGCGTCCGCGCGGGGCTGCGCGCCGCCCGGGGGTACGTGGTGCGCCGGGTCACCCGCCAGATCATCGAGGCGGCCTCCCGTGACCTGCTCCAGGCGTTCCTCACCGAGATCCTGCTCAACGAGGTGCTGGAACGGGTGGTGCAGAAGCTGATGGAGCCGGTGCTGGCGTACGTGGAGCGCGAGGCGATGCTCAGCGGCGCGGTCGGTGGCCCCGAGGGTGCCCGGTTCATCCTCATGGTGCTGGACTCGCAGCACGCCGGTGCCGCCACCGGTGGGCCGCGCGTCCCGGTGGTGCGGCCGTGACCGGGCCGCGCCGGTTCCGTGCCGGCCGGTTCCTCGACGCCGCCGCCGTGCACGCCGCCGCCGACGCGAACCCCCGGCTGCGCCGGTTCATGCGGACCATCGCGGAGCACAGCGAGGCCGGCGAGGTCCGCTCGCGTCGGCTGCTGGAGCACCTCATCCGCCGCATCGTCGACGACGTCGGTGACCTGCACCTGGGCAACGCGCTCAACCGGCTGGAACGCATCGCCGTGCTGCGGGACAACATCGCCGCCATCCTCGATCACGTGCTGGAGGGCGGCACCCTGCCCGAGGGCGTGCGGGTGGCCACCCTCGGCGAGTACTTCGACCAGCTCAGCACCGAGATGCGGGAGCTGAGCCGACCCCGCGAGGGCATCGTCGGCGACGCGCCGCTGCGACTGGCCGACGGCGCCGCCGCGTACGCCGACTCGCTGCTGCGCGACTTCGACGCCGGCGGCGGCGCGGCCGGCCGGCACGTCGAGCCCACCGCGATCGTCGGCGACGCGTTCCGGGCCATGCCGGCGGACCGGCAGGCCGCGCTGCGCCGTGCCGCCGAGCTGGAACCGGCCGCGCTGTGGCACGCGGTGGCCGCCGAGTCCGAGGCCGGCAAGCGGGCGGCCGTCGCGGACCTGGAGACCCGCCTCGGCGGTCGGCTCACCCCCGACGAACTGGCCCGGCTGCGCACCGCCGTGGACGATCTCGGGCGGGCCCGCTCGCGCGGCCTGCAGATGGGCGACGCCCGCCTCGCCCAGGCCCTCGCCCGCATCGCCGACCCGGATCTGCGCGCGCTGGTGGCCGGCACCGGTGACGTCTGGCTCACCCAGCAGCTCGCCGTGCACAACCCGGAGGCCCTGGCGACCCTGTGGCGGCGCTTCCGCGAGCGGGGCGGACGCGCCGACGACAGCGCCGGCTTCCGCGCCTACCTGCGCCACGACATGGTCACCTACGGCCGGGGCGTACTCGGCGAGTACAGCGCCGCCTTCTCGCTGAGCAGCATCGAGCTGTTCCTCAAGGGACCGGACGCCAACGTCAAGGTCGCCGGCACCGACCTCGTCGGCATCGGCCACGACGGCTGGGTCTGGCTCATCGACGACAAGTCGCACCGCGCGTCCAGCGTCGGCGGGGTCAGCGCGCTCACCGACAACCTGGTGACCAACCTGCGCCGCGACGCGGCCGACTTCCGCGACGCCATCGCCCGACTGCACCGCGACGACCCCGGCTTCACTCCCGACCCGCGCATCCTGGACGCGATCTCCCGGATGGAGGACGCCGCCGCCGAGATCGACCGGATCAACCGGCGCGGCTCCGCGTCCACCCGGCCCGCCCGGATCAGCGCGGCACTTCAGGAGCGCCGGCTGCGACTGCGGGTGACCAGCGCCGCCGGCGAGGTCCGCGAGATCACCCAGGCGCTGCGCGACCTGGGCCTGGCCGTCGAAGCCACCGGTACGCCGGTGCCGCTGCCACCCACCGGAGGGCGCTGATCATGGCCATCACCAGCAGCTTCATGCGCTACGGCACGGTGCCGTCGGCGATCATCAGCGACGGGGTGCTGCCGATCCCGCTCTGGGCCGTCACCGCCATCTCGCTCGCCCAGACCTACCACCTGCCGCCGATCGGCTCCACCGCGCACAAGGCCATCGTGGCCACCCACGACGACACCATCACGCTGACCGGGGTGCTCGTCGGCGCGGAACGCTACGCCTGGAAGTTCGCCCTGGAGACGATGGCCGAGGCGAGCAAACGCGGCACCGCCCTCGCCGCGTACTCCGGCGGACGGTTCGGCGGGCTGATCCTCGTCACGTCGATGACCATCCGCACCGACATGCAGGTGCAGTCACTGACCTTCAGCGCCTCCGCCGCCCGCCGGGACGTCCTGGACACCACCATCACCCTCGTCCACGTGCCCCGTCCCAGCCTGCTCGGCAAGCTGCTCGACGTGGCCAGCATCGGAGTCGGCGCGCTCGCCGACGGGTTGGGCAACTGATGCCACCGTTCCCGATCGACCGCTACCTGCTACCGGAGACACCCGTCGAGGTGCCCGACGGGTTCACCGAGGTGCGACAGAGCCTCACCGCCGGCCTGCCGCACCGCGTCGAGCTGGGTGCCGGCGTGCACGCCGTGCTGATCCTGCCCACCGGGCTGGCCCGGCAGTGGCTCGCCACCGACCCCCTGGCGGTGGTCAGCACCTCCGCCGACGACCTGGCCCCGCGACCCGCACCGGCGGCCACGCCCCGGCCACCCGCGCTGGTCGGTCGGGTGCCGCTGCGCCTGGTCGTCCGCCAGGGCACCCGGATCCTCGGCTCGGTGCCCCTCGCCGCAGGCCTGCGCCGGGTGTGCCCCGACGCCGGCCCGTCGAGCGTCACGCCGTCCGCACCGGTGGCCGTCGAGGTGGTGGTGCTCGCCTGGCTGCTGCACGCCGGGACGGTCCGCGGCTCCGGCGACTACGGCTCGTCGCTGACCCTGGCCTGGCGGCCCGCCGACCGCGCGGCGGACCACTTCGGTCCGCCACCGATCAACGAGTTCGTCTGGCGTCGCCGCCCACCCGCGCAGCGCGTCGAATCCGAGCTGGGCCCCGGCAAGCTGCGCTACCGCTACCTGCTCGACAAGAAGCTGCGGAGGGTGCTGCGATGACACTCACGCCGTTCCAGAGCGGCCAGGTACGCCAGGGCGCGGTCGGCAACGACGCCGGCTGGACGCTGACGCTGCACCGGGAGACCAGCACCGGGATCAGCCCCGACGCGGCGCTCACCCTGTCCAGCGCCGACTACTACGCGGCCATCGACGCGGCACTGCCCGACGGGCTCGGCCCCGGCGCGTACACGATCACCGTGCAGGGGCTGATCGACGAACACTTCGCCGCGCTGCGCACCGCCGAGGGGCAACCGCCGCTGGTGGCGAAACTGCACCTGTACTGGCGGGACGCCAACACCTCGGTCGGCGCGTTCTTCACCAACCTGGTCGGCGTCAACGCCGGCCCGACGTCGGCCGAACTGACCCAGGCGCTGGTCGCCGTACTGCGGGTGACCAAGGTGCGCCGGCTCACCGGCGAACGGACGTACGACACCGAGCTGACCCTCGTCGAGCAGGCGTACGCGCGCCTCGGGCAGCGGGTGGCCGAGCGGTTCGAGGCGGCGAACTTCAGCGCCGCGGTCCGCGCCATCGCCCAACGGACCAGGGTGGACATCGCCACCTGGGGCGCCAACCCGGACGGCACGATGACCTCCGGCGCCACCGAGGCGGCCGGCGACGAACGGGTCGCCTTCGGCACCGGGCTGCTCTACCGCGCCGCCCTGGAGCGCATCGGTGGCGCGCTGCAACAGTCCCTCAACGCGTACGGGCGGGGGATGCTGCTGATCCGCGACGGCACCGTGCACGTCGGCAAACGCCCGATCCCGTACCCGCAGGGGGAGCCGAAGCCGCTCACCCTCGCCACCGGCCTGCTGGAGTGCACCGAGAACGGCGGCCAGGACACCGACCCGTACGCGGCCACCGAGGCCGGCGGCACCGCCGCGCCACGCCGCCGGGCGTGGACGTTGACCCTCAAGGGCCGCCCCGACCTGAAGCCCGGCGACCTGGTGCGTTTCGACCCACCGGCGACCGACGAGGCCACCACGCTGGGCAGCGTCGGCGCGGCGCTGCTCGGCTCGTTCGCGGCGCCGTTCGCCCCGTCGACCGGGGAGCTGGGCGCGGGGGCGACGCTGCTCTACCTCAGCGCCGCACGGCACACCCTGTCGCGTACCGCCGGGTTCGTCACGGTGGTGCAGGGCGTCGAGGTCACCTCCGGCGCGCAGGCGTGGGACAGCTGGAGCGACGCCTCCGGCGTGGGCACCGCCGAGCCGGCCGGCCCGGCGTCGTCGCCCGGGGTGGCCGCCGCCGAGGCGGTGCGCCGCGCGGCCCGGGCCGCCCGGGGCGAGACGCGTGGCCTGGAGATCGGCGAGGTACGCGCGGCGGCCACCAACGCCAGCGGCGCCGTCGAGCCGCCCGCCCAGACCGAGACGGTGTGGGAGGGGCTCGCTCGGCCGGACGGCCGGCCCAACGGCGCCCGCCGCCTGCCGGTACGCCGGGAGCAGCCCGCGCCGCTGCCCGGCGTGACCTACCTGACCCCGTTCGCCTGGGGCGGCTGCGGGCTGATCCTGCCCCGCTACCCGGGCACCAGGGTGGCGTTGGCCTACCGCAACGGCGCGCCGGACGACCCGGTGGAGGTGGGCGCGCTCTGGCCCACCGGGCACGCCCCGGTCTCCGAACCGGGGGACTGGTGGTTGTCGCTGCCGGTCGGGGTGGCCAGCAGCAGCCGCTCGTCGATCGGTGACACGGTGGTGCCCGCCGACCACGACGGCAAGGTGACCCACGACCTCACCGACGCCGACGGCAACCGGGTCATCGAGCTGGGTGAGCTGACCGTGCGGGTGGGCCGGGCGCAGCTGCACGGCCGGGGTCAACGCCCGGAACGCGCCGACGAGGCCGACAGCATCACCATCGAGCACGCCGCCGGCGGTTCGTCGATCGTCATGAAGCAGGACGGCTCGATCACCATCACCGCCACCCGGATCGACCTGGACGCCGGCAACGGCGCGGTGAACATCAGCGGCGGCACGGTCAGCATCGCCGCCGCCGACGTCGACGTGCAGGTCGACAACGCGATGAACGTCCACTGAGGAGAGCGAGATGGCTTTCGTGCTCACCACGTCGAGCGACGTGCACTGCCCCAACCAGGGCGCGGTCACGCCGGCCGGGCAGTCGAAGCTGACGGTGGCCGGCACCCCGGTGGTCCGCCCCGACGGCATCAGCGGCAAGTCGGTGACCGGGTGCACGATCACCGACAGCAGCTCCACCGTGCAGTGCAAGAACGTCATGTCGGCGTCTGGTGCCGCGCAGAAGCTGCACGTCGCCGGCGTCGGGGTGGCGCTGGACACGCTCAGCGGCGCCACCAACGGCAGCACCTCCGGCCTGGCCGCCACCGCCGGGCAGAGCACGCTGAGGGCGGTCTGAGATGGATCGCACCGAACGGGAACGGCAGGCCGCCCAGCGCCGCTACCTCGGCTGGGGACTCGCCTTCGAACCCACCATGCCGGGGGTCGACCTGGCCCGCGACGTCGTCTTCGACGACGGCCCGAACGGCCGGGTGCTGGCCCTCGTCTCCGGCACCGGCAACGTGGCGCAGAGCCTCGCGGTGGCGCTGACCACGTTGCGCGGCTCGAACGTCTTCGACGCCACCTTCGGCTTCGACGGGCTCAACGCCCTGGCCGAGCAGACCGAACCCAACCTCGTCCGCGAGCAGGTCCGCATCGGCATCATCACGCTGCTCGACCGCGACCCCCGCGTCCGCAAGATCGTCGACGTGAACCTCGACGACGGCCGGCTCGGCGCGGGCCGTGCCGACGACGCGGCGGCAGCCGCACTGCGGTCCTCTCGCACCCTGCAGGTGCAGGTCCAGTTCGAAACCATCACCGACGACCGGCTCTCGGTGCATCTCGGGGAGCTGCCCAGTGTCTGATCCCACCCTCCCGGCCGAGCTGGCCGACGTCCTCGCCGTCGACGCCGCCGCGCTGCGGGCCACCGGCTCGACCGGCTTCGGCATCGTCGAGAGCGGTTTCGTGCCGAAGTCCTTCGCCCGGCTGCTCGCCGAGAAGCTGGCCACCGCCCGGCTGCTCTTCGGCGACGACATCGACCTGACCAGCGGCGCGGTCCTGCGCAAGGTCCTCGAACTGGCCGCCCTGGAGGACGCCCGACTGTGGGCGGCACTCGGCGCCGTCTACGACAACTCGTACGTGGTGTCGGCGACCGCCGACGCGCTGACCCGCCTCGGCGAGGAACTCGGCATCCCCCGGCCGTACCTGCCGGCGCGGGGCACCGTGAAGCTGACGCTGACGGCCGCGCTGCCCACCGGCCGAACCCAGCTCACGCTGCCCCGGGGCGCCCGGCTCTCCACGCCCGGCGGGCACCACGTGGCCCTGGACGAGACGGTGGTGCTCTCCGCCGCCGTGGGCGAACGGGTACCGGCGGTCGCCGCGTTCTACCCCGGCCCGGCGCACAACCTCGACCCGACCCAGGCCAGCCAGAAGATCGACAGGTGGAACCGGGCCGACACCCTGCTGGCCGACCTGGACGACGCCGAGCAGGCCGCCGGCGCGGAGCTGGTGGAGATCACCCACACCGTCGCGCTGACCGGTGGGGAGCAGCAGGTCTCCGACGCCCGCTACCGGCAACTGCTGCTCGCCGCGCCCCGCTCCATCTGGACGGCCGAGGCGATCGGCCTGGCCGTGGCGACCGTGCCGGGCGTACGCCAGGTGCAGGTCTTCGACGGCCGGGGCGGGCTGGACCTCAACCAGTCCATCTTCGGCAACTTCACCTTCATCGAGCGGGTGTTCAGCACCGAACGCGACCTGGGCAATCCGTACTACGTCACGGTCCTCGTCGCGCCGACCGCCGCCGCCATCTGGGACGGCCCCGACGGGCTGCACGCCGCCGTCGAGTCGGTCATCGAGGACCTGCGCCCGGTGGGCATCTTCGCCTCGGTGGACCGGGCCGACGAGGTCGGCATCGGCGTCGAGGCCGACCTGGTCGTCCGGGGCCTGCCGCTGCCCACCGGCTCGAAGGAGACGGTGAACGCCTCCACCGCCGCCACCGAACTGCGCGCCCGGCTGCACGCCCGGCTGCGCCGCTACGTCGACGAACTGCCCTTCGGCGAGCCGGTCCGGGCCGCCGAGGTGATCTGGACGCTGATGAACGAGCCGGGCGTCGCCGACGTACGGGAGCTGCGGCTGGTCCGCTTCCCGGCCGACTCGGCCGTGGTGGTGACCGGCAGCGCGCCCACCGGCGACGGGGTGCAACGGCTGCCGGTCGGCGACAACGCGGTGCTCGCCGCCAACCAGGTGCCCGTCTACGTCGACCGGGACGATCCCCGGCCGTTCCGGATCGTCTGAGCGGAGGCGCGATGACCGACATCCGGGTGCCGGTGGACGGCGCCGACCCGTCCGTTGAACGCAACCTCGTCGACCAGCTGGAGGGCCCGTACCCGGGCACCGTCCGGCGGGTCGTGGTGCCGCTGGCCGGCACCGGCGCCGCCGCGGTGGACTGGACCAGTCGGCACCCGCTGCTCACCGTCGTGCTGCGCCGTGACCTGGTCGAGGAGACCGTCCGGGTGACCGTCACCGTGGACCCCGGCGGCACCGGTGAGCGGGTGCTGCCACCGGTGGTCTTCGCGCCCTGGTCGGCCGCCGGGGCGTCGGTGCCCGCGTACGCGCCGGACACCGCCGACGAGCCGCTGGTCGCGCCGTTCACCGTCGCCGTGACCGCCGAGCGGACCGTCGACGCCGCCGCCACGACGGTCACCGGGACGGCGCTCACCGCCCTGGCCGAGCTGGCCGTGGTCGAGGGCAACCTGGGCCGGCTGCTCTACCTGGTGTCGTACGAGAAGCACCGGCTGCGTCGCGCGGCGCGGGAGGTGCACGCGTACCGGACCCTGGCGCACGCCCGGCGCGACGCGCTGGACCGGATCGGCGCGGACGTCGGGGTGGCCCGCTTCGTCGACGAGCTGGTGCACGAGCCGGCCAGCGGCGAGGTGTACGCCCGGCGGCTGGCCGCCCCGGCCCACGAGCCGGACGCCGCGTACGCGCACCGGCTCGGCCTGTACCGGCGGTTCCTGCTGCCCACCCCGGGGGCGGTGCGCCGCCTGCTCAACGGCCCCGGCGCGGACACCGACCCGAACGCCGGACTCTTCGCCGACCTGCCCGGCGGCGCCCGCTTCACCCTGCGCGAGGACGACGACCGGTTCGCGGTGGCGATCCGGCTGGTCGCCGTCGGCGATCCGCAGCACCGCACCAACTTCCTCGCCCACCTGCGCCGCGATCGCCTCGTGCTGCCGGCGAACACCCCGCCGAACAACACCGTGCACGCCGGGCGGGCGCTGCCGGCCAGCCGGTTGGCCGAGGTCACCGCGCTGCGGGCCAGCCTGCGCCAGTCGTACGCCTTCGACAGCGCGCACGCGGTGGCGCCGCCGCTGGCCGCCGCGCTGGACCGTGCCGGGCGGGTCTGCCGGGCGCTCGGGTCGTCCATCGTGTGGCAGGTGACCCGCGCCCAGGACGACACCGGTGGCAGCCGCTACGAGCTGGGCCTCGGCGTCGACGTCAGCTGGCCGACCCCCGCGCAGGCCACCGACCTGCGCAACCGGGTGCTGGACACCGCTCGTACGGTCACCGCCGACCGGACCGCCGAGGCGTTGATCGCCGCCGCGCGCGCCGCCGGTGTGCCCACGGTGGCCGCCGACGGTGAGCTGGCCTGGCTGTGGCGGGTGTGCGGGGTGCAGACGGCGCACCGGATCAGCACCACCAGGATGTACCTGTCGCACCTGCCCACCCGGGGGTTGGCGGTGACCGCGCCGCTGAGCGCGGCGGTCGGCGCCGACACGCCGGTCGAGGCGCAGTTCCACGCTCCCGGTGACCCGGGTGGCAACGCGCTGCTGCTGGCCGGGTTGACCGCCGCCGCGCGGGCCTGGACCGACGCCGGGGAGCCGGCCTGGACGCCGTTGACCGACGCGGCGGCCCGGACCCGGTGGGCGGCCGTGCCGACCCGGCCCGCCGGGCAGCCCGTCGATGCGGCCCTGGCCGCCGCCGGTCTGCCCGCGGTACGGGATCCGGCGCCGGTGGTGGCCGCGCTCAACCGGCTCCCCGACGAGCTGGTGGAGACCATCGAGCTGCCGGCCGCGCTGGCTGCCGCGTTGATCGCCGGTCAACCGGCGGCGGCGGACCGGTTGGCCCGGCTGGTCGGCCTGCTGCGCGACCAGCACCTCGCCGCCGCGCTGCCGCTGGTCGACACCGGCAACCGGGTGCTGCTGGTGTGCGGTGTGGTCGGGCTGCCGCAGGCCGGGCTGAACCTGGCCGAGCGGCGGGCCACCGGGTTCCGCTGGTACACCGTGGGGCTCGGCGGCGGCACCGCGGAGATCAAGGCGGTCGGCGCGCGGACCACGCTGCGGCCCACCCACGCCGGCCTGGTCGCCGTGGTGGCGCTGTCCTACGTGCGGACCGGCCGGACCGACCCGTACGAGTTCCGGGTGGAGCTGCCCGATTCGGTGGCGTTGACCCTGGCCCAGTACGAGCGGCTGATGAACGCGCTGATGCGGGTCTGCCCGCTCGGCGTGGAGATCAACACGTTCGGCATCCGGCGCGACCACGTCGACCTCGACGCCGACGGCACCGCCGAGCCCCTGCGCCCGGCGGTGGCCCGCACCTTCCGCACCTTCCAGCAGCGCCGGCACCGCGGCGTGTACGACCAGCTCTGAGAGGGACACCACCATGGCGAGCGAGATCAACTACGACGGGATGACCGTCACCGAGCTGTACGAGACGTTCACGCGGCACGGCATCCCGGCCTCGGACGCCAGCGTGCTGGTCTCCTCCTGGATCTACGAGAACGTGGGCACCGCGAAGCGGGTGTTCAGCTACGCGGAGCCGTTCCCGGCGGTGGAGCCGGGCTGCGCGCCGCCGCCGTTCGCCCGGACCTTCGCGCACACCGACTGGGTCGACGGCGAGGACGTCGTCCAGGCCGGGCAGACGCCGGGGGAACAGGGCTTCAACGAGCGGTTCCACCGCATCGAGCACGACCTCGACCACCTCGGCACCGACCTGGCCAAGGCGTTCACCTGCATGGCCGCGATGCGGGTGAGCCTGCGCCGACTGCTCGACGAAATCCGCGCCGAGATCAACCGGCTGCACTCGACGGTGCACGAGAACAAGGTCGTTCCCGGCCCGTACACCATCGAGCAGATCCCGAACTACATCGGCGCTCTGGACTTCGGCAAGTACATGGGCACCACGATGTTCCTGGACAAGAAGGTCAGCATCTGGCAGACCAAGGCCGGCACCATCGTGCTGCCCGCCGTGGAGACCCTCGGTGTGGATGTGGTCGCCGGGCCGAAGGTCCGCGGCGCCGCCTATCTGGACCGGTACGCCGTCGAGACCCCGGACGTCCGGCAGCGCTTCCCGCGCGAGGTGAAGCTCGTCGAGTTCGTCCGCTTCTTCGGCGAGGACGAGGTGGCCGACGGCCGGACGGTCCGCGACGTGCTCAAGGTGCTGCCGGCGGACAGCAGCTACCCCAGCCTCGACGCGATGTTCGCCGAGGTGAGCGAGCGGGAGGCGGCGATCGTCCGGACCACCGTCGGCGCCCAGTCGGCGGTGGCCGCCGCCCTCGGCATCGAGTCGGAGCTGGAGAACGTCGGCGACGCCGACATCGCCATGCTCGCCGGGGTGCCGACCAGGGCCCGCGCGGCGCTGACCCGCGCCGGGATCGGCACCCTCGGCAAGCTGGCCGAGGCGCCCGCCGAGCGGGTGCTCTCCATCATGAAGGAGGCAGGGGTACGCGCCGAGGTCGGCGACGCCGCCGAGTGGACCTCGTACGCCCGGACGCTGAGCAAGCTTCGCTGAACGGTCGGCGGCGACCCGGCGAACGGCTGATCCACACCGCTCGCCGGGTCGGTGTGACGACACTGCGCTGGTGCGCGAACCGTCCACACCCGAGCGTGGAACTGCCACGGGGCGATCGGGTGCGAGAGGCGCATGCATGCATGTTCACGAGGTGACGCACGACCTGCACTCCGGGGTGAACGAGGCCGCCGCGGGGCAGCCGCCCCGGTACGCGTTGCGGCTGCTGGGCGGGTTCGGGCTGGAACGCGACGGGCGGGCGGTGGCGGTGCCGCAGGGCGCCCGCCGACTGCTGGCCTACCTCGGGGTACGGCCGCGCTGTGCCCGGTCGGAGGCCGCCGGCACGCTCTGGCCCGGCTCGCACGAGGACCGCGCCCGAGCGAACCTGCGCACCATGCTGTGGCGGCTGCACCGGGTCACCCCCGAGCCGCTCGTCGAGGAGCAGGACCGGCTGACCCTGGCCGCCGGGGTGACCAGCGACGTGGCCACCCTGACCGCGGCGGCGGCGGCCCTGCTGACCGGCGTCACGCCGGTGGACGCCGCGCCGGACGTGTCGGCGCTCGGGACCGGTGAGCTGCTGCCCGGCTGGTACGACGACTGGGTGCTGACCGAGCGGGAGCGGCTCCGGCAGACGCGGCTGTACGCGCTGGAGGCGCTCGCGGAGCGGCTCACCGCGCAGGGCCGCTACAGCGAGGCGGTGCAGGTGGCGTTGACCGCCGTGCAGTTGGAGCCGCTGCGGGAGAGCGCCACCCGGGCACTGATCGCCGTGCACCTGGCCGAACGCAACATCAACGAGGCGGTACGGCGCTTCGAGCTGTTCCGCGCCGACCTGGGCCGTGAGCTGGGTGTGGGGCCGACACCCTGGCTGGAGCACCTGGTGCGGGCCGGCACGGCCGGTGCCACGGTGCCGCATCCCTGATCGACACGGTGGACGGGGCCGGCGGTGCGGGTGGTGCCACCCGCACCGCCGGTCACCCTGGTCAGTGTGTCGCGGGCGGGACGCTCTGTTCGTACTGGAAGACGTTGTGCGGGTCGTACTTCGCCTTGATCTTGCGCAGCCGCTCGACGTTGCGCCCCCAGTAGGCGGTCTCCCACTCGGCCATGCCGATGTTCGGCACGTTGACGTAGGCGCCGTCCACAAAGGGGCGCAGCGCCTGGCTGAACTCGGCGATCCAGGTCTGGGCGATCGGGGTGATGGCGTCGCCGCTGTCGGGCTCCCCGCGGGTGCCCCAGCCGGTGCCCGGCTCGGAGTAGAAGAGCGCGTCGCGGTGCGGGAACGCCGCCCCGCCGAAGGGTTCCTGGCGTTGGGCGCCCGTGCCGAACGCCTGGGTGAAGAAGTTGCTGTCCGGCGACGGCGAGTTCTCCAGGAACTCGCGGATGATGCTGATCGCCTCGGCCGGGAACGGCTCCCTGGTGAACTGGGAGAAGAACTTCCACTTCGCCGGCTCGTCCTCGTTCGGGATCTGGAAGCCGGCGTACGTGTCGCCCCAGCCGCCGATCTGCACGGTCACCTCGGGGTCGCCGATGGAGAGGATCGGCGCCAGCAGCCGCCGCACCTCCGCCTCCGATCCCTCGGCGAGCACCCCGAACATCAGGATCTCGTCCGGGTGGGCCTCGAGTTGGCTGCCGAGGCGGGGGTCGGCGAACGGTGTGGTGCGCTGCCAGGCGTCGAAGACCCGGTGCAGGTCGTCGAGGCCCGGCCAGGTCGCCTGAAGGTAGGCGACGCTCTTCAGCGGGGCCACTTTGTAGGTCAGCGAGGTGACGATCCCGAAGTTGCCGTTGCCGGCGCCGCGCAGCGCCCAGAGCAGATCCGAGTGGTTCCATGGGTCCACCTGGAGCACCTTCGCGCCGTTGGCCCCCGCCGCGACGACGATCTCCGCCCCGATCAGGTTGTCGCAGGCCATGCCGAGGTAACGGGTGAGGAACCCGAAGCCACCGCCGAGGGTCGCACCGGACAGGCCGACGGTCCCCTCCGTGCCGGTCGTCGCCGCGAGGTCGTACTCACCGAGCGTCGTCACCGCCTCCAGCTGGTTGAGGCCCGCGCCGACCTTCGCCGTGCGGGTGGCGGTGTCGATGTGCACGTCCTTCAGCTCGCTGACGTCGATGACGAGGCCGTTGTCGACGTTCGACCAGCCTTCGAGGCTGTGCCGGCCGCTGCGGACCCGCAGCGCGACGTCGTGCTGCCGCGCCCAGGTGAGGGCGTTGACCACGTCCTGGGTCTCCTGGGCGAAGACGATGACCAGCGGATAGCGCACGAACAGCTCGTCCCACCCGAGGCTCGCCTCCGCGTAGTCGGGGCTCTGGGGGCGAACGATGCGCCCGGTCAGCTTCGCCGGTGGGTACGTCGCGTCGGACGGGCCGGGGCCGTCGGCCGCGATCGCCGAGCTGCCTCCGACCATCATGCCCGGCAGAGCGACCGCCCCGGCACCAACGGCGGTCGCCTTGAGCAGATCGCGACGAGAAAGGTCGCGCATGGTCAAATCCTCTCGATCGGGTCACGCCAGGCATTTCGACCAAGAGGGCTCTTGGCTCGCATCTGGCGCAAACCAACCGTAAGGCCGGGGTACGTCCCGGAGATCTGAGAAGTTGTCGCGGAACCCGGTCGGGTGATGGGTTCGACCTGGTCAGTGAGGTGCGACCGGCTGGTCCAGGATCGCGCTGAACCGCTCCTCGGCCAGGTCGAGCTGGCCGAAGATGTGCCGCTTCACCGCCGGGGTCAGCGGGGTGTCCGGCCGGCCGATCAGGTCGCGGAACAGCGGCACGAGCGGCCGGTACTTCCGGGCCGAGGACACCACCTTCGGCCCGACCGTGTGGATCACCCCGACGCCGTTGTCGGTGAAGTCCGACACCTTGATCACCCGCGCCCAGGGCTCCCGCTCCAGGCTGACGGCCAGGTGCTCCCGGTACTGCGTGTTCCGGTCGCGCCGCGGGTCGTACACCGGATTGGTGACGGCACCGACGAGCCGGGCCACCCGCGGCCCGAACCGCGCGGCGAGCGCGGCCAACGCGGCTGCGGTCGGGTCGGCGACCTGCTCGCCGCCGGCCAGCTCGGCCGGGTGGTCCTCGACCGAGTCGTGCAGCAGACCGGCGACGATCACGTCCACCTCGCGCACCTGGTAGTGGTGCATCAACCGGATGGACACCCGCAGCAGGTGGTTGAGGTACGGCTCGCGGACGCGCCGGTCGTCGCGGTGCAGGTCGGCGGCCAGGTCCAGTGCGGCGGACAGCCGCGCGCGGGCGTCGACGTCGAACTGCTCGACCTCCAGCCGGAAGCGCTCCAGCAGCCCGGGCTCACCGTGGATCTCGGTGATCGCGTGCATCGGCATGCTGCCCAGGTGCGGCGGGAAGTCCATGCGTCACTTATAGCCGATCTTCTCCACATCGATGGTCCCGCGTGCCGCCGAGGCGTCCGGCAACCGCAGAGTTGATCAACGGGTGGGCGGGCGCTCAGATCGGCAGCCGGTCCGCGCCGGCGAGCGGTCCCACCACGAGGGGGACCAGCGGGGCCGGCAGGACCGGGTCGCGCCGCAGGGTGGGCGTCCAGCCCGCGTCGGCGCCCAGATCGGGGCGCCGCCACTACGCCAGATCCGCGCGGTACGCCGGCGCGGCCCACGACACGCCCTGCTCGCTGGGCAGCGCGCCCTGCTCGGCCGCTCGACGCAGCACGTCGACCACGCCACGGATCCGCACCACCCGCTCGGCACCGTCGCCCACCGCGTCGACAACGTCGCCGTCGAGCAGCCGCGGCTCCGGTGCGGCGCGCAGCGCGTCCAGCAGCGCGGTGAACGGCGCGGTACGGGCCAGCGGCGCGATCAGCGGCACACCGAGCGGATCGGCCCGGTGCGCGAGCAGGTTCTCCAGCAGGCCCTGCCGACCGGGGACCCGGCGGGTCACCACGTCGCCGGGCAGCCACAGCCGGTCGGTCGGGTACTCCAGCACCGCACGACCCGCCGAACCGGTCACCTCCACCTCACCGGCCACGAACTCCTCGGCCGCCAGGGTGACCGCGGCCAGCACCGGCGGGCCGGCACGGAAGCGGATCCGCAGCACCGCGGTGTCCTCCACCTCGATCGGCCGGACCCGGTAGCGCTCCACCTCGATCGCGACCGGCCAGGGCGGCGCCCCGCCGAGCGACTCGGCGACGGCCAGGCACTGCATCACCGCGTGCGCGAGCGGGTTGGCCAGCGCGCCATCCAGCACCGGCCGCCCGTTGAGCGTCCGCCGACCGGCCCACGCGGAGCGGGCGTAGTAGGCGTCCGGGCGCTGCCAGGCGGCGACGGTGGCGATGCCGGTGACCGTGCCGAGGCGTCCGGCGGCCAGCGCGTCGGTCAACGCGGTCAGCGCCGCCGAGCCGAGCGCCTGGAAACCGACCTGGGCGACCCGACCAGCGGTGGTCAACGCCCAGGTCAGCTCGTCGTGCTCGGCCAGCGACAACACCGGCGGCTTCGCCAGCAGAAGGTCGGCGCCGGCGGTGAGGGCGTCGCGGGCGATCGGCAGATGCGTGTGCGGCGGCGTGCAGATGACCACCACCTCCGGCCGGGTGGCGGCGAGCATCGCCCGGTGGTCGGTGAACACCTGCACCCCCGACGGCAGCGGCGCCACCGGATCGTCCCGCACCGGCTGGACGTCGACGAGCGCGACCAGCCGCACCCGGCCGTCGGCGTGCAACGGCGCGATCGCCCGGCGGTGCCAGCGGCCGTGCCCGTTCGCACCGATCACCGCCACCCGCGTCGGCGGCGCCGCCCCGGTCACCGCGCACCGGCCGGCGGTAGGCGCCCGCTCACCGGACACCGGCCAGGGTGGCCTCGACGCCGTGGCGTTCCAGGGCGGTCAGCCAGGCGATCACGTCGGCGCGTACCTCGTCGTCGCCGGCCACCTCGGCCGGAATGACCTCGCGCAGGGCGAAGACCGCGTCCACCGCGCCGGCCGGGCTCTGCGCGCCGGCGTCCAGCACGGCCCGGATCGGCCCGGCCAGCGGATCCTGGAACGGCAACGGCCGGCCGTCGTCGGCGTAGCCCAGCGCGAAGCGCAGCCAGGACGCCACGACCAGCGCGCCCCAGCGCGCGGGCCGGCCGGCCGCGCGCAGGTCGGCGATGGTGTGCAGGATCCGCTGCGGCAGCTTCTGCGAGCCGTCCATCGCCACCTGTAGGGTGCGGTGCCGGATCGCCGGGTTGCCGAACCGGGCGAGGACCTGCTCGCCGTAGTCGACCACCCGCACCCCGTCGGGCGGTGTGAAGCTGGCCGCGACGTCCTCGGCGATCAGCCGGCGCAGCACGTCGGCCAGGTGCGGGATCTCCAGCGCGTCGGCGATCGTCTCCCGGCCGGCGAGCGCCCCCAGGTACGCGACGGCCGAGTGCACGCCGTTGAGGCTGCGCAACTTCAACCGCTCCCACGGGCCGGCGTCGTCGGTGAGCACCGCCCCGGCGTGCTCCCAACCCGGCCGCCCACCCGGGAAGTCGTCCTCGATCACCCACTGCGCGTACGGCTCGGCGGCGACCGCCGCCAGATCGGTCACGCCGAGCGCCCGACGGGCCGCCTCGATGGTGTCGGGAGTGCTGGCCGGCACGATCCGGTCCACCATGGTGCCCGGGCAGGTGACATTGCCGGCGACCCACTCGACGAGCCCGGTGGGCACCCCGGCGGCCCGGGCGACCGCCTGGTCGACCAGACCCCGCAGACGTCGGCCGTTGGCGGGCAGGTTGTCGCAGCTCACCAGGGCCACCGGCCCGGCGTCCGCGGCAGCCCGGGCGGCCAGCCCACGCAGCAGCAGCCCCGGCACCGTGGTCGGCGCACGACCGCCGGCCAGATCGGCGGCGAGCGCCGGGTCCGGGCACAGGTCGCCGGTCACCGGGTCGAGGTGGTACGCCTTCTCCGTGACGGTCAGCGTCACCACCCGCACCGCCGGGTCGGCGAGCAGCGCCACCACGGCGTCCGGGTCGCCGGGAGCGTGTCGTACCCCGCTCAGCGCGCCCACCACCCGGGTCGTGCTGCCGGCCGCCGAGAGGGTGCTGACGCTGAACAGGTTGTCCTGCGCGGCGAGGGCCTCGACCAGCGCGGTGCTGCGCGGCGCGACGGCCACGATGCCCCAGTCGCCGCCGGCCGCGCCGACCGCCGCCTCGGTGTAGACGGCCTGGTGCGCGCGGTGGAACGCGCCCAACCCCAGGTGTACGACGCCGGTCGGCACCGTGCCCGGCCGGACGAGCGGACGGGACTCCATGGGTAGCTGGCGCATTACACCCAGGCCGAGCCGGGTGGCGCCGACGGTCACCGCCACGCCGGACCGTCCGGGAAGCGGAACTCGGCCACCGACGCGGGCCGCATGGTGGCGCTGTAGCCGGGCCGCTCCGGCAGCAGGTACCGGCCACCGCGGGTGCGTACCGGGTCGACGAAGTGCTCGTGCAGGTGGTCCACGTACTCGACCATCCGCCCGTCCAGGCTGGTGCCCACCCGCAGGTAGTCGAAGATCGCCAGGTGCTGGACGTACTCGCAGAGGCCCACACCGCCGGCGTGCGGGCAGACCGGCACCCCGAACTTCGCCGCCAGCAGCAGCTCCGCCAGGACCTCGTTGACGCCGCCGACCCGGCACGCGTCGATCTGCATCACGCCGATCGCCTCGGCCTGCAGCAGCTGCTTGAAGATCACCCGGTTGGCGGCGACCTCGCCGGTGGCCACCCGGCACCGCCCGCCGGTCAGCTCGGTGACGGCGCGGGCGATCCGGGCGTGCCCGAGGATGTCGTCGGCGTGCGTCGGCTCCTCGATCCAGTACGGGTCGACCTCGGCCAGAGTGGCCATCGCGGTGATCGCCTCGTCGACGTCCCAGACCTGGTTGGCGTCCATCATCAGCAGCGCGTCCGGGCCGATCTCGGCCCGGATGATCCGGGCCCGGCGCAGGTCGTCGGCGAGCGGGCCGCCCACCTTCATCTTCATCGCCCGCCAGCCGTCGTCGTACGCCTGCCGGGTCAGCGCCCGCACCTTGTCGTCGGGGTAGCCGAGCCAGCCGACCGAGGTGGTGTACGAGGGGAAGCCGTCGCGGTCGAGCGTGGCCATCCGGTCGGTGAGCCCGTCGCGTCCCTTGTCGAGGATCGCGGCGGCGTCGTCCGGGGTGAGCGCGTCACTGATGTGCCGGAAGTCGACGCTGGCCACGAGGTCGTCGGTGGGCAGCTCGGCGAGGAACCGCCACATCGGTTTGCCCGCGAGGGTGGCCCGCAGGTCCCACACCGCGTTGACCAGCGCGCCGGTCGCCATGTGGATGACGCCCTTCTCCGGACCCAGCCAGCGCAACTGCACGTCGGCGCTGAGCGAGCGCCAGAACGCGACCGGCTCGGCCGTGATCTCCTCGATTGTGCGCCCCCGTACGTGGTGCGCCAGCGCCTGCACCGCCGCGCAGGTGATCTCGTTGCCCCGGCCGTTGGTGAAGGTGAACCCCGCGCCGATCGGGCCGGCGTCGGTGCCCAGCTCCACGTACGTCGCCGAGTAGTCACCCCGGTTGATCGCGTCGGAGCCGTCGCCCCGGGCAGCGGTCGGGAACCGCACGTCGTGCACGTCGACGGACGTGATGGTGACACTCACTGGTCGTCGCCTCCGAAGTTGAAGACCCGCTTGGGCAGCCGGTACGCCAGGTCGACGATCGTCTCGGCCGCCTCGTCCATCGGCAGCCGGTGCTCGGCGACCAGCCGGGCCAGGAAACCGGCGTCCACCCGGCGGGCGACGTCGTGGCGGACCGGGATGGAGCAGAACGCCCGGGTGTCGTCGACGAACCCGGTGGTGTTGTAGAAGCCGGCGCTCTCGGTGACGGTCTCCCGGAACCGGCGCAGCACCTCGGGGGAGTCCAGGAACCACCAGGGCGCGCCGAGCAGCAGTGCGGCGTAGCCGCCGGCCAGGGGCGCCAGCTCGCGGGTGAAGGTGTCCTCGTCGAGGGTGTAGAGCACGACCCGCAGCCGGGCATCGTTGCCGTAGCGCTCCAGCAGCGGGGCGAGCGCGTGCACGTATTCGGTGACCTGCGGGACGTCACCGCCGACGTCGCGGCCGTGCCGGGCGTGCAGCCAGCGGTTGTGGTTGCGCACGGCGCCGGGGTGCAGCTGCAGGACCAGGCCGTCGTCGAGCGACATGCGGGCGAACTCCATCAGCATGTGCGCCCGGAACGCCTCCGCGTCGGCCGCGTCGGCCTCGCCTCGCCGGCCCCGGTCGTACAGCCGCGCCGCCTCGGCCGGTGACAGGTCCAGGGTGCGCGCGGTGGGATGGCCGTGGTCCGACGAGGTCGCCCCGGCGGCGATGAACGCGGCCCGCCGGGCCCGCAGCGCGGCCAGATAACCGGTGTACGTGCCGGTGTCCGCACCGGTCAGCGTCCCGAGCCGGTCCACGTTGGTTGACCAGCCGTCGAACTCCATGTCCACCACGTCGTCCGGGCGGAACGTGGTGACCACGCGCCCGCCCGGCCCACCCCAGCCGTCGGCCGCGAGCTTGGCGTGCTGACCCAGGTCGTCCAGCGGCGACTCGGTGGTCGCGAGGACCTCGATGCCGAAGCGCTCGAACAGCGCCCGGGGGCGGAAGTCCGGCTCGGCGAGCCGGGCCGCGATCTCGTCGTACAGGGTGTCGGCGGTGGCCGGGCCGAGCGGGGTGTTCACCCCGAACACGGTGCGGAAGGTCTGCTCCAGCCACAGCCGCGACGGGGTGCCCCGGAACAGGTGCCAGTGCGCGGCGAATCGCCGCCAGATCACCCGGCCGTCGGTCTCCACCGGGCTGCCGTCGCGGGTGGGCACACCCAGCTGCGCCGGGGGCACGCCCTGACTGAGCAGCATCCTGGTCAGGTAGTGGTCGGGCACGATGAGCAGCTGCGCAGGATCGGGGAAGGGCCGATCATCGGCGAGCAGGGCCGGGTCGACGTGCCCGTGCGGCGAGATGATCGGCTGCTCCGCCGCGAGGGCGTACAACTCCCGGGCCAACGCGCGCTGGCCGGGCTCGGAGGGCAGGAGCAGATCGGTGTGGTCGGACGTCGGCACGGGGCTGGGCTCCTCGTCGGTGGTCAGCGGAGGGTGAGCAGGTCGGCGACCCGGACCGGTTGCCCGGTCTCGAAGGACCGGTTGGCGGCCAGGCCGGTGAGCAGGGCCAACGCGCCGTCGTCGGCGGTCGCGGCACGGTCCAGCGGGTCCGGCTGGCCGCCGAGGAGCACAGCGGTCATCCGGGCGTCCGCGCCGCCGTGGCCGTGCCGGGTGCGGCCCTGCACCGGGATCTGCCGGGGTGGTTCCCAGAACGGGCGCAGGGTGAGCGTCGCGCGTCCGCCCTCGGCCGGCGCCTCGACCCCGTGCAGGGCGGCGCCCTTGACCGCGCCGGCGGTGCCCCGGTCGACGAAGTCGTTCTCGGTCACCTCCAGTTCCAGGCGGCCACGGCTGCCGTTGACCATCACCCGGTAGCCCTCCCAGGGTGCGTACGCGGTGAGGTGGTAGGTCATCGTCGCGCCGGTGGAGTAGCGGGCCAGCACCGCCATGTCGTCCTCGATGCTCACCCCGGGGGAGAACACGTTGCGGTCGCGGTGGTAGCCGTCCTCGGCCTCGGCGTCGAGGTACAGCTCGCGCAGCCGGGGGTGCGCGTCGAGCCGGAGCGCGAACGGGTCGTCGACGGCGGCGGGGGAGCCGTGCGCCCGGTCGTAGTCGCGGGCGTAGCCGTGCCGGCGGCCGCCGTCGCCGTAGAAGAAGAGCCGGCCGGCCGCGTACACCTCGACGGGTGTGGCGGCCAGCCACCAGTTGACCAGGTCGAAGTGGTGGCTGGCCTTGTGCACCGTGAGCCCGCCGGAGGTGGCCTTGTCCCGGTGCCAGCGGCGGAAGTAGTCGGCGCCGTGGCGGACGTCCAGCAGCCACTCGAAGTGCACCGAGCCGATCTCGCCGACCGCGCCGTCGGCGAGCAGCCGGCGGACCTGTTCGTGCAGCGGGTTGTAGCGGTAGTTGAAGGCGACGGTCACCCGACCGCCGGTCTCGCTCACCGCGTCGAGGATGCGCCGGCAGCGCGGGGCGTCGACGGTCATCGGCTTCTCGGTGACGACGTCCCGACCGGCGCGCAGCGCGGCCACCACGTACGCGTCGTGGGTGACGTCCACACTGGTGACCAGGACGACGTCGACGTGCTCCTTGTCCAGCATGGCCGCGAAGTCTGCGGCCGGGTACGTGGGCACCGGGTCGTGACCCAGCTCGGCCAGCCAGCGGTTGTGCGCGTCCATCCGGGCCTGGTTGACGTCGGCGAAGGCGACCAGCTCGGTGGTGTCGGGGTGATCGAGGACCAGGGCCCGGACGAACATCTCCGCCCGCGCGCCGGTGCCCACGACGGCGTACCGGACCCGCCCGCCGGCTCTCGGTGACATTCGGTGGCCTCCCCGGTGATCCTGCAAAGGTTTGCAGTGAAGTAATCACGGTCGATCCGATTGCGTCAACGTGGAGGCCGCAACCGGCGGCATATGTCCCCCTTTGCGGGCTCATAGATCACCGCTGGGAGCGCTGGCGCAACAGAACCGTCATCATCCACCGTTGACACTGGAGCAACCGTTTGCATTAATTGGCGACACCCACGTGACCGCCGCCACAACGGACGAAGGGGCCGCCGTGCCAGTCACCATCCGGGACGTCGCCCGGGCGTCCGGTGTGCACATCTCCACCGTGTCCCGCACCTTCTCGGCCCCGCACCTGGTCAACCCGGAGACCCGGGTCCGCGTGCTGGCCTGCGCGGAGGATCTGGGTTACCGGCCGAACCGGGCCGCCCGGGCCCTGATCACCGGCCGTACGCACAACATCGGCCTGATCATCGCGGACATCGCGAACCCGTTCTTCCCGCCGCTGATCAAGGCGGCGGAGAGCCAGGCCCGCCACCGCGACTACCACGTCTTCGTGGCCGACACCAACGAGGACCCGACCGCCGAGGAGGAGTTGGTCCACGCCCTCGCCAAGCAGGTGGACGGGGTGCTGCTGTGCAGCCCACGGATGAGCAACAGCCTCATCGAACAGCTCAGCCGCGAGGTGCCGCTGGTGGTGGTGAACCGCCAGGTGACCGGCCTGCCCTGCGTGCTGATGGATGTCGGGCAGGGCGCCCGGGCGGCGATCGAGCACCTCGTCGGCCTCGGCCACGACCGCATCGCCCTGCTCGGCGGCCCGCGCAGCTCATGGACCAACCGGGAGATGCGCCGCGCCGCCGCCACGGCCGCCCGCGCCGGCGGCGCCGAGCTGACCATGCTCGGCCCCAACGCGCCCACCGAGACCGGCGGCTCGGCCGTCGCCGAGCAGGTGCGGCGCAGCGGTGTGTCGGCCGTGCTCGCCTACAACGACCTGATGGCGATCGGCCTCATCGAGGGGCTGGACGCGCTCGGGGTCCGGGTGCCGCAGGAGGTGAGCGTCGTCGGGGTCGACGACATCGCCCTGAGCCGGCTCACCCGCCCCAAACTGACGACGGTGGCCACACCCACCGCGGCCGCCGGCCGGACGGCCGTCGACATGCTGCTGCAACAGGACACCGAGTCACCGCGCGGCGCGCGAGGGCTCGGTGCCGGCACGGCGCTCGGCGTCCGTCGTACCACCGCACAGGTAATGCTCCAGACCGACCTGGTCATCCGCGACTCGACCGGCCCGGGCCCGCACGCCCGACCGGCACGTCCCCTGGCCGCATCGCGTGGCCCGGACCCGCATTGCCCTGCGGGCCCGGGCACCACGACCGCGGCCACCGGTGACGCCATCGCCTCCAAATACTGCAACGGTGGTTCGCAACTTCGGGTGGATGTGGCTCGATAGTCCATTGTGGTTGGCGTTGGGTTGGTTGAGTGGTGGGAAGTCGGGCTGGGTGAGTTGTTTGCCCGGATCGCGGGCCGGTTCTCGCGGGTGGAGCCGCGGAAGCGGGCGTTCGCTTATGTGCGAGGGCTGCTGTCGCCGTTGGAGCGGCGTAACGGGTGGACTCTCGCGGAGCAGGCTGGTGACCGGTCGCCGGACGGGATGCAGGCGGTGTTGTGTAGCCCGTGTTGGGATGCCGACGCGGTGCGTGATGATGTTCGCGATTATGTGGTGGAACACCTCGGCGATCCTGCTGCGGTGTTGGTTGCCGACGAGACTGGGTTTTTGAACAAGGGGACCGGTCTGCGGGGGTGCAGCGGCAGTATTCGGGGACGGCGGTCGGAGAACTGTCGGATCGGTACGTTCCTGTGCTATGCCTCTGGCAAGGGGCGGGCGTTGATCACCGAAAGTTGTACCTGCCGAAGTCGTGGACCGAGGACCGGCGGCGGTGCCGGGACGCGGCGATCCCCGATGAGGTGGCGTTCGCGACCAAGCCGCAGCAGGCGCGGGCGATGCTGGAGAGAGCGATCGCCGCTGGGGTGCCGTTCGCGTGGTTCACCGCCGCTGAGGCCTACGGGCAGAACCCGGGCCTACGCGGCTGGCTGCGGGAACAGGACGTCTCGTATGTGAAAGCCAGCCACTACCGCAGACGACTCGACGCCATCAATAGTGACGAACCTCCACAGCAGTACTGCTGCGGAGGTTCGTCACTTCGTGTGGTTCGCCGCAGCGTTCCGCCGTTGCTGGGGCGTTGATCAGATCCTGAATTGAGGGTGAGTAGCAGGGGCGGGCATCTGTGCCGTTCCTTGGTGCATGTAGGGCGGATTCTGATGCGGGGCTGCCTGCTGCTCTCGGCGTGTTACCTGAATGGTGCTGCTCGTCGTCGCGGCTGTGACCGATAGCGAAGGAGTGGCCATGAGTGGGACTGGCTGCGACAGAGATCGTTCTGGGTATGCGGCGTACTGCCGCGGCGGCCGGCGCGGAGCCTGTGCCATGGCGGCCTGTCGCGCCAGGTATTCCTGATAACTCCCCCAAAATTCCGCGCCTGGCGGGCTCATAGCGTAGGTAAGCCCCGTCTGCGACTGGACCCATTCCCTATAGTGATCCAACCCGGTCGCCGGGGGCTGAGACGACCCACCAGTAAACCCTGACAAGCTGGCCGGTGCCAGCCCCACCGCGGCCTGCGATCCACCCTGGCCCTGCGGCACCTTGCCGGAATCAGGAAAACGTTCTTTCAGCAGTTTTTCCACATGGTCAGAGAAGCCGGATGGGGCGTCAGCGGCCAATGCCAATGCCCGCATTTGCTCTACAATGACACCCAAAACAACCGCGTGCCGCGTTTTCATATCCGTAATTTGCCCGCCACGTTCCGGAAACCATGGCGCATCGGTGATCTGTCGGTTTCCGACAGTAGCCCCGAGCGCCTCCAACACTGGCACCTCACGGTCGAAAGCCCTGACATTTTCACCTCGTCTAGCAAGTTTATTGAGGCGACCACCGAGCTTCCTGTGGGGCGAGTTGAAAGTGTCGGTTGGCTTAGTTCCATCTTTGCCAGCGGGACTCAGAAGCCACACAAGATAGCAGTCCAAAATTCCGAGCTGGTTATGCGGAACTGACCCACGGACGGGCGGCCTTCGCTGCATGCCGCTTCCTTTCCTCTACTGACCTGCCTGGATGCCGTGTCACGAAAAATCGGCCAACGGCGTGAACCTGATCGCACTGCAGGGACCTCATGGATATAGATACAACGGACCGCCGACTGGTTCGGTTCACTGAGAGGGCGTCCGATTCACGTATTTTGCGTGCTTGTGGTTTTAGTCATCTCGCCAGGTTGGGGTGGTTTCGGTGGTGAGGCGTTTGGCGAGGTTGTCGATCATGGCGATGGTGATCATGCTGGCGGAGTTGTCGGGTCGGGTTTCGTAGTCGCGCACGAGTCGTCGGTGGTGCATGAGCTAGCCGATGGCGCGTTCGACGACCCATCGACGTTTAACCACGCTGAAGCCCTTGACCTGCGGGTCTTTGGTGACGGCGTCGACGTCGACGCCGATTGCGGCGCCGTGTTCGATGACGCGGTTCTTGAAGCCAGCGTCGGCCCAGGTTTTGGTTTAGGGGTGGGGTAGGTGGCGGTGGCCCGGTCGAGTCATCCTGCTGACCCTGGCGGCGGGGCTCCTGCTCACCGCCGCCGCGGTGGGTACGGCCAGCGCGGCCGTGCACGACTGGACGCGTACCGGCAGCTGGCCGTCGGCGCGCGCCACCCTGCGCCGACTCGGCCGCTCGGTGCTGCCCGGCGTGCCGGTGAGCCTGCTCGCCCTGGTCGTGGCCGGCCTCCTCGCCGCCGACCTGACGGCGCTGGCCACCGGCCGGGTGCCCGGCGGCCCGCCGGCTCTGCTGGTGACCGCGCTGGTCACGGCCGGTCTGGCCGGGTACGCCGGCCTGGTCGTCGTCGAGGTGGGCGGCCGCCGACGGTGGCGCGACGCGGCCCGTACCGCCGCCCGCGCCTGCCTGGACGCGCCGATCCGCTGGGCCGCGGTGAGCGGGGTGACGGCGCTGGCCGGGCTGCTCGCCGTCCTGGTCACGCCCGTGGCGGTGCCGATCCTCGCCGGTTACACCCTGGCCGCCCTGCACGCCGTCGCCGGCCGGCTGCCCGTCCCCGCCCGCCCGGAGCTGCCGTGAGCGCCGAGCCCGTGGCCCGTCCTGCCGCCCCGGCCGACGAGCCCGCCCGGCTGCTGGTCGACGGGACGGAGGTGGCCCGCTACATGCTCGAACCGGCGCTGGACGCGCGGCACGGACCCCGGCCGTACCTGCACCCGGTACGCACCCTCGGCGGCACGGTGGTCACCGACGCGCTGCCCGCCGACCACGTGTGGCACCTCGGCGCGTCCCTGGCCGTGCAGGACGTCAACGGCAGCAACCTCTGGGGCGGGCGCACCTACGTGCGCGACGTCGGCTACACCTGGCGCGACGACCACGGCGTCATCGCCCACACCGCCGAGATCGAGCGCTCCCCGCGCCGGTACGCACACGATCTGCAGTGGCGCGACCGGGCCGGCGGGGTGCTGCTGACCGAGCGACGGCAGCTGACCGCGTCGGTGGTCGCCTCCGACGTCTGGCGGCTCGACCTGGATTCCGTCCTGACCGCCCCGGCCGACCGGGAGGTGCGCCTGGGCAGCCCGGCCACCAACGGCCGCCCCGGCGGGGCCGGCTACGGCGGATTCTTCTGGCGGGCCGCCGCCGACGGCGAACCGGTGGCGTTCACCGCCGACGCCGCCGGGGAGGAGACGGTCAACGGCAGCACGGCGCCGTGGCTCGCGCTGACCGGCACCGGGCCGGGCGGCGGGGCGTACACCCTGGTCTTTGCCGGTCTGGGCCGGGGCGACCGGTGGTTCGTGCGGACCGGGATGTATCCGGGGGTCTGCGTGGCGTTCGCGTTCGACCGCCCGGCGGTGGTCCCGGCCGGCGCGAGCCGGCACGGCCGGTACCGGGTGTGGCTGGCCGACGGGACGCTGGACCGCGACGGTGTCGCCGCCCTGGGCGCGTCGGCGCCGTGAACCGCCCGGCGAGACGACGCGGGCACGGGCGGCCGTCAGTCCCGGCCGGCGGCGCGGGCCGGTAGGGCCGCCGTCACGCGGACGGCCTTGACGATCGCCGGAATCGACCCGATCAGCAGCACCAGCCCCCAGATGATGGCGACCACCGCGAAGACCAGAGCCGCCACGTCGTCGACGATGCTGACCAGGATCACCGGCACCAGGTTGTGCAGGAACTCCAGGACGACCGTGCACAGCAGCGTGGTGCCGATCAGCAGCACGAGGCCCTTGTTCTGCAGGAAGCGCGGCTGGGCCAGCACCAGCAGCCCCGCCCAGAGCAGCTTGAGCAGCAGCACCAACCCCAGCAGCACCGACGCCTCGCCGACCGGGAAGAACCCCCACAGTGCCAGGTACGCCAGGGTGCCGAACGGGACGGCCAGGAACAGCGACACCATGATCATTAGCTCGACGAACGCGATGAGCAACGCCACCAGCCCGACGATGATCAGGATGATCGAGAAGATCAGGCTGGCGATGCCCTGCACCCGACCCTGGACACGTTCGGGCAGCAGCAGGCCCAGACAGAACAGGCCGGTGCTCCAGACCGCCACGGCGTCGATCAACGCCAGGTAGCCGGTGCCCCGACCGGACGGCTCGCTGACCCCGGACACGTCGTCGATCTCCACGTCGAGCGTGCCGGCGCTGTCGGTCAGGGCACTGCTGGCGTCGGCGCCGCCGAGCAGCAGCCCGGCCCCCAGCTCCACCCCGATGGCCAGGACGATGGCGAGCATCGCCAGCAGCAGGAACGGCTTGCGCAGGTCACCCACGGCGGCACCTTCCCAGTCAGGACGTGGTCACGGTGACCGTGCAGCCACCGAGACCGGGACAGGTCACCGCGACCTCGGTGGCCTCGTCGACGGCGACCTTCGCCACCGCGCCGGTGCCGTCCGACGCCGGCTCGACGTCGTCGCGGATGGTGAGGTCGGCGTCCCCGGGCGCCGGAGCGGTCACCCGGAACCGTGCCGGGCTGCGCAGCACGAGGGTGCGCAGCCCGCCGGGGTCGGCGACCCGCAGCACGCAACTGCCCGTGAAGACCAGCCGGCCGGTCTCGTCGGCGCAGTCGGCGCTGACCGTGCCCGGGTCCACCGCCGAACGCTCACCGCCCAGCGCACCCAGTCGATCGACCAGCCCGTGCCTCGCCCCGGGGTCGCCGCGATCCTGCCCGGGGACGCTGACCGCGACCACGAACAGCGCCACCAGCAGCACGGCGAGCACCCCCAGCAGCGCCTTCTGCCGCCCGCTCATCGTGCGACGGCCTGCGCGACCAGCTCGGTGAACCGGATCGTGTCCACCCCGGCGAAGTAGGAGTTGGTGCCCTGCGTCTTGCCGACCACCAGCAGCGTGATCCGGTGCGGCCCCTTGGCCAGCCGGACCGTGCCGACGTCGAGGAACTCCGTCTTCTGCACCGTCGGGGTGAAGCCGAGGAACGTGCCGCCGACCTGACTGCCGTCGATGGTGAAGACGGTGTTGGCGTAGTCGGGGGCCGTGGTGCGTACCGTGGCGAAGCGCCAGGTGCCGTCGGCCGGGATCTGCACCGTCACGGTGACCTGGTCGCCGATCGCCAGCCCGGTGAAGAACAGCTGTTTGTCCTCGGACCAGGTCACCCCGCAGCAGTTGGGCTGGGCGCCCACGCCCGCCTTGCTCTTCTGCGGCGACTCCACCACCGCGCCGTCCACCAGGCTCTCCGCCTCGACGGTGACCACCCGCGGCTCGCCGGGGCCCGGCTCGCCGTCGCGGGTCAACAGCACCACGCCGACGGTCACCACCACCAGCACCATCGCCGCCGCGGCGGCGATCCACAACCACGGGATACGCCGGGGTGCGGCGACCGCCCGCACCTCGTAGGTGACCCGACCACTGGACCGGGAGCTCTCCTCCGGCGCGGTGTTCGCCGAGTACGCGAACCCGGTCATGTCGTAGCGCCGGGGCGGGGTGCCGGCCGGTACGGCCAGCTTGACCAGGAACGACACGGAGCCCTGCCCGGGCACCACCCGCTGCGGCTCGGCCACGGTGAACCACGCCCGCTGCGAACCGTCGCCGGGCGCCACGTCGAACACCACCGTGTCCGGCGCGTTGCCCGGGTTGGAGACGGTGAAGGTCAGCTCGCCGCTGTTGCGCGGATCGAGGGTGAACTGCTCGGCGGCGGCGACGACCGCCCACTCGGTGGTCATGACGACTCCTCATCCACGACGATCTCGACGGTGGTCGAGGCGGGCTTTTCCGCCTCGACGATGCGGGTGATCACGGCGAGCTGGCCGGCGGCGGCCGCCGGCACCCGAACCACGATGTGGAAGGGCTGCTCGGTGGGCTCGTCGATGACGAAACCCGTCGACCCGGTGGCCAGCTCCAGGGCCCGACGCATCCCGTACGGGGTGCCGCGCCACCGGGCCAGCAGCGCGCCGTTCGCCACCAGGTCACGCAGCCGGCCCACCGGCAGCGGCAGTGGGGCGTCCGGTCGGGGCGAGGCCACCACGTGATCCATCGCCACCCAGCGGGTCAACCGCACGACCAGATGGTCCGGCGCCCGGTACGGGTCGAACAGGGCGTCCACCTCGGCGAGGATGGCCTCGTCCGGGGCGTGCAGTCCCTCCATCACGTCCAGCAGCGCCCAGAGCACGCTGCCCGGCACGCACGCCCGCTGGTAGGCGGCGGGCAGCAGCCGCTCAATCGCCGAGCGTCGCATCCTGACGCACCACCTCGATGTCGTGCTCGCCGGAGCAGAGCAGCCACGTGTCCGGGACGGTCACCACGTCGGCGGTGGCCTGGTTGGCGCTGGGCGTCCAGTCCACCGCGTCGGCGCTGCGGTGCACGCCGCGTTCACCACCGGCCAGGATCAGCCGCTCCGCCGGACCGCTGCCCGCCGCCGCGCTGCCCGCCGTCCCGCTGGTCGCCGGGGCGCTGGTCGCCGGGCCGCTCACGGCGATGGCGTCCACCGGCACGAACCGGGTCCGGTCGCGCAGCGGCAACCCGCAGTTGACCGACACCGGCTGCCACTGCGGCTGCGCCGCGAGGGTGTCCAGCCGCAGCACCCCGCCGCTCTGCGTCGCCGCCAACGCCGACTGGCCGGCGAACGCCAGGTCGCGGCAGGTGCCGCCGATCCAGCCGCTCTGCACCGACTGCCACTGCACGTCGGACTCGAACAGCCGGGTCCGGTGGCAACCCTGGCCGGGCTTCTTCGGGTCCGGCTCGCCGGCGCCGCTCCACAGCAGCGTGGCCGGGCCGTCGTACTGCACGGCCAGGACCCGGTTGTCCACGTTGGCGAGCCCGACGTGCGTGAAGCTGCCCGGCCGGCCGCCGGCCGTCGACAGGTACACCCCGAAGCTGGCCTGCGCCGCCACCGCCACACCCGGCGCACCCCGCTCGGAGACGAACGCGCGGACCGCGTAGAACCCCCGGTCGGCGTCGGACGGATCCACCAGGATCTGCAACGGCACCGCCCCGGGCAGCAGCGACACCTCGTACAGGCCGGTATCGGTGGCCACCAGCAGCGCGCCCGCGCCGTCGCGGTCCAACCAGGCCACGTCGGAGATGCGCGAATCCAGATCGGCGAGCAGCGACCAGGTCTCGCCCAGGTCGGTGCTCAGGTGCACCCGGGAGCCGCCGGACGCGCGCAGCGTCACCACGGCCACCGCGCCGGCCCGGGGCACGATGCCCGGCCGCACCGGCGCGGGCGCGGGCGCCACCCGCAGCACCGTCTCACCGTCGAAGCGGCCGGTCGGCTCCCAGCCGGAGCCCGCGTTGCTGGAGCGGAACAGCACCGCGCCGCGCCCCGCGTACCAGGTGCGCGGCTGGTACTGGTCGACGGCGAGGGCGCGGACGTCGGCGTCGGGCGCCTCGTCCACCACGAACCGGACCGACTCGACGTACCGCACGCCCGGCTCGGCGTGCTCCAGCAGGCGGTACACGTTGGACGCCCGCAGCGGCTCGCCGAACGGCCAGCCGGTCGGATTGAGCGCCGTGGGCAGCGGGCTCAACGTCTGGTGCAGCCGGTCGTGGATCCGCCGGCGGACCGCGTCGACGTCCTCCTCCCGCCGGACCACCACCCGGGCCCGTACCGACACCGCCTTGAACCGGGCCCAGGTCGCCCGGGACCGGATGCCGACCATCCGGCGCTGCTCCAGGTCCGCCTCGACCCGACGCCGAGCCTCGGGCACCTCGTGCTCGCGCAGCACCGCCACCGGCAGCCGGCCACCCGGACGGGCCGTCGCCGGCACGAACGGCACCAGCACCACCTCGACCTCGCCCGGCCGGGCGAAGCTGTACACCGCCGCGCGGGTGAACGCCCGGGCCCGCGCCACCGCGCCGGAACTGGTGGCCAACACCTCGAAGTCGCGGGCGGTGACCGCCCGCTGCTGCGCGAAGAACTCGTACGGGCCACGCAGCAGCACCGACTCCAACGCCTCGATGTCCCGACCACCGGCGGCCGGCGCGGGGTTGTCCACCTTCATGCCGGGAAGCGGATCGCGCAGGCTGGTCAGCGTGCCCGCCGCCACGTTGCCGGTCGGCCCGCCGCCGGCCCGGTACCAGAGCCGGACCTGACGCCCGGCCGGCGGCACCGCCGCCACCGTCACCGGAGCCGGCGCGCCCTGCTCGGCCGTGTCGGACGCGGGCTCGACGGGCGGGCGCAGGTCGAGGGCGGGAGCGAAGGTGACCGTGCCCGAGCAGCGGTCCACCAGGTACGCCTTGGCCTGCGGGCCGAGCCCGGCGAAGCTGTCCACCGGTCGCCAGATCTCGAACGTGCGGCCGTCGTGCTCCCGGGCCGCCGCGCCCAACTCCACCGTGCCGGCCGGCACCTCCACGCCGAGCAGCAGGTCCAGCGGCTCGGCCGTGTGCGCCAGGGGAGCGCGCGCCGCCCGCAGCACCTGCCCCGGCTGGCCGGTGCCGACGCCGATCAGCTCCGCCTCGACCAGCTCGCAGTGGTGCATCCGGACCAGCACCGACGCCTCGCCGGCGGGCAGCAGCGCCGGTTCGGTGGTGACGAACACGACCGGGCGGGGGTCGGCGCCACGGGCCGCCGCGACGCGCAGCCCCGCCGGGATCCGCACCGCCGCGCGATCGGTGCCGCCGCGGGTGAACCGGACGTCCGCCCAGGCCGCGGTCGGCGCGTGCCGGGTCACCCCGAGCAGGTTCAGAAACGAGACGTACGCCTTGTCCGGCAACTGGTTCAGCCGGTAGATCATCACCTCGGTCAGGTGCGCGAACGCCTCCACCAGCGCCATGCCCGGGTCGTGCGCCGACAGGTCGGTCCACGCCGGGCAGGACTGCCGGATCCGTTCCCGGGTCTCGGTGACCAGGTCGAGGAACCCCCGGTCGTCCAGGTGCGGCACGGGCAGCGTCATGACGATCCTCCCTGTTCGGGTTCGTCGGCGGGGAGCAGGTCCACGGAGAAGACCAGCTGCCCGGGGGTCAGGCTGGCCCGCACCCGGTAGTCCAACCGGATCACCAGCCGCCACGCGTCGTCCGGGTCCGGCCCGGCGTCGACGTCGATGACCTCGACCCGGGGCTCCCACCGGGCGATGGCCTGCCGGACGTAGTGGATGGCCAGCCCGGCGGTCGTGTCGTCGTTGGGCGCGAACACCAGTCGGTGCAGCCGGGAGCCGTACCCGGGGCGCATCAGCCGCTCGCCCGGCGTCGTCGACAACAGCAGAAACAGCGCCTGGCGTACGCTCTCGTCGCCCTCGGTCATGGCCAGGCCGCCGGCCGCGGTGAGCGCCAACCCACCGGTACGGCCGGCGTCGAAGCCCGCGCCGACGAACCGGAACGCCCTCATCGGTCCGCCGCCAGGAACAGTTGGCGCGGATCGCGCACGGTGTGGTGGACCGCGTTGGGAGGTGTCCCGTTGGTGAATCCCTCCAGGTTCGACAGCACCACCCGGTGCCCGTCGACCCGCAGCCAGTCGCTGTAGCCGACGCGCAGGGACTCCGTCTTCGTGCACGGCTTGATGGTCGGGCCGTAGTTCGGACAGGCGATGATCTTTCGTCCCTCCGGGTCGTCGTCCACCAGCACCGGCACGCCGGTGACGGTCACCCACTCCTGCGAGGGCCGGTTCTCGACCCGGCCGTCGTGGTCGCAGGTGATCACCGAGTCGCGGTGGATCCAGCGCATGTCAGCCGCCTCCTTCGTGGTGGGCGCGGGCGAGCGAACGGGCCTGCTCCGCCGCGGTGTCCGGGTCCTCGGTCGACTCGGCGTGCAGGAAGTCGACGCTGCGGGCGCGTACCACCAGGGCCCGGCCGGGCGCGGAGATCACCAGGTCGGTCGCCGCGTGCAGGGTGGCCAGATCCGGGGTGAGCTCCAACGAGCTGCCGCCCTCGGTGGCCAGGCGCAGGCTGCGCCGCACGTCGTCGACGACGATCGACTGCCCGCCGGCGGTGCGCAGCGTCCACCGACGCGCCCGGCCGTCGTCGATGCCCGCGTCGTACGGCTCGACGGCGCCGAACAGCGAGCCCAGCACGATGCCCGAGGCCGGCTCGCCGCCGGGCAGCACCACCAGCACGGTGTCCTCCGGATCGGGCAGCGCCACCAGACCCTTGCCGCGGCCCGCCCCGGGGCAGAGCACGCCGAGCCACCCGGCGTCCAGGTCCCCGTACGCCGGCAGGGTCAGCCGCACCCGGCCCAGCCCATCGGGGTCGGCGACGTCGGTGACCGTGCCCAGGGTGACCACCGCGCCGCCGGTCACGGCCGGCGGGGTGGTCGGCGGCACCGTGGAGAACCGGGTCAGGTGCCCGTCGCCGTCGACGGTGTGCACCACCTCGGTCAGCACGTACGCCCCGGCGACCGGGTCCGGCACCCCACTCAGGTCGATCCGCCGGCCGGGGCGCAGCGCCGGATCACCCTCGGCCACCCCCTCGGCGGTGACCAGCGCGGCGGCGCGGGTGTCCAGTCGCGCCTGGGCCAGCGCCGCCAACTCGTCGTCACTACGACCCGGCTGGTCGACGGCGGTGCGTACCCCGTCGGCGCCCACGTCAGCCGGGTCCGGCCGGTCACCGGCCGGTCGACCGCACCGCGCCTCGTCGGCCCGCTGGCTGATCGGCTCGGCCCGCTGCGGATGCCAGCCCAGCGCGGCGCTGGCACCGCTGGCCTGGTCGGCGTTGGTGGACAACCGCAGGCTGTGCACACCCGCGCCGAGGGCCAACGCGACCGGCTCCCCGTACCCGGCGAGGGTGACCAGTCGGACCCCGTCGCCGTCGGCGGCCAGGTGCAGCCCGGCCCGGCCGGTCACGTCGCGCAGCAGCTCCAGATCGCTGTGCCGGTGCTGCACCAGCCGCTCCAACCGTGGCCCGTCGGTCTCCGCCGTCACGTCCAGCCCGACCTCGCCGCACAGCTCCCGGGCCAGGTCGGCGGCGGTCACCGACGTGAAGACCCGCAACCCCTGACGCTTGCGCAGCCGGTGCAACGCGTCGTACGCCCGCAGCCGCAGCACTGCCGCGCCGTCCGCGGCGTACTCGACCTCCACACCGGTGACCTCCCCGGTGAACAGGGCGTCAGCGTGGTCGACGAGGCGTACGTCGAGCGTCGTGCCGGGGCGTACCGCCGGGTCGAACGCGCCGACCCCGGCGGTGGTGGCGAGCACCAGTTCGGCCTGGGTGGGCTGGTCCAGGCGGGCCGCCACCCGCAGGGAACGCAGCCGCTGGCGGGCCGTGGCGGTCAGCTCGACGCCGTCCAGCAGGACGATCAGCGCCCGGGGCACGACGCTGGTCACGGCGCACCCGCGGGACTGGTGCCGGTCGGTGCGGCGGTGGCCGGTGCGGGTGTCGTGTCGGCCGGCGCGGCCCAGCCCGCGGTGGCGGTGGCGATCGAGGAGCCGAGGAACGACGCGCCGGCGCCGACCGCGCCGGCCACCGCCCGGGCCATACCGGTCAGCGTCGACGCGCCCGGGGCACTGTGGGGTGGGGGTACGGCGAGGGTGGTGCCGGCCGGCACCGCGAGCGGGTCGGTGATCCGGTTGTGTTCGGCCAGCAGCCGCCAGCGCAACGGCGAGCCGAGCGCGTCGTTGGCGAGCAGGTCGAAGCGCACACCGGAGCGGCCCGGCTCGGCGGCGCCGTCACCGGCGGCGATGACCGCGCTGCCTGGTGCGGCGGTCGGGGTGTTCGCCGCGGCCAGTTCCTCGGCGAACCCGGCCTGCGCCTGATCGGCGGTCTCGGCGGCCCGCACCAGCTTCAACCGCAGCCAGGAGCGCCGAGGTGAGCCGGTGCCGGTGAACGCGTCGAACCGCTCCGCCACCGCGATGATCACCCCGGGCACGTTCCAGGTCTTGCCCCAGACCAGCCGGACCAGCGGTGGCCGCAACCATCCGTGCTCGGAGCCGGAGTTCTCGGCCAGCATCCACAGCGGACGCGTCAACACCCGCACGTCGGCCGGCCGGACCTGCGCCTGGACGAAGTCGACGTCGAACAGCAGGTCGAGCACCAGCTCGGTGCGGCCGCCGCCGGTGAAGACCAGCGGGTCGTCGGCCAGTCCCGCCCCGGTGAGCTGCCCACCGGCCACGCCCCGGTGCCGTACGCCGGCGAGCCGGGTCACCTGCACGGTCTCCGGGTTGAGCAGGCAGTCCACCCGTTCCCCGGAGGAGTCGATGAGGAAGGCCACGCGTTCCATCAGTCGCCCGCCTGTTCCCGCTCCAGTCGGGCGAGCTGGGCCGTGTCCCACGCCGCGGTGGGCAGCGCCCACAGCGGTCCGTCATCCGGCAACGCCGGCCACGGGTCGACGGCCGTCGCCTGGGTGGTGGACAACGGGATCGCCCCGCGCACCGGCCGTCGCCCGCCGCTCGGGTCGCGTGCCACCGCGCCGGCCCAGCCCTCTGCCACCGCGCCGCCCGGCGGTACGCCCCACTGCCCGGCGCGTTGCCCGCCCGGCCGTGCGGTCCGCTGCCCGACGCCCTGCTCGGCCGGCTGCTCGGTCTGCTGGCCCGGCCATGCGCGATCGTCGGGAAGAGCCGGCCACGACCCGTCCCCGACAAGCCCGCCCGCCCGATCCGACCCCACCCCGCCGGCGTCGGCGAAGGCGGCCGCGGATCGTGGCAGGCGAGTGTCCCGGGAGCGGCCGACATCTCTCACGATCTCGGCGGGTGTGCGGGGCGGACGCCGGACTGGCCGGCTGGGCTGACTGGTCGGCTCGCCGGTCCGGCGCGGCCAGTTCGTGTCGGTGGACGCGGCGATGGTGCGCGCGGGCGGCCCTGTCGCCTCGCCCCGCCGGGACGGCGAGCGCAGGCGCCAACGATCCAGCAGCCGCCCGGCCACCCCACGGTCCGTGTGCGAGGCCGCCGCCGCGCCTTGGGTGTCGGCGCCTGCTGAGGCGCTGCCGATGCCCGGGTCGCCGGGACCGTCAGCCGCACCGGACGGACGGCCCGACCCGCCGGCCCGGTCCGCCGATCGCCACCCGTCCGCACCCACCGCCGGCGGGCCACCGACGCCAAACGCCCCGCCCGCCGTCCCGGACCCGCCCGCCGCGCCGATCCCGCCCGCTGCGTCCTGCCCGCCGGCCGTGCCGAACCCGCCGGCCGTGCCGAACCCGCCGGCCGTGCCGAACCCGCCGGCCGTGCCGAACCCGCCGGCCGTGCCGAACCCGCCGGCCGTCCCGGACCCGCCCGCTGCGCCGAAGGCGCCTGCTGCGCCGAGGCGCCCCGCGGGACCAGCGCCGCCCGTCGTCCCGGACTCGTCCGTCCACTCGCGGCCGACCGTCGTACCGGAAGCCTGGAAACCGCCCGGACCCGGACCACCGTGCCGCGCGGACGCCGCGGAACCACCCGTGGTGCCATCTCCGCCGTGAGCGTGAGGCTCGACGGTCTGGGCGGCGGGCCGGACCTCCTCCGCACGTCCGGATGGCCGTGCGGCCCCGGACCGCGGCCGCTCCGCAGCGGTCGACGCCGCGTCACCTGCCGACAATCCGTCGCCGCCCCGCGTCTGCTGTATGGCGGTCGGTGGCGGGTCGAGGTCCAGTTCGCGCAGCAGGCCCGGGGCGTGTGCGGCGACCAGGTTCAGCCAGTGCGGTGGTGGCTCCCCGAAGCGACGCGGCACGTCCGCCGGGCGCTCCGCGGGTACGCCGGGTTCCTCGATCCGCCCGGCGAGGCGCTGCGCCGCCCCGGCCGCCGAGCGCAGCCGGTCGGCCAGCCAGTTACGCGGGGGTCGGCGCGGTGGCACCGCCGGTCTCCAGCTCCAGGCCCTCGTAGCGCAGGGTCAGCGACGCGATGGCGATCTCGTGGCTGAGCGTGTTGAGGTGCGCCCCGCGCCACCGGGTGGGCCAGGCGTCGATCAGGTTCCACCGCAGCACCTCGGCGGTGCCCACCGGGTCCAGCAGGACCACCGAGACGTTGCGGCGGTTGACGGTGCCCTGCGCGGTGGCGTTCACCCAGTCCCACAGTTCCCGGGACGCGGTGAGCCCGAAGTGCAGGGTCACCGGCTCGTACTCGGCCTGGCCCGGCACCATCCGCATCCGGCCGACGCCGTGCTCCCGGTACGGCTGCCCGGGAATGTTCACCTCCAGCCCGCTCATCTCGGTGAAGTGGCCGTTGGTGACACCGTTGATGAGCAGCCTGAAGTTGTAGGCCCGGTACGGGTCGACCGGTGCGCCCGGTTGCGGGGCGGCCGTGGTGGGCATGTCAGCCTCCGATCGTCTCGGTCTCGGTGCCGCCGGCCCACTGGCTCAGCTTGAACACCACGAATTCGGCGGGTTTGACGACGGCGATGCCGATGTGGGCGATCACCATGCCCGCGTCGCGGACGTCCGGCGGGTTGGTCTCCTCGTCGCACTTGACGAAGAACGCCTCCTCGGGGCTGCGTCCGAGCAGTGCGCCGTCGCGCCAGACGCGGGTGAGGAACGCCCCGATGTCGCGGCGGATCGAACGCCAGAGCGTGAAGTCGTTGGGCTCGAAGACCATCCAGCGGGTGCCGTTGGCGATGGCCTGCTCGATGGCGATGCTGAGCCGCCGTACGTTGAGGTAGCGCCACTCGCTGGCCTCGGCGGCGAGCGTACGGGCGCCCCAGACGCGGATGCCCTCGCCGGCGAAGTAGCGGATCACGTTGACGCCCTTGGGGTTGAGCACGTCGTGTTCGGGCCGGGTGACGAGGTAGCCCAGGTCGACGGCGCCGCGTACCGGCTCGTTGGCGGGTGCCTTGTGGACGCCGCGCAGGGCGTCGGTGCGGGCCCAGATGCCGGCCAGGTGCCCGCTCGGCGGGGTGAGTTCCAGCTCCCCGCTGATCGGGTCACGGACCCGCAGCCACGGGTAGTAGAAGGCGCCGAACTCGGACTGCCGGGGCCGGTACGCCGCCCCGTCCACGCCACCCGAGCCGCCGGGACCGCCGGAGCCGGCGGCGCTGCCGCCGGCACCCTCGGCGGGTTTCGGAGGCTTGCCGGACGACGGTGTGGCGACGCGGGTCAACGCGGCGATGTCGTCGATGTCGGGCGCCGGGTCGCAGATCGCGACCATCGTGCGGGTCCGTTCGGCCATGCTGAGCAGCGCCTCGTGGGCGACCACGTCGTGGAAGCCGGGCGCGGCGATGATGGAGATCTCGTCGATGGCCTCCAGCAGTTGCAGGCCGCCGCGTTGCTTGCCGGTGCCGGTGATCGCGCCGCCGTCGCCGACGTTGACGATCCAGCAGCGGGCGCCGCCGTTGTCGAGGAAACCGAAGACCGCCCGGGCCAGCGGGGTGCTCTCCACCTGGTCCCCGCCGGCGAAGAGCCGCAGGAACTCGGTCCAGTTGTTGACCGGTACCGCTTTGCCCAGGTGGGCGCCACGGTCCGGGGCGACGCCGACGAACGCGGCGATGCTGGTGCTCGCCGGTCCGATGGGTCGGGCGCCGCTGGGGACCTCCTCGACGTAGATGCCGGGGGAGAAGTAGCTGGGCATCGGTCCTCCTGTGCGGGTGGGCGTCAGTTGGTCGGTGGCGCGCAGACGATGACGATGTCGTCCTCGTCCGCGTCGACGTCGGCGGTGAGCACGAGCCCTCGTCCGGTCAGCCGCAGTCGTACCGGTGCGGGGTGTTCGGGGTCGTGCGGGACGCCGACGATGAGGAACCGGCCGTCGGGATCGGTGTGGGTGGCCGACGGGCTGCCGGGCAGTTCGACGCGCATCGCCGCCAGTGGTTGGTCCTCGGGGCCGACCACCCGGCCGGCGAGGCTGCGTACCGCAAGGTGGTGCAGCCGCAGCGGTCGCAGCACCGGCGGCGCGGCCGGGGTCGGGTGGTCCACCTGCGCCGGCACGTCGATGAGCAGTGCCGGGCGGGGTGCGGCGCCGAGCGCCGTCCACAGGGTGGGGTCGCCGGCCTCCAGCACCACCGGGTAGCTGCCGTCGCTGGTGGCAGCGGTGAGCACCCGGTCGAGGCGGTCCAGTCCGGCCGGTCCGGTCACGCAGAGCAGGTAGCGGATCGTGAACCGGTACGGTTCGCGGACCGCGCCGCTGGAGCGGGTCTGCCGGGCCGGGCGCAGATCCATCGGCCAGAGGGTGAGCCCGTCGCCGTCGGTGCGGGGCGGGCCGATCGGGACGGGTTCGCCCGCCGCGCCGGTCAGCCAGGTGGCCAGCTCGGTGGTGGCCGTCTCGATCGGTCCGCGCCCGGTCATCGCGGCGGCGTCCCCTGGATCCGGTACGCGATGGCCTCGTTCCACACGTGCGGGTAGACGCCGATCTCGAAGTACCGGGTGAAGCGGTTGATCGGGGCGTTCGTGTGGTCGTGGTAGAGCAGCCACACCGGGGCGATGGTGAACAGCACGTAGTTCGCCAGCACCAGCGGGATGTAGAGCGGGCCGAGCAGGCGCGCCTGGAAGATGTGCACGTCCTCGTGTCGCTGGATGCCCGAGCTGGAGCCGGCGCAGACGGTGCCGATGGTGGTGGCGTAGCGGGGTGAGACGCCCTCCACCACGCTGACTCGGCCACTGCTCAGTGAGGTGGGCCGGTCCAACGAGTGCCCGAAGATCAGGTGCACGGCCAGGTAGATGGCCCCGACGACCGTGTTCAGCAGGCTCCAGGTGTGGTCGACGACGAAGAGGAAGATGCCGCGCGCGTCCGACGCGTACACCCCGGCGGAGGCCACCGCCCAGCCGAAGACCGCGCCGACCAGCAGGCCCACGACGGCGCCGATGAGCAGGCCGACCGGGCCGCCGGCCAGGAGGCCGAGGACGGCGCCGACGCAGACCTGGACCGCCGCGCTGAGAATTCCGAAGATCATGACGTCACCCCTCAGACCCAGGAGCGGAAGACTCGGGGCTCGCGACCGCTCGCGACCTGGGTCGGGGTCGCCTGCCGGTTGCCGGGCGGGAACTGGTTGATGCCGAGCGCGGCGGAGAAGATCACCAGCGCGTTGAAGAACGCGATGACCCACTTCTCGCCGCCGGCCTCGTCGGCGAACGCCGCGGTCACGTAGGACAGCAGCAGTGCGATGGCGATGGCGATCCACTTGCGGAGCTTGTCCCCGCTGGGGCCGATCAGGCCGCCGATGACGTTGGTGGCCAGCAGGGTGGCGGCGCTCGCGCCGGCGATGCTGCCCAGGGCGGCCCAGGTGAAGAGATCGTTCACGGCGATCCCCCTTTTCTGCGATGGTGCGACCGGGATGTGGTGGAGGTGAGGTCCGGTGCCCCCGGGCGGGAGCGCCGGGGCCGGTCGCCGTCGTCGCGGGGCGGCCGGGGCCGGGCGTGGCCGGCAGGGCCGGCCACCGATGGATCAGCCGGGCCCCGCCGCGCCCGGAGACGGACCGGGCGCGGTCGGACCGGGCGCGGCCGGCGCCGTCGGGCGGCGGCGACGCAGCAGGAGTACGCCCACCGCGGCGAGCAGCACCACCAGGAGTACGCCGCCGACGACCAGCAGCCACGGGAACCCGCTGTCGTCGCCGGCGGCTGCCGGCGAGGTCGACGGTCGGGGTGGCGCCTCGGCCACGGCACGCAGTTCGGCCGGCTTGTCCTGGTTGGGGTTCACCTTCCAGCTGACCGAGCGGCCGTTGACCGTGCCATTGCTGTCGATCACCCGGCCCGGAAATGTCACCGAGATCTCGAACGACATCAGTTTCATGAATGCCTGCTGGTTCTGCGGATTCTGCTCGGCGACCTTTCCGCCGTACTTCTTCGGATCGAGCGGCAACGTGAAGCGGTAGAAATCGCCGTCCCGGACCAGTTTCACGCTCTCGCTGTCGAACGTCTTCAGCGGCGCCTTGCGGTAACTGATCTGGGATCCGAAGAGTTGGCTGTCCTCGTAGCCGGTCTCCTCGCCCGGAGGCAGCGCGGGAATGTTCTGCCGCAGCTCCGCGAAGGCCGCCGAGATGTTCTTGTTCCGTGCGGTGAGCACGGACTTCTGGGCCGTCAGCAGCAGCTGCCCGTCGACCGTGTCGTCGGCGTTGACGGTGAGGCCCATGTTGAGTTGCATGCAGCCGCTCAGCGCGGCGAGAAGAACGAGACACACCGCGACGCGGAGTGCCCTACCGCGGTTGACTCTCCTGTTCATGCGCTCAGTGTGTGTGATCGCTTTCACCACGAGCAGTCAGCGATCAGTCACAATGCAGTCGCCGATTGTACCGGCGAACTGTCGTCTTTACCCGGGGCCGCCGACGGCACAAATGGCTATTCTGGAGTTTTGGGCCGACGTGCGGTTCGCCGCCCCTCCGGTGCGAAGATGATGGTGATCGCCGCCGGCCGAGCGCCCACCTTCTCGGCCCGCCGTCTCGGCCCGCCTTCTCAGCTCGCCGGTGGCGTTCGTGGACGGTCTGCTCTTCGACCGCCTGGTCGGGGCCGGCGCGCTCACCGCCCCACCACCCGGCAGCCCGGCCAGCCGTGCCGACCTGACCACCGCCGTCCGTACGCTGCTGCGTGCCCTGACCGGAAGCTGACCGGACGGCCGGTGCGGCCGGCGCGCGTCCGGCCTGCGGGTCCGCCGCGTGATGGGCGGCGCGTCGGGCCTGGGGAGCGGCCCGGTGAGCCGGTTCGCCACGTGATGGGAGACGATCAGTTCGGGTACCGGGACCGCCCGGCGCGGCGCGGTGCCGGTCCGTTCGGCTGGAGCGGTGTGCGGGGAGGTGGACGGATGCGGCGGCTCACCGGGCTACGGGTCGCCGGCGGGCGACTGCGGCACGGCTGGCGGCCGGTGCTGGAGGCCACCGTCGCCGCGACCGTCGCCTGGCTGCTCGCCACCCGGCTGCTCGGGCATCCGCAGCCGTTCTTCGCGCCGGCCGCCGCGTTGATCGTCCTCGGGCAGGCGCGGGGGCAGCGCATCCGGCGGGCCGTCGAAGTCATCCTCGGGGTGGCCGCCGGGGTGCTGGTCGCGGACCTGGTGGTGCAGGCGCTGGGGCCGGGCAGCACCTGGACGGTCTTCACCGTCATTCTGCTCACCGTCCTGCTCGCGGTCGCCTTCGGCGCGACCGGCGTGACCCTGGTACAGGCCGCGGTGTCCGCGCTCTACCTGGTGGTGGTCGCGCCGCCGGACGGGACGCTGGTGCCGTTCCGCTTCGTCGACGCGTTGATCGGCGGCGCGGTGGCGCTCGCGGCCAGCCTGCTGGTCGACGCCCGGCACCCGCTCGCGCCGCTGGTCGCCGAGGTGCGGCACACGTTTGACGAACTGGCCGGCCTGCTGGCCGGCATCGCCGACGCGCTGGACCGCCGCGACGAGTCGGCGGCGATGGACGAACTGACGCGGGCCCGGGGGATGGACGTCCGCGTCGACGGTCTGCGCGACGGGGTGCTCGCCGCCGGTGAGGCGCTGCGGCTCAACGTGCGGCGGCGTCGGCACATCGGCCGGCTACGGTCGGTCGACGAGTCGGTCCGCCAGATCGACTACGCGGTACGCAACGTCCGGGTGCTGGCCCGTGCCGGGGTGACGCTCAGCCGCCTGCACACCCCGGTGCCGCCCGAGTTGGGCGTCGCGCTGCGGTCGCTCGCCGAGGCCGTCCGCGAGGCCGGTGCCGCGCTCGCCGCCGACCTGAACGGCCAGGACGAGGCCGCCGACCGGTACGCCAGCCGGGCGGACGAGTCGGCCCTCGCCGCCGTGCACACCGCCGGGCAACTGTTCGGCTCGACGCAGGCCCTTCCGCTCGCCATGATCATCGGTCAGGTTCGGGCCACGGCTATCGACCTGCTCCGCGGCGTCAACCCCGACGACGACGCCGCCGTCCTCGCCCGCGTCGACGAAGCCCTCGGCCTCCCCGCCCTCTAACCCAGCCCCCGCCCCGCCCCCCTCTGAACCTGCCCCGGCCCCGCCCCCTGACCCGGCCCCGCCCCTGCCCCGGCCCCGCCCCGGCCCCGCCCCTGCCCCGGCCCGGCCCCTGCCCCGGCCCCGCCCCCGCCCCCGCCCCCGCCCCCCCGCCGCCCTCCCGAGTCGATCATGGAGGTGTGGTGGCAGGCGTAAGCCGGGGTTGGGAGGAAAACACCCCCCCCCACAACAAGAAAGACGGGGGGGCGGGGGGAGCGGGGGGCGGG